>NZ_CAKJTL010000107.1 GCF_917627385.1 Protofrankia sp. CiT1
GGGTAAGAACGCAGCCCCATCCACCCGGACGCCACTCCCTGATCCAAGGCCCTCTTGCCGCAGCCTCTTATCCGCCATGTCAGCCAGACATGCTGTCAGAGCTAGACATGCTGTCAGCCAGACGTGATGTTTTTAACATTCTTCGGAGCTTTCCACGGAGACCCCGTCGTGTCGCGTCCGACGGGCTCGGTTGACTGCCAGACCCGGCGCCAGTGAGCGGTCCGCGCACTCCGAGCGGGCGGGTTCGGGCTGGCGGGCGTGGCGCGTAGCGACTCCCACCATGACGTGGCGTCCTCGGCCAGCAGCCGGGAGACCTCACCGAAGATCCGGTCGGTGAAGAAACGAAGGTCATCACTGGCTGGCCACAGAGGCCGGCCAAAACGCACGGACACCGCCGGCCGGCCAGGCAGCGTCCACCCGCGTCCGCGTGGCATCGCGGCGAAACTGCCACGGATGGCGACCGGCACCACCGGAACCCCACAGGTGATCGCCAGATGTGCCGCGCCGAACCGGAAACGGGTGAGCTGGCCGTCCCTCGACCTCGTCCCCTCCGGGAAGATCACAAGATTCCAGCCGTCCGCGAGCAGATCCGCGGGCGCGGTCGAGGGGGCGCCCCCGCGGCGCTCGATCGGTACGGTCGCGAACAGGAAGGCCGTGCCCAGCCCCCGCCACCAGCTACCGAAGAAGTAGTCGGCGGCGGCGGCCACGGCCGTGTGGTCGCGCACCTGCCGCGGCAGCGCGCACAACAGCAGTGGCGCGTCCAGATGGCTCGCGTGGTTCGACACGAAGAGCGCGGGCGCTCGAAGCCCGTCGATGGCGTCCAGTCCTGTCACCGACAGCGACAGATTCGCGTCCAGGAGCGGGCGCATCCCGACCTCGAGAGCCGCGACCCGGGCCGCCCGCATCGCCGGTGTGCGCGCCCAGGCCGTGGGGAACTCTCTGGCCACCGCCGGTAGCTGGTGTGGCTCAGCTGAACGCGGTACCGGTGGCCTGGCCCCCCAGCGCCAGCCGCGGGCCACCTCACGCAGCCCGGCCCCGGCCGGGCGGGGCGCCATCAGCGCACGTCCGCGATGACGTGCGGCGGGGAGTGCAGGTAGGTCATGGACGGATCGCGGCCGACCGTGCCCGACACCATCTCCAACGCGTCCGCCAGGGTGGACGCGGCCCGAAAGCCCATCCGCGCGCAGGCGGCCCGGTCACCACCGACCCACACCACATCCCCCAGGTGATCCATGGCATGCGCACCCCAGTACCACATATAGAACGGGTGCACGCCGTGGTAGGCATGCGACGTGCGGTACAGGTGGGTGTACCAGGGGTCGGTCGCGTACTGCTTCTCGAACGTGGTCTCGATCGTCGCCGGGTCGGTGGACTCGGCGAGAACCTCCTCGAAGAAATCCACATACGACGGATGATGGAGCTGAGAGAACTCCGGCGTCACCGGATGGTAGAGGATCATCGCCCCGCCGCGGCGGACCAGGGGCCGCCCTCGGTACATGTTGAAGAAGTACCCGAGCCCGAGGCACATCGCGAGGATCGGGTTGAGCACCGAGTTCACGTTGTACGGCCCCAGGTAGGGCAGGCCCACGACCAGCACGTCGCTTTGCCCGTTCACCTCGACAAGCTGCTGGCGGTGCACGTTCGCGAGCGTCTTGGCGTGCACGGCCTCGGTCTCGCCCGCGTGCACGCCGGTCACCCCGTACCCGGCGACAAGATCCTGGAAGAGCTTGCGGCGAGGACGGACCGGCATGGCCGCGAGCCCCCTCGACATCCCGAACGCCATCGCCTGGTCACGGATGGACCACTCCCATTCCCGCTTCATCAGAAAGGCGTAGCGGGACGGGAAGGAGGCGTTGTTCACGGTCGTCTCCACCGTGAATATCTTCAGGTGATCGGCCAGCAGCCGGCCCATCCGCCACGCCGAGGAGTGCATGGCCGAACGGGTGTGGTCCATGAACGAACGCGAATGGATCATTGTATGACTGTTGTGATGGTGGCGCAGGCTGTTGTAGGACGCGAGCCCGATCGGCACCGACTTGTGGCCACCGTCCATCGCCACCATGTTGACATTGACATAGACCAGCAGGTCCGATTCGGCGGCCCGTCGGTTGATTTCGACGTCCTCACCGTTCTCGGTCAGGCCGATATGCGTCAGATTGTCCCTGTCCTCCGCGTCATGGTTGTAGAGGCTGTCCGGCCAGAACGAGCGGAACACCCGTTCCCCGACAGTCCGCTCGATCTCGGCGGCGGTCATCCGGCGGTGCAGCGCGTTCGCCACGATAAGCACCACGTCGTCCACGCCGGCCTCGGCCGCGATCGTGAGCACCTGCTCGATCACCCGCTGGCGGATGTCGGGCCGGCGCATCGGCGGCAGCGGAATCGACAGGTCGTCGAAGGCGATCGTGAGGCGCATCCCCGGCCGCAGCAGCGCCCGCAACGGCTCGCTGTTCTCCGGCTCGGCCAGCGCCCGGCCGATCGCCGCGTCGACGTCAGCCAGCTCCGGCAGCGACTCCGGCGGGTAGACGACCCGCGTGCCGAGCGGGAAACGCTCCAGCCCGAACCCCTCACCCTGGTGTACGAGCAGCGGAGGAGTCCGCTCATCGACCTCGAGCACGAACCCCGGTCTCACCTGTGCGATCCCCTCACGCGCGAGTCCGGCTGAGCGGCGCTTCCGCCGCCAGCCGCCATCCAGTAAGCGTCCCAGTGAATGTTGTAGTCCTTACGAACAGATTGCACACTCGCCTCATCAGGGCGCCATCAGGTCGCCATCAGGTCGAAGGCGACTTTGACCGCGCCAAGCCGGCCCGCGCCGAGCGCGTGGTCCAACGCGTCCCGCCAACGGTCCAACGGGTAGGCCGCCGACACAACCCCGTCCAACGGGGCAGTTGCCGCAAGCTCCAGCGCTCGGACGAAGTCCGCCGGCGCCACCGCCGCACCCGCCGCCCCGTCTGCTGGCAGCCCCCGACCGGCGCTGGACGCGTAGGTGCCCACCAGCTCCAGCTCACGGAACCACAGCGGCGTCAGATCGACCGGCCCGGTGGGAACACCGGACAGCACCACCCGCCCACCGGCGCGGGTGACGCGCAGCGCCGTCGACAGCGAGGATGCGCTGCCGGCGCAGTCGATCGCGATGTCCACGCCGCCGAGCAGATACGGCGGTCCGGCCTCCGGTTCCAGTTTGAGCGCACGGGTGGCACGGCGCACCCCGCCGACCGCGGACGCCGGTGAAATGATCTCGTCCGCCCCGAACAGCCGCGCGCGTTCCACCTGGTGACGGTGCTTGGCTACCACCGTCACCAGGCCGGCCTTGGTGTAGGCGCGCAGCGCCAGCAACGTGAACAGCCCGACCGAGCCGGCACCGATGATCAAAATCCGGTCGCCGTCCCCGGCCCGTGCCCGCAACGCGGTATGTACCGCGCACGCAAGCGGCTCCACCAGCACCGCCCGCTCGTCGGGCAGGTCCGCCGGCACGGGATACAACTGCGAGCGGTGGGCAACCAGGGACCGGCTCCACCCGCCACCGGTCCGCGCGCAGAACCCGGTCTGCAGACCGGGGGACAGATGACCCACAGTGATATTGTCACAGCGGCTGGTGTGCCCGGCGGCACAACCAGCACATGCGGGCAGGCCCCGGGCGGCGCAACCGAGAACCGGATCGAGCACCACCCTGCTGCCGGCCGGCAGCTCAGTGCCATCGGTGAGGGTGACGCTGGTCTGGGTGTCGGCCACGATCTCATGCCCGGGGACGAAGGGCATGGACACCAGCGACGTGAAGTAGAGCGACAGCTGCCCGGTGACGGTGGCCAGGTCCGACCCGCAGATCCCCGACAGCCGCGGGCGGATCGGAACCCACCCCTCGCCCGGCACGGCCGGCGCCGGCCCGTCGGTCAGCCGCAGCGGCGCTGTCATCCCGGCCGCGGCGCCGGCCAGGGCCGGCAGCCGGCCCGACAGCGTCCGGGTGGCCAGGTAGCGGGGCATCGACCGGTACAGCTCCAGCGCGCGGCTCACCGATCGACACCCGGCCGTGATGTCCGGACGCGGCCGCCCGGAGACAGGGCTGCGGCCCCACCGCCGAAAAGATCCCGAGCCCGGGCGGCGGCATGGATCGTGCGTTCATGCCGGCTGCCGACCACGGCGCGTGGCTCACCACGGGTCGAGGCCCACTGCTCGATCGGCCAGCCGGAGCGGCGGGCCACCCGGTACAGCGGCAGGTCCGGGTTGACCGCGACCGGATTGCCGACCGCCCGCAACATCGGCAGATCCGACTGGCTGTCCGCGTATGCCCACGACGCCGCCAGATCCGCGCCCACCCGCTTGGCATAGTGATCCAGCCAGGCGGCGCGGGAGTCACCGACCAGCGGTGCCGATACCAGGCGCCCGGTGCAGCGCCCGTCCGCCCCGACCGCGAGCCGGGTGGCGACGACCTCGTCGAACAGCGGCGCCAGCGGACGGGTGAGAACCTCGACCGCCCCGGTGAGCAGGACGGTCCGGTGCCCGGCGTCGCGGTGCTCGCGGATCCGGCGGATCGCCCCCGCCTTCACCCGGCGCAGCAGGATGTCACCGGCTACCTCGTCGACGAGGCGGGCGAGCTCGCCGGGATCGGCACCGGCGTAGCGCGTGTACACCGCCCGGATGAGATGCCCCCGGTCGCGCCGCTCCGCCCGCACGTACCCGGGCAGCGCGCGGGCAAGCTGCGCAAGCTCACGCCCGCGCGCCGCGAACGTCTGGTCGGTCAGCCGCAGCCACAGGTAGGACTCAACCACGGTCGAGGACACCAGCGTCCCATCCAGGTCGAACACCGCGAGCGTGTCCGGACCGCCGGCGAGGGCGTGCGACGCCCGCCGGGGCGGCGCCGGGGGCTTGTCCGGGCCGCGGAAGGTCGAGGTGACGCTCGGAAAATGGATCTCCTGCAGGTAGGTACGCCAGTCATAGCAGGCCGGGTCAAACCCGAACCGCTCGGCGTCACCCGCATCGAGTGCCTGGTGGAGCCTGCGGGTCGCGTCATCAACGTAGACCAGCTCCGCCTTGGTGTAGGAACGGTAGAGGTCCTGGTAACGCCGCAGGAACGACAGCCGCTCATCGAACTGCTCCAGGTCACGGGCGGCCTGGCGGACCCGGTCGGAGCGTGGGGCGTACCCGAGCGCCCTTCCCGCGATCTCCGCGAAACGCTCGCCACGGCGCAGCTGGCCCTCGACCGTGGCGGCCCCGGCGAACCGCCAGTGCGCGGCCGCGACAGCGCCACGGCCGGGCTTGGACAGCGGATGGCGCTCGAAGTACTCCCGGACGTTCTCGTAAAGATCGCGAAACAGCAGCGGGTTACGAAAACCGGAACACACCGTGTAGTACGCCGGGGCCGATGCCGGCGGCGGGGCCGCGGCCGCGGCCAGGATCGCGTTGACCACCAGGTCGACAGGGATGATGTCGATGATCCCGTCCGGGGACGCGGGGAAGTCCGGCAGCTCCCCGCGGCCGTAGGCGAGGATCAGCGGCTCGGCCATCTTGAAGCCCTCGATCCAGCCCGGGAACGGGCGGGCCAACGCGCTTTCGATGATGGACGGCCGCATGATGGTCAACGGCAGACCATCACGTTCGGTCTCCAGGTAGCGCTCGGCAAGCGCTTTGGTGAACGTGTAGCAGTCCGTCCAGCCGAGCACACGGGCCCGTTCGCCGCCCGCGTCGACGAGCCGGCGCTCCACCCACCTGCGCCGACGCCGTTCAGCCTCTCGCGAGACCGTCTGCGCCCCAGCCCGGATGTGCTCGCCTTCAGCCTCGGCCCGGAACCCGCGCAGCGTCTCCGGGGCCCGGGACGCGTCCTCCGCCGCACGCCGTGCCCGCTGTGCGGCGGCCTGCTCGGCCCGCCAGTCGACGGTGTGCGCAAGGCGCCCCTCGGCCACGTGGCCCGACCGCAGGCCCGCCACGTACGCCGTGGAGATATGCACCACATGAGGGCGTGCGCCGCTGTCGCGGATGGCCCGCAGCAGCTCCTGGACACCCCCGAGATTGGTGGCGAAACCCGTGTCGATCGGCGGGTCGAACGACACCTCGCCGGCACAGTGGACGACAGTGTCCACATCCGCCGGAATGGCCGGAATCCGTTCGAGATCGCCTTCAAGGACCGTGACCCGCTCCCGCAGCACCTGTTCAACGCCGTCGGCGCCAAGGCGTTCGCGCCACGGCGCGAACGCCGGCTTGGCCACGAGACCGGCAAGACGGGCCTGCCCGCTCCTGCCCGCGCGGGGACGGATGAGCACGACCACCCCGGTGCCGGGCAGGTCGGAAAGCAGCCGTTCCAGCAGTGCCTCGCCCACGAAGCCGGTCGCCCCCGTGACGAGGACACGCTTGCCCGCGAGCCGCTCGGCCAGCCCCACGCCTCACCTCTCCCGTTCTTTCGTTCTTTCGTGATGGACACCGGTGGGCCACAGTAGGGGACAACGGTGTCCGGAACCGAAACCGCCTCCTGCCCACGTGGTTGCATCCAACCAGGGACCACCGATGGTTACAGTCCGTCTCCCTTGGTTTTCGCAACGGCTTCGTGCCACCGGCAGCCTGGGCCATCCACATCGATCCAGATCCATCGGCGGACCGTGGCCGGACCAGGGCGGCATGCATCGATCACCGGTGATCTGCGTACGCTTCTGATCGTGCTGGAAGACCTTGACCGCGAGATCGTCCGCCTGCTGTGCCGGGACGGCAGGATGAGCTACACCGATCTCGGCCGAGCCACCGGCCTGTCCGTATCCGCGGTTCACCAGCGGGTCCGGCGCCTTGAACAGCGAGGCGTGATCACCTCCTACGCGGCTGTGATCGACGTCGCCCAGGTCGGGCTCCCGCTCACCGCCTTCGTGTCCATCAAACCGATCGACCCGAGCCAGCCCGACGACGCGCCGGACCGCCTGCGCGGCCTCGACGCGATCGAGGCCTGCCACAGCGTCGCCGGCGAGGAGAGCTACCTGCTCAAGGTCCGGGTCGCGGGTCCGAGCAACCTGGAAAGCCTGCTCCAGGAGATCCGCGCCGCGGCGAACGTCTCCACCCGCACCATGGTCGTCCTCTCCACTCCATACGAGGCCCGGCCGCCCGCGCTGTAGCCGTAACCGCGCGGGCGGCCGCCAACCGATGCCAACCAGCGGCACCCAGCCGGCGGCACGACAGCGACCGACGGCAGCGCCACACGCCGCCAAGCGCCGCACCGCGGCCGCGGCAGGCAGACTGGCAGCTGTGACGGACATACCGCCGGGCCCGGGAGCCAGCCCGGGAGCCCGGGGCGCTCGCGTCCTCTACCGCGGCGGCCGTGTGCACAGCCCGGCCTCGCCGTTCGCGACCGCGATGCTGATCGACCACGACACGGTCGCCTGGGTCGGCTCGGCCGCGGCCAGCGACGCGATGAGTGCCGACGAGATCGTGGACCTCGACGACGCCCTGGTCACCCCCGCCTTCGTGGACGCCCACGTGCATGTGACCGCGACCGGGCTCGCGCTCGGTGGTCTCGACCTGGCGCCGGCACGCTCCCTGCTGGCCGCGCTGGACCAGCTCGCCGACCATGCCAGGCGCCACCCCGCGACCACGGTGCTCGGTACCGGCTGGGACGACACGGCCTGGCCGGAAGACCGGCCGCCCAGCATCGCCGAGCTCGACCGGGCAGCCGGGGGAGCACCGGTCTACCTCGCCCGTGTCGACGGTCACTGCGCCGTCGTGTCCTCAGCGCTCGCGGACCGCAGCGGCGCCCGCGGCGCGGCGGGCTGGCTGGGCGACGGCCGTTGCCAGGGCGACGCCCACCACATCGCCCGCGCGGCCGCGTACGGCAGTGTTTCCGCTCATCAGCGGCGGGCCGCCCAGCGGCGCGTCCGCTCCCATGCCGCCGCCCTGGGTATCGCGGCGCTGCACGAGATGGCGGGGCCCGCGGTTTCCAGCGCCGACGACCTCAGCGATCTGCTCGCCCTCGCCGCCGCCGAGGCAGGCCCCGACGTCCACGGCTACTGGGCCGGGGACGTCGAGACCGCGCTGGCACTGGGCGCCGGGCTCGGCGGCGACCTGTTCGTCGACGGCTCACTGGGATCGCGCACCGCGGCGTTGCGGGTGCCGTACGCGGACGCACCCGATAATCATGGAATCGCGCGGCTGGACGCGGACGCGGTGTGCGAGCTGATCGTCCAGGCTGGCGAGGTGAGCCTGCAGGCAGGCTTCCACGCTATCGGCGACGCGGCCCTCGACATCGTCCTGGACGGCTGCGAGCGGGCAGCCGCAAAGATCGGCCTGCCCAGGATGCTGGCCGCGCGCCACCGCGTCGAACACTGCGAACTGGCCGATACCGCCCAGATCGCCCGGATGGCCCGCCTGGGCCTGCTGGCCTGCGTGCAGCCAGCGTTCGACGCCCGTTGGGGAGGCCCGGAGGGGATGTACGCCCGCCGGCTGGGAAGCGGCCGCGCGCAGGCGATGAACCCGTTGGCGGCCATGGCCGCCGCCGGTGTCGTCCTCGCGCTGTCCTCGGATGCGCCGGTGACCCCGATGGACCCATGGGGCGGTGTGCGTGCCGCGGTCACGCACCACACGCGGGCGTCGGCGCTCACCGCCCGGGCGGCGTTCTCGGCCGCGACGAGAGGCGGCTGGCGGGCAGCCCGCGCGGACGATGACGGCAGCGGGGTCCTCGTACCCGGCGCGCCAGCGACGTTCGCCGTCTGGCGGGTACCGGGGGAGCTGGTCGTCCAAGTGCCCGACGCCCGGGTCGCGGCATGGTCCACCGACCCACGAGCGGGCATAGCCGGGCTCCCCGACCTCGACGGCCCCGACCCGGCATGCGTCCGCACGGTCATCCGCGGCACAGTCATCCACGATCTGATGGCCCAGCCGCAATGACCCCGCAACGGGGGACCCCCGAGCAGTAGCGAGGACGTCCAAGGGCCCCGGACCGTCCTTCGAACCGATCCCCGGCCTGCCGGATGCGGGCAGGGGATCGTTGTCTAGGGGACGACCGGAACCCTTCGGACTGCCTTCGTGCGGCTCCCTCTCCGTCGGCGGTGACGAACCTCCTGTCCGGCCCCAGCGCCGACCGGGCCTGGCCTCGGGTAGCCGCGGATGCGCGAGCGCCCCACGGCCACCGGCCGGTCTGCCGACGGGGAAGGCGCTGACGCAGCCGCCTCACGAGTGGACGACATGGACCGTACCGGCCCTGGCTCCGCTTGTGTCAACAGGGCGTTCCAGCTGCGTCTATTTCCTGTTTCCCGGATCAAGGACACCGTCGCCGCGAACCAGCGGCGCACCGATCCCATGGAGCGGCCGGACCTGCCGTGACCTGGATGCACGACCCGCGCATCAGCGGATGAACATATCCACAACCAATTAACTACTGGACGCAACAAAAACATTTCCCCGCCGCCAGTCGCTCAGTATTCTCAATCATTCTCAATATTTCATCACGGCACTCCGTCATGACGCCCCATTGCGACGCCTTAGAGCGCCCCTCGCCCGCCCTCGCCCAGGCGCGGCCGCCGCGCATGAAACACGAAGACACGCAGAGCATTCATTCGTGCGCAGCGCGTAGTAGTGTTCAGTCACTGTCCCAGCCGGACCCAAGCCGCGGGACAACGCTTTCCCGCGGATCGACGGATTCCACCAGCCCGAATCCTCGATCACCTCACGTAAGGACTCCTGGGAACAGCCATGACCATCACCGACATCGCCCCTGGCGCCCGCCCCGAGAAAAAACGCGATCACACCCCAAGGACACTGATGACCTGGCTGGCACTGTTGGCCGCGATAGCCTGCGACGTGGCCGCCACGTATGCCCTCGCGGCCTCCCACGGATTTCGCAACCCGCTGCCCACGATGCTCGCCGTGGTCGGATTCCTCCTGGCCACCTACCTCTTCGCGGTCGCCCTCACCGGACTGAGCCCGAGCATCTCCTATGCCGCTTTCGGCGCGCTCGGCACCGCGGCGGTCGCTGTCATCGGCATCCTCATCGGCGCGGAGACCACGAACTGGATCAAAATCGGATCCCTCACCTTGATTATCATCGGCGTGGTGATGCTGCCTCTTGCCGACCGCCAGCACGGTGGCCGCCAGCACGGTGACCACCGGGAAGCCAGCCACGGCGAGACAGGCCTCGGGCGATCCGCGGGCGATCCGGTCCCGCACTCATAGGCAACGCCCATCCTCATAGGCAACGCCCATCCACAGTCATGCCCAGCTGACATGACTGTGGATGGGCAATCCGCCGACCCCGTCGATTCCCCGCGCGGCGGTGGCCGACACTGGGACTGTGACAACCCAGGACACGCTGACCGTGGGTCGCAGTGCCGGCGCATCGCAACCAGGCGATCCAGCCGATGCGGTCCGCCCTGGCGGGGATTCCCGGGCGGCCCGCCAGGCCGGCGCCCGGGCCCGTCGACTGACTCGGCCGTTGCTCGCCGTCACAGCCGGAATCGCGTTGTACCTGGCATTCCCTCCGGTGGGGATCTGGCCGTTGGCCCCGGTTTCGGTAGCCGTCATCACCCTGCTGGCGCGCGGCGTGCCACTGCGGCGCTCGGCCGGTCTGGGCATGCTGTTCAGCCTCGCCTTCATGCTGTCCATGCTGCGCTTTGTCATGTTCGTCGGCCTGGACGGCTGGATAGTCCTCTCGATCGGGGAAGCCGCCCTGCTCGCCCTGATAGCGCCCGCGACCACGCTGGTCATGCGGGTGCGTGGCTGGCCGTTGTGGGTCGCCGCGGTGTGGGTCGGCCAGGAGGCACTACGCGGACGCGTGCCGTTCGGCGGCTTCCCGTGGGGGAAGCTGGCCTTCACTCAGGCGGACACACCACTGACACCGCTGGCGGCGCTGGGGGGCTCCCCGCTGGTGACCGCCGCTGTCGCGGGCTCCGGCGCGCTGCTCGCCGCCGCGGTCCTCGCACTGAGCCCGGTGGGCGCGCTGGGCTCACCGGGCACGGGTACGCCCGCCGCCGGCCGCGGGCGTACCCGTCGGGCCGCGGCCCTGGCCTGGCCGCTGGGTGCCGCCGTGGCCATGACGGCGGCCGGTCTCGCCGTGCCGCTGCCGACCTCCGCGCAGGCCGGCAGCGCACAGGTGGCGGCGATCCAGGGCAACGTGCCACGGGCCGGTGGCCTGGAGGCGCTCGGGCGCATGTTCCAGGTGACCGCCAACCACATGACGGCGACCGAACGCCTCGGCACGGACGTTACCGCGGGACGCGTTCCGCATCCGGACCTCGTTCTGTGGCCGGAGAACTCCTCGGACGTCGACCCGTTCGTGGATCCCCGCGCCGCCGCCATGCTCGACCGCGCGGCGCGGGCAGTGGGCGCCCCCCTCCTCGTCGGCGCGGTACTTGACGGGCCGGGCACGGGGAAGGTGCGCAACGCGGGTCTGGGCTGGAGCGGCGATGGCTGGACCGGCCAGATCTACGTCAAGCAGCATCCGGTGCCGTTCGCGGAGTACCTGCCGGGCCGGGCCGTCCTGGAGAAGCTCGTCAAGCGGTTCGCCACCGAACTGCCGGATGACTTTGTGCACGGCAGCAACGTCGGGAGTCTCCACATCGGCACAGTCACGATCGGTGACGTCATCTGCTTCGAAGTAGCATATGACGGTCTTGTCCGCGATACCGTCAACGCGGGCGCGCAGCTGTTGGTGGTACAGACCAACAACGCCTCATTCGGGCGCAAAGGCGAAAGCGAGCAACAACTGGCAATGACCCGGATGCGAGCGGTAGAGCATGGACGAGCGGCGGTCCAGGTATCCACCAGCGGCCAGAGCGCGCTCATCGAGCCCGACGGCCGGGTCATCGCACAGTCCGGCCTGTACGAGACCGCTGTCCTGACCGCATCGCTCCCGCTACGCACCAGCCGAACGCTCGCGGACCGCGTCGGCGCGGCCCCGGAGATTCTACTAGTGATTCTTGGACTACTCGCTGTAACGTTCGGCCTGCGGGCAGGGAAGTCCTCCCGCGAGCGGGGCGGGGCAGGCCGCGAGACCGCCGGCGAGGCCGCCGGCGACACTGAAAGGAGCCGCGTGGACGACGAGCGCGTTCTCGTGTGTGTTCCGACCTACAACGAGCGCGAGAACCTTCACAACACGGTCATCCGGCTGCGCGCGGCCAACCCGGACGTGGACCTGCTGGTCATCGACGACGCGAGCCCGGACGGCACCGGGGAGATCGCCGATGGGATCGCGGCGAGCGATCCGCGCGTCCACGTTCTGCACCGGGCCGCCAAAAACGGCCTCGGCACCGCCTACGTGGCCGGTTTCGACTGGGGTCTTCGACAGGGCTACGACATTCTGGTCGAGATGGACGCCGACGGCTCCCATCAGCCCGAGGAACTCCCACGCCTGCTCGCGGCCCTGCGTGACGCCGATCTGGTGATCGGCTCCCGCTGGGTGACCGGGGGAGAGGTACGCAACTGGCCACGGTCACGCCTGCTGCTCTCACGCGGGGCGAACGCGTACGTGCGGGCCGCCCTCGGCATGCCGCTTGCGGACGCCACCGCTGGTTTCCGGGCCTACCGGGCGCGTGTCCTGAAAAGCCGTGACCTGCAGCAGGTGGCGTCACAGGGATACTGCTTCCAGGTAGATCTCACCTGGCAGGCGTGGCGGTCAGGCTTCCGGGTCCTGGAGATCCCGATCACTTTTGTCGAACGCGAACACGGACGATCGAAGATGAGCCGCGCGATCGTGGCGGAAGCCCTGTGGCGGGTCACCTGGTGGGCACTGACAACCCGTCACGATCGGCAGGCCACACCCGGCGGCGGCCACCTAGCCACCGGGGGGCACATCGGCAAGGAAGGCGGGTACGTTCCCCTGGCCCGCGCAGAGGCCGCGGACCGGTCCGCGACGGGCGTGTCCCCGTGAGCCGATTTCTCGTGAGCCGGTGAACATGCGTGTGGCCGACCGGATCCACCCCGGTCGGCCACATCGTCCGCACACTGCTGCCGGCCGCCGCCGCCACGAAGACGAAACTCGCGTCAGGCGGAGCGGCGATCCTGACCGGTGCCCCGCAGAACCGCAAGCCGCTCGGCCAGAACCTCCTCGAGATCATCGGTGGTACGCCGCTCCATGAGCATGTCCCAATGGGTACGTGGGGGCTTGCTCTTCTTCGGCTCCGGGACCTCGCCGTTGACGATGACCGACCCGGCACCACACACACGGCACTCCCAGACCGCCGGGACCTCGGCCTCGGCAGCGAAGGGCATAGTGAACTGGTGGCCGTTCGGGCAGTCGTAGGACGCGGTCTGGCGTGGCGCGAGTTCGGTGCTGCGATCCGTCTCGTAGGACACTGCACCTAGCCGGCTGCCTCGCAGGATGCGCTCGCCCATAAAAAACCCTCCCGAGCGTCGGTACCAGTGAGGAACTCAGAATCACCAACGCACAGGCTCTGTTGGACGTTCCCATGAGGACAAGGCTGGTAACGAGATCGTGCTCACACTATGTAGAAGAACGATCGCCATAACACCCATTTCCGCCACGCACAGTCTGCGCGTCGGTCTGATCGGTGTCACCAGATGCGCAATCAGTGTCGGTTTGCTGACACATCCAGCCGGATTCGCCCGGATCACCGGGATAGACCGGGTAACCGCCGGACGGACTGCGTGGATAACCCGCGTGGCGGCTGTCCGTGAACTGGCTCTCAGCGCCGGGCTGCTGACCGCGTTCACCCGGCGGGAAGCCAACCAGGTTCGGGGCTGGCTATGGGTGGGAATGCTCGTCGACGCGGCCGACGCGGCGATATTGATCACTTCCGGGGCTCGCCGCGAGATCGCTCCGCTGCCAGCGGCGGTGGCGGTGGCGACAGCGGTGTGTGGCCTTGCCGGCGCAGCCCCGGTTGCCGTGCCGGTGCGCTGGAACAAAGCCGAAACATCAGACGTCACATAGCGGAGAACAGCGTGCGCGAAGACCCCGACGCGCCGGCCGGCGAGGTCCGGCACTAATAGCAGGGAGAGCATCGTGACAGCGGAGCAGGTCGTGAAGAGTGACGAGGAGTGGCGCAGGGAGCTTGCGCCGGAGCGGTACGCGGTACTGCGTGACGCAGCGACCGAACCGCCCTTCACCGGTGCATACACCTACAGCAAGGAAACGGGAATCTACCGGTGCGGCGCCTGTGGCAACGCGCTGTTCGACTCAGCCACGAAGTACGACTCCGGCTCGGGGTGGCCGAGTTTCTTCCAGCCCGCCGTGGCCGAGGCGGTAGAGCTGGTGGAGGACACGTCACATGGCATGATCCGGACAGAAGTCCGATGCCGGCGCTGTGGGTCACATCTCGGGCATGTGTTCGACGACGGTCCGGAACCGACCGGCCAACGGTACTGCATGAACTCACTCGCACTTGACCTTGACCCATCGGCCCGGTAGCCCAACGGCCAGCGGATCCACGTAAGCCGGACGCGGGCCGAGCCCTCCCCCGGCGGGTATCCCAAGCGCCGATAATTCACATTATGTCAAGTAGAACTCGGGAGGGCACACCGGCACCCGCCCGCCGGCCTGGCGGCCACCCGGCTGTTGGGAGCCCGACCTAGATGAGCTGTATCGGTTTGGCCGACTCCGCAATATGGGGGCTCGGCGTGGATGGCCAGACTGACGCAGCCATCAAATGATCATCTTGGGCTTGTCAACGTGTCCGGCGCTGGGTTCCGCTCATGTGCCGTCCGCCTCTCCCTCCCCCAGCGTCTCCCCCGCCATCTACGGCACCGCCCATGGCGCTCCGGCCGGCGGGCTCTTTCCGTTTCCGTGCGTCGGTCGACCGACGGTCGGGTCGACCGACGCACCGGGGCACCCGCGCATCGCGCGGCGCCGCGCTGGGCCGATCGTCCCGTGTCCGGCAGAAACCGTCTAAACGCGGAGAAACAACCCTAAGAGCGCCCGGCGACCGACAACAACGCCGCGAGCTACGTGGCCCAGCCTCGTGACACCGCCCCCCTATTGCCGGTCGCTCTAAGTAGTCGCCGCCGGAAATTCGCCCAGGGCCTGCCGGTGCCAGGCGGCGTCTCGCGACGCATCAGCCTGGCATCCGACAACCCCCGAAGGACTTCCAGCGCCGGCCACTAAGCTTCCGTTCACGCTCCAATGCCGACCGGGCGCGAAAAAGGATGTGAGAAAAATCGCTCCCCGCGGGTGAAAGCGCACCTGTGTGACCCGTGACACCCAACGTACTGGTTCATCGTACGCACCACAACTGATATAGCAATTGATTACAGGAATCTAGAACTGATATAGCGATCCAGCAGGCTGCCGGCCATGCGACCATGGCTCTTTTCGTGTGACTGGCGGCTCATGCCTACGGAACGCCTGGCCAGGACAGCTCCCCCGAACGGCACAATAATCCTCAGACCGCGGGGCGGAGGAATCCCCGATACCGGAGAACTCATTTGCTGAACGTTGACAACGGTGGTGAACGTGACATCGGTGACCGAGTGGTTGTGCGTACACGCTCGCGAACAACCGGACCAGGTGTACCTCAGGGAGGCTCACGGCAACCGCTCTATCACATACGGCGAGATGCTGTCCCTTGTCCGCTGTTGGCAGGCTGATCTGGACGAACGCGGCCCACAGGCCGGGCGGCGGATCGCTATCGGTGTCTCCGACCCGCTCGACTTCGCGGTCGTCTTCCTGGCGGCAGTCACCGGCGGCCGGCAGGCTGTACCGCTTGATCCGGACTCGCCACCCGCGGAACTGGAGCGAGCGCTGCGGCACGTGCGGCCCGATCTGGTGGTGACCGACCGGCCGCTGCCGATGCCGGCCGGGATTCGCCAGATCAGTCCACGCCTGACGGGCAAAGGACCGGCCGATGTCCATCGGCGAACCACTGCCGCTGATCCTGCTGATGAGCCGCGGGGCGGTGTCCTGCTGGTGGGTTCGGGAGCGGCGGGGCCGTTCACCGAGATCTTTCTCGCCATCGACCAGCTCGCTCATGTCGCCGCGACCATCAGCCGCCATCACCAGTTCAGCCACACCGACATCGGCTACAGCCCGTTGCCGCTGGTGCATGTCAACACACAGGTGGTGGGACTACTCGCCAGCCTGTGCGGCGGTGCGACCCTCGTGCTTGACCGGCGGTTTCGCCGTCGCGGCTTCTGGACGATGATCGCCAGACACCGGATGACCTGGATCAATGCCGTGCCGGCGATGCTGGCACTGCTGGCAAGAGATCCTCAGACCGCGCAGGCTCATGACTGCCGCGTCAGGTTCGTGCGGTCCGCCGCGGCTCCCCTGCCTGTCGAGGTATTACGGGCGTTCGAAGCGGCAACCGGTATTCCTGTGCTGGAAACGTACGGCACGATCGAGACCGGAGGTCTGATAACGGCCAATCCGCCGCATGGAACCCGTAAACCAGGATCGGTGGGCGTACCGGTCGGCAGCGAGGTCCGCGTCGTCGACCATAGCGGTACCCCGTGCTCGCCCGGTGTAGTCGGAAACATACAGGTCCGCGGCCCCGGGGTGATCCGTGCCCACACCGACAGCACCGGCCACGACAGATTCACTCACGATGGCTGGCTTGACACCGGTGACATCGGTTGCCTCGACTCGGACGGCTATCTCTTCCTGTCCGGCCGTACCGACGACGTGATCAACCGTGGTGGCGAGAAAGTGTACCCCCGTGAGGTCGAGGAGGTGCTGCTCTCCGATCCACGGGTGCGCCATGCCGCGGTCGTGAGCCGCCCGGACGCCGTTCTCGGCGAGGTGCCCGTCGCACTTGTCGTACCCGTGGACGTCCCGGATACCATGCTGCGCTACGACTTGGCGGAACGGTGCGAGACAGGTCTTGCCAAATTCAAGCGGCCAACCAGCATCGAGATCGTCTCGGACCTTCCGGTCAGGCCGACCGACATGATCCGGCTGGAGCGCCCGGCCGAGCCGGCCATCGGGCATACCCACGCGGCCGCGTAGGGCATGCCCGATGGCCGGTAGCCGATGTGGACGATGATCCAGACCGCGTCGTCACCAAATACCGATCATCGCTGTTGCGTCATCGGCTTCCCGGCAACTTGCTACGGTGCAGTCCAGCTGGCCATATGGACCAGCCGTATCACCGACAGGCAACAGGCAAAGAAGGTGCTGTGGACGACGAGACACTCGCGGGATTCCTCGCCGAGCTGGCTTCACCCGCGCCGGCACCCGGCGGCGGCGCTGCCGCTGCTCTCCAGGCCGCGCTGGGCGCGGCGCTGGTGAGCATGGTCTGCAACCTCACGATCGGAAAACCCCGGTACGCCGCGCACGAGGCGACGATGCTTACCGCCCGGGCCCAGGCCGACAAAGCGCGGACCGAGGCGCTGCTGCTCGCCGACGCCGACGCTCGGGCGTTCGCCGCAGTCAGCGACGCTTACAGGTTGCCCAAAGACACCGACGGCGAGCGCGCCGAACGCAGCCGGGCGATTCAGGCCGCGCTGGTCGGCGCCGCCGAAGTACCGCTGCGCACGGCGGCGGTGGCAGCGGGTGTGGTGGGGCTGTGCGCGGCAGTCATCGACGGCGCGAACGTCAACGTCCTCAGCGACGTGGGGGTGGCGGCCGCGAGCGCGCGCGCCGCGCTCGACAGCGCCGCGATCAATGTACGGGTGAACATCGCGGCCATGACGGACACGGCCAACCGCGACCGTGCCGCCGCTGTCCTCACCGGCCATCTGGCGTCTGTGGCTGAAGCCGACGCAATCGTACGTACCGTCGGAGAACGGATCGGATCATGAAGCTGCTGGATGGACGGTCCATGGCCGCCGAGATCGGGCGGGGCGTCGTCGAGAGCACCGAGCGGCTGCGCCAGAACGGAATCGTACCGACGCTGGCGGTGGTGCTGCCGACGACCGACGCGGCGGCCCGGTCCTACGTGGGGGTCATCGAGCGCGGCGCGGCCAAGGTGGGGGTGCGCTGTGTGGTCCATGAGCGCTCAGGCGATCCCGCTGAGCTCCTCGATACAGTCGACCAGCTCGCCGCCGACGACGGGGTGCACGGCCTGATAGTGCAGACTCCCCTGCCGTCCGGGCTGTCCGCCAGCGAGATCGGTACCCGCATCCCGCCGCACAAGGATGTGGACGGGATGAACCCGTTGAGCCTGGGTCGGCTGGCCCTGGGCCTGCCCTGCTTTGCCCCGGCCACCGCGGCCGCGGTCCTGGAGATCCTGCACCGCGGCGACATCAAGCTGGCGGGCACCCGGGTGGCGGTGATCGGGCGCAGTCCGGTGGTCGGCAAGCCTGCTTCTCTCCTGCTGTTGGCCGAGGACGCAACCGTGACGGTATGCCATTCCCGGACAACCGATCTTATCTCGATCGTGCATGAGGCTGACGTCGTGGTGGCCGCTGTCGGCAGACCCAAAATGATCAATAAGGGATTCATCCGGCCTGGCGCCACGGTGATCGACGTCGGCACGAACGTCACGGAATCGGGCCTGGTCGGCGATGTCGATGCCGATGCGGTGGCATCGGTGGCCGGTGCTCTCACCCCCGTCCCCGGTGGTGTGGGACCAGTGACGACGATGCTGCTGCTACGGAACACCACCAGCGCGGCCACGCTGTAGCACGGCAGTAGCGGGACCGGCGATGGCCCCGGCCCGCGTGACACGCGCCGCAGGCTCGGGGTCCCGACCGTCCGTACCGTGGTCAGGCGGTACGGACGGTCGGGACCTGCGCCGCGAGACGGACGCGGTTACGTCCGTCGGCCTTGGCTCGGTAAAGTGCCGCGTCGGCGGTTTCCAGCAGGACGGGCAGGTCCACACTCGGGCCGTTGGCGGTGGCCACACCGACCGAGACGGTCACCGACACGATGACCGCTCCCGCGGACCTGGCATCCACCCGGCAACGCATCCCCGCCACCTGCCGTCGGATCCGTTCCGCGGCATGGGCGGCGTTGTCCAGGTCGACCTCGCAGAGCAGGACGACGAACTCCTCACCGCCGAACCGGCCGACCAGGTCACGGGGCCGGGTGGCCGCCCGCAGGGCATCGGCGACCGAAGCGAGGACGACGTCGCCGGTCAAGTGCCCGAACTGGTCGTTGACCCGTTTGAAGTGGTCGATGTCAACGATGAGTACGGACATCGGACGACCTGCGCGCCGGATGCGGACAGCCTCGCGTTCGGCCACCTCACGCCAGTAGGCCGGGCTGGCGAGCCTGGTCTTGGCGTCGGTGCGCGCGGCCGCCAGTAGCTCCGCGTGCAGCAGGCCACGCTGGAGCAGCAGCGCCGGCGGGGTTGCCACCAGCATGAGCAGCGGATGCGCGGTCCACAGCACCGCGATGACGATCGCGGAACACATCGCCGTGGCGTCGACGGTGAGCATCTCGTGGCCGCCGCCCCCGAACGGACGGCGCACCGCGGCTGGCTGCAGGCGCAGCGGCACACCGTGCCGAAGAATTCGATTGAGCACCGTATAGGTGAGCACGGCGAGAAACAACGCGCCGATGCGCCCGGCGGAGCCGACCAGCGTGTCAATTCGGTATGCTCCCTGCGTTGGAGCAAGTGCTAGGTGCGTGATGGATGCGCAGAATCCGGACACGCCGAGCGCCGCCGCGTTGAAAACCTGTTTGTACCGTGGCCGCGAATCGGTCCCCGCTCGGAACAGGCAGTGGAGAGGCAGGTGCAGCACGGCCGCGTAGAGCGGTGGGAGGAGAAGCGCGACCGGCAGTGTCCAGGTCGACAGCAGGTCTCGGTATGGCTCGTCATTTCGATGGCCCGGCGCACCGAGATATCGCGATGTCTCGGTGGCCAACCGGCCCAGGAGGACAAAAGTGCCGAACGTGAGTAGATCCGCGAATCGCGGGGAAACTTCGGCAAGGCCGGCCAGCACAACCGCCACGTACAGCAGGTCGACGCCGAGAACATAACGGACCAGCCAAGGCGAAAGAGACCAGAGCGTGAAATCCGCCGTCTGGCCGACCAGCCATTCCCGGGCGCGCTGGACCACCCGGCCCCCGCGCCGGCCGGACTGGGATGCCGAGCGGCATTCCCGCCGATCGACGGATGCGGATGCGGAACCGATCGTTCCGGCTGGATCGACTGGAGCAACCGTTCCGGTCGGAACAGTTGCTCCGCACGAGTCAGCCGTTCCAGCGCAATGCACCATTTTCGCCTGCGGAGGTGACGCAATGCGTAACATCATTTGAGGTTGACCTTCCTCGATCGCTCCGTCCCGGTTCGACCCGTCCCGGCCTATTACTGACAGTGCGCCCTTGGAAACAAAGAGTACGAAGGATCGGCCGGCAACCGCAACCACTTTTGGTGATGTCCCGACATGGATGCCCTCGGGCGATGTGCTGGCGCGTACCGATCCACCCCGCGCCCCTCTCCGCCAGGGCGCTGTCCGGGCAGGTCAGCGCCCTGGATGGACGAGCCGGTCAACCGGTTGCGCAGGCGATCGGCCCTGAGCATCGCCGTGGTCGCCGCGGACACGGCAGGACACATCGGGAGGCGGTGCGGCATCGTGCCGCGTCCGGCCAGCACGCCAGAGCGATGTCGTGACGTCGTGACGTCGTGACGTCACCGCGATACTCACGTCGACGGCAGGCGGCCTTGTTCGCTCCGGCTGCCGCTCCCCCGCGTCACCGTAACGACCCGATCGTCATCCGGCCGCTCCCGCTTGACAGCACCGCGTGCCCGCAGCTGGGAGCGGTAGCGTTTATAAAGGTCAATATCCGGAAAGACCTTCAACGGCAGCGGTATCGGTCTCGATCGGGAAGGTCGTCGTGTTTCAACTGATCTGGATCTTGATCGCCGGTCTCGTCATCGGCCTGCTGGCCCGCCTCGTCGTCCGGGGGCCACAGAAGATCCCCCTATGGCTGACAGTAGTTATCGGCATTATCGGTGCGCTGGTTGGCAATATAGTCGCGGGAGCCATCGGCGTCGGCCACACCAGTGGCGTCGACTGGATACGACATGTCCTGCAGGTCGGTGTCGCGGCCGGGCTCGTCGTCCTCGTGACGCCCGTGTGGATGAATCGACGATCTTAGCGGTCGGCGCTGGACGTTCATCCAGGGCCTGCCGGCGTTGTCGTGGCGGGCCGGCCATCCGCCCATACGATCATAAAATTTCCGGCGGCTACCGGGCCGGGGACCCCACAGCCCGGATGCGGTGGCGGGGCCGCTGGGAACCGGGGGCAGGATGTGTGTGTGGTCCTGCCAATTCACGACATCAACCCACTGCGCCGCAAGCCTGTCATAACCTGGCTGCTGATAGCGGTGAACGTCGCCGTCTTCGTGCTCTTCGAACCGGTCGTGACCTCAGTTGCCGGGGTCAGCACGTCGGTATCGCGGAACGTGTGCGAACAACAGCGCTTCTTCGACCAGTGGGGCGCGATTCCCGTGGAGATGCTGGCGAACCGGCCACTTGACCAGGTCCCGAGCGGCCGTTCGCCAGGTCTGAACGCCCGCGGTGAGGTACTGTGCCAGCTGGAGTCACCGCCGTCGTTTGTCAAGTCGCCCGTGCTCTCGGTGCTGACATCGATGTTCCTGCACGGAAGCTGGCTGCACTTGCTTGGGAACATGTTGTTTCTCGGTGTTTTCGGCAACAACATCGAGGACCGCATGGGACGGTTCCTGTATCTCATCTTCTACCTGGTGTGCGGATACACGGCCGCGTACGGGTTCGCGCTGTTCGAACCAGCCTCGACCACCACACTCATCGGCGCCTCCGGCGCGATCGCCGGCGTTCTCGGCGCCTACCTCGTGGTCTTCCCGCGGGCGCGGGTCATCGGCCTTGTCACGTTCCTGCTCTTCCTGCCGTTCTGGTTGCCGGCATGGATCGTGCTGGGCTTCTGGTTCCTGCTGCAGTACGTGTACTTCACCGGGATGGGTGTCGCCGACGGCGGCAGCGTGGCCTACGGGGCGCACGTGGTCGGGTTCGTGTTCGGCGCGCTGGCGGTCATCCCGTTTGTCCGTGAGCTGCGAGCCGCGGGACCCCCTCGCCGCCACGCGCCCGACCACCGGTGGGTCCGCCAGACTCCCTGGTCCTAGGCGGCTTCCTGGTCGAACGACGACTTCCGGAACACGCCGCAAGAGCACCCGGCAGGCCGGCGGTCCCGACGGTCGACGGCCGCGCGGTCATGCGTTGTGCGTGCCCGACCGTCGACCAAACGGCTACCCAACAGAAACGGGCTCCGGCCGGCGCGGTCCACGACGCCGCTTCTTCTCGGCCTTCTCAGTGGGCTCGGCGGTCCGGGTTGGCGAAGGCAGCGCAACCTCGATGGCGACCGTCCGCCAGCCCTCGAAGACCTCCGCGGTCCCGAAACCATGTGCGGCCAAGGCGCTGGCCGCGCCGATGAGTTGTTCATACGTCCGCTGGTCGTCGACTTCGTCCGGGCCACCGGCCGCGGTGGAGTGCCGTACCACCGTGCAGCCGACCTGGAGCGACCCATCCGCGGGTGCTGTCGGTGACAGCGGCGCGCCCACACCGGTGCGCGTGAGCGTCCAGGTCCGGACGAACGTGAACGGCTCGTCCAGGCCGGCCGCCGGAAGACCGCCGACGTACTCTTCCAAGATCTTGACAACCCGCTCGACGGGTGCCGGACCTGAATCCGCACCGCCCCTACCTATCCGCATGGCGACGTCCTCCCTCACATGTGAACGATCTCTGGACTGTGGCTGCCGCGAGTGACTCGCGAGAATCCGGTAGCGCATCTTCCCTGATGGCCTGGTTGCTTCCCGCACCGGGGTGTTCACGAGACATTGGCGACACATCGGTTCATCAGGCGTTTTAATGCTCAGACGAGGGTAAAAAACCCGTTAACCGTTCTGATCGGAGAGGTACCCGACGTGGGGTGCCGGAGCTGACGCCCTCGCAGGCCCACGGAACCTCGCTATGGACCGAAACCCGCCCAGAAAGGACCACCATGCGTACCCGCGTACAGGTTCCCATCGTCGCCCTGCTCTGGTTCGTTGTAGGCATCATCGTTGCGCTCAGCAAGAGTTACGAGGTTCACAACACTTCTCAGCTGGTCACCTTTGTCCTGACAGTGGCCCTCTGGCCGATTCCGGTACTCGGCGGGACCCTGACCGTCCAGTTCTGAGACCCGCCAGATGCCAGGCTTGCCAACGGCAACGGACTGTCAGGTGACCAGGTCGCCCTAGTCACCCGGTGGGGAGCGCAGCGGATGGGATCGACGGCGAGGCGACCGGGGTGAGAGCCGCGGCACGCGGTGCGCGCCGATGGGAGCGGGCAGCTGCCGATTACCCGGGAGCGGGGGCCGGGCGATACCAACTCGATTAGAATCTTGCTGTGTAATGTTACTTTTAGCGACAGACAACCCGGGGTCAGGCGGAGAATACGGTGTCGGAGAAATCTGCGAACGTGGCCGGGCCTACTGGGATCACACCGGACGCGATGCCGATCCGGGTGTTCCTGTTGGATGACCATGAGTTGGTCCGTCGCGGACTACGCGATCTTCTTGCCGGGGAACGCGGGATCGCCGTCATCGGCGAAGCCGATCGAGCTGACGGTGCGGATCAGGCGATCCTCGCCATGCGGCCCAACGTCGCTGTCCTCGACGCGCGTCTGCCGGACGGCAGCGGCATCGAGGTGTGCCGACAGGTCCGCTCACAGGACCCCGCAATCGCCTGTCTGATCCTCACCTCGTTCGACGACGAGGACGCTCTGTTCACTGCGATCATGGCCGGAGCCGCTGGATACGTGCTCAAGCAGATCCGTGGCACCGCGCTCGTGGACGCCGTGCGGCGGGTCGCGGCCGGTCAGTCGCTGCTGGACCCCACGGTCACACCGCGTGTACTGTGCCGCCTGCGGCAGGACTCCGACCAGGGCGGACGACTCGCCGGCCTGACCGACCAGGAGCGCCGCATTCTCGTGCTCATCGCTGAGGGGCTCACCAACCGGCAGATCGCCACCCGCATGTTCCTGGCGGAGAAGACGGTGAAGAACTACGTGTCCAGCCTGCTGTCCAAACTCGGCCTGGAGAGCCGGACCCAGGCCGCGGTGTTCGCCACCAGGCTCGGCAGCGACCACTAGGGCGGTCGCCGTCTGTCGACGGCGTTGCCCGGCTGGAACAATAACAGCACCTGCCCGAAAACACTGCGACAATTCGTCGGGGTTGACGGCCGTCCGGGGTCGACCTGATACGCCGACGGATGCGCGATCATGACCCCTGTCGCGTACCGGAGGCCCTGAGGAAATCCAGTAGGCCAAACGGTATGCGGTCAGGCGGCTCCTCCCAGGAACGGCCTGGTCACGAACGAGATGAAGAATGATCCAACAGCTACGGGATCGCGAAACGATCTGTTGGGCCCGTCTCTTCGCATACCCGCAGGCCCCAGGGGACGCTAGTCCGCGTCGTGGAGGGGTGCCACTTTGATCACCAAGGTCCTGGTCGCGAACCGCAGCGAGATTGCTGTTCGTGTCTTCCGAGCCGCGAACGAACTGGGCCTACGCACCGTCGCCGTCTATACGCCCGAAGACGTGGGCTCGTTGCACCGGATAAAAGCGGATGAAGCCTATGAACTGGGCGAACCGGGGCATCCCGTTCGGGGATACCTGGACGTGGACGCTCTGCTGGCCGTGGCGAAACGGGTGGGCGCGGACGCGTTGCACCCGGGCTATGGTTTCCTCTCGGAGAGCGAGGCGCTGGCCGAGGCGTGTGTGCTGGCCGGCGTCACCTTTGTCGGTCCCCCGCCAGAGGTGCTGCGCCTGACCGGGGACAAGGTCGCCGCCCGCGAGGCGGCGGTGGCCGCGGGCCTGCCGGTGCTGCGGGCCTCAGCTCCGCTGACGGACGCGGCGGCCGCCGCCGAAGCCGCCGAGGCGGTGGGCTTCCCCCTGTTCGTGAAGGCCTCGGCCGGTGGTGGCGGCCGGGGGCTGCGCCGGGTGCACCGATCCGAGGATCTCGCCGAGGCTGCGGCAAGCGCGATCCGGGAGGCCGCGGCGGCCTTCGGCGATGGGACAATTTTCCTTGAGCAGGCGGTGGACCGGCCCCGGCACGTCGAGGTACAGGTACTGGGCGACACGACCGGGAACGTCGTCCATCTCTACGAGCGGGACTGTTCAGTCCAGCGTCGCCATCAGAAGGTCGTCGAGGTGGCACCCGCACCGCGGCTTGATCCGGCTGTACGCGAGCGGCTGTGCGCGGACGCGCTCGCGTTCGCCCGGCATGTCGGCTATGTCAACGCCGGCACGGTCGAGTTCCTGGTCGCGGCCGACGGGGCGCACACCTTCATGGAGATGAACCCGCGCATCCAGGTGGAGCACACCGTGACCGAAGAGGTCACCGGCGTCGATCTGGTCGCGGCACAGCTGCGCATCGCCGCTGGCGCGAGCCTGGCCGGCCTGGGCCTCACCCAGGAGTCCATCACGATCCGCGGGGCCGCGGTGCAGTGCCGGGTGACCACCGAGGACCCGGCGGACGGCTTCCGCCCGGACACCGGAAAGATCACCCGCTACCAGTCCCCCGGCGGCCCGGGGGTCCGGCTGGACGGCGCGACCTACGAAGGTGCGGTGGTCACCCCGTATTTCGACTCCCTGCTGGTGAAGGTGACGACCCGGGGCACCACCTTCGAGCAGGCCACCGAACGCGCCCGCCGGGCGCTGGCTGAGTTCCGGGTGCGCGGTGTGCGCACGAACCTGAAGTTCCTGCGCCGGCTGTTGGCCGAGCCCGACTTCCTGGCGGGACACGTGACCACGTCCTTCCTGGACGAACGGCCCGCCCTGTCGGTCGGTGACAGCGGCGCCGACCGGACCAGCCGGCTGTTGGACCGGCTCGCGCACAGCACCGTCAACGGGCACCGGCGGCCGGCCACCGCCCTGGTCGACCCGGCGAGCCTGCTGCCTTCTCTGCCTCCTGGCATGGCGCCGGCCGGATCCCGCCAGTTGCTCACCGAGCTCGGACCGCGGGAGTGGGCGGCGAGGCTGCGGGCAGCCGAGCGGCTCGCGGTCACCGACACGACGTTGCGTGACGCCCATCAGTCGCTGCTCGCCACCCGGCTGCGGACCGCCGAGATTCTCGCGGCGGCGCCCGCCTACTCCAGGCTCACCCCTGGCCTGCTGAGCCTGGAGTGCTGGGGCGGGGCAACCTACGATGTCGCGCTGCGGTTCCTGGCGGAGGACCCGTGGGAACGGCTTGCCGCCATTCGCGAACGCGTGCCGAACATCTGCCTGCAGATGCTGCTACGCGGACGCAACGCGGTCGGCTATACCCCCTACCCTGACGATGTGGTCCGGGCGTTCGTCGCGGAGGCGGCCGCAACTGGTATCGACATCTTCCGTGTGTTCGACGCGCTGAACGACATCGAACAGATGCGGCCAGCGATCGACGCGGTCGTCGAGGCCGGGGCGGTCGCCGAGGGCACGCTGTGTTACACCGGTGACCTCGCGGATCCGGCGGAACCGATCTACACCCTTGACTACTACCTCCGGCTGGCCGACGAGCTCGTCGCCGCGGGAGCGCACGTACTGGCGGTCAAGGACATGGCCGGGCTGCTGCGCCCAGCCGCGGCGCGCATCCTGGTGACGGCGCTGCGGGCAAACTTCGACCTGCCCGTTCACGTGCACACCCACGACACCGCCGGTGGTCAGCTCGCCACGCTGCTCGCGGCGGCCGACGCCGGTGCCGACGCCGTCGACGCCGCGGCCGCGCCGCTGTCCGGCGGGACCAGCCAACCGAACATGTCCGCGCTGGTCGCCGCTACCGACCACACCCCACGCGCGACCGGGATCGACCTTGCCGCCTTGTCCGCCATGGAACCGTACTGGGAGGCGGCGCGTGACCTCTACGCGCCTTTCGAGGCTGGTCTGCGGGCGCCGACCGGTGCCGTGTACCGCCATGAGATCCCCGGCGGGCAACTGACGAACCTGCGGCAGCAGGCGATCGCGCTCGGGCTGGGCGCGAAATGGTCACAGGTGCAGGAGTGCTACGCCCTGGCCAACGACCTGCTCGGTAAACCCATCAAAGTCACTCCGACCAGCAAGGTCGTCGGCGACCTGGCGCTGTTCATCGCGAGCGGCGACATCGACATCGCTGTCCTGCGGGAGCATCCACAACGCTACGACCTGCCCGCGAGCGTCCTGGGTTACCTGGCGGGCGAACTCGGTACCCCACCCGCGGGCTTTGCCGAGCCGTTCCGCGAGCGGGCCCTTGCCGGCCGGCGCCCGGCCGCGCCAGCGGCCGAGCTCAGCGCCACAGACGCCGCCGCGCTCCGCGGCGCCGGCCGGCGTGAGACGCTGTCCCGGCTGCTGTTCCCGGGTCCGTGGCGGGACTACGCCGCGGCGTTGGCCGCATACGGCAACAGTTCGGCGATCCCCACCGAGGAGTTCTTCTACGGTCTCACGCCGGGCAAGCCAGTGGTTGTCACGGTTGAACCGGGTGTCGAAACCATCGTCGAACTACACGACATCGGTGGGCCGGACGACGCGGGCATGCGCACCCTCTATCTGCGGGTCAACGGACAGCCACGGCCTGTGTCGGTACGGGACAACTCGATCGCACCGGCGTCCACGGCCGCTCGGCGTGCTGATCCGGGTGATCCGGCGCAGATTCCCGCCGGGCTGCCCGGCCTGGTCACCTACACAGTCACTGTTGGTGATCATGTTGGCCAAGGTGATCGGCTCGCGACCATCGAGGCCATGAAGATGGAGGCCGCCGTCACCAGCCCGCATCCGGGAACCGTCGTCGAGCTGCTCCGTTCGTCCGGCGTCTCGGTCGAGGTCGGTGACCTTCTGCTCGTCGTCACCCCGGACCCGGCCACCGGCTGACCGGGGAGCCCGGCCCTGGGCCCGGCCGTGGCCCCGATCGTCCACGCGGCCGCGGTCAGGCCCAGGGCCGTGGCGGACCGTCGGCAAGCCCGATGGGCGTTGGGGTGTCGTTGTGATGATGCCGAGAACGCCCGTCCGGCGATGGTGAGGCGACCGTACGCGGTTATACGCGGTTACGAGGCGGCGAGGAAGCGGTCGAGGACGCGGACGCCGAAACGCAGCGACTCGACCGGCACCCGCTCATCCACGCCGTGGAACATCCCGGCGAAGTCCAGGCCCGCGGGCAGCAGCAGTGGGGAGAAACCGAAGCAGCGGATTCCGAGCCGAGAGAAGGACTTGGCGTCCGTGCCGCCCGAGAGCATGTAGGGGACGGCTCGGGCGGCCGGGTCCTCGGCCCGCAGCGCGCTGGCCATGGCGTCCACCAGCGGTCCGTCAAACCCGGTCTCCAGCGCCTGGTCGTAGACGACCCAGTCACGGCGGACCGCCGGGCCGATCAGTTCATCGATCTGGCGGAGGAACTCCTCCTCCTGGCCGGGCAGGAAACGGCCGTCGACATAGGCGGTGGCCTCCCCCGGGATGACGTTGACCTTCTCACCGGCGTCGAGCTGCGTCGGGTTCACCGTGTTGCGGATCGTGGCTCCGATCATCCGGGCGATCGGCCCCAGTTTGGCGATTGTGGTCTCCAGGTCCTCGGCGTGTACGTCGATGCCGAGTGCGTCGCCGACGGAGTCGAGGAACATCCGGACGGTCGGGGTCAAGACGATCGGGAACCGGTGGCGGCCCAGCCGCACGATCGCCTCGCACAGCGCGGTGACCGCGTTGTCATCGTTGATCATTGATCCGTGCCCGGCCCGGCCGGCAACGGTGAGCTTCATCCAGGCGATGCCCTTCTGGGCCGTTTCGATGGGGTAAAGGCGCAGGTCGTCGGAGATCGTGTAGGAGAAGCCACCGACCTCGCTGATGGCCTCGGTGCAGTCCGCGAACAGGTACGGATGATTGTCGACCAGCCAACGGGCGCCCAGGACTCCGCCAGCCTCCTCGTCGGCCACAAAGGCGAGAACCAGGTCACGCGGTGGGCGGCGGCCGGACCGGACAAGATCACGAATGACCGCGAGGGTCATTGCGTCCATGTCCTTCATGTCGACGGCGCCCCGGCCCCACAGGCAGCCGTCGAGGATCTCGCCCGCGAAGGGATGCACCCGCCAGTCCGCCGGATCCGCCGGTACCACGTCGAGATGACCGTGGATGAGCAGCGGCGCCCGGCTCGGGTCAGCCCCTTCGACCCTGGCGATGACGCTGGCACGGCCCGGCTCGGATTCCAGCACGGTCGCATCAAGGCCGACCTCGGTGAGCTTGGCGGCAACATACTCGGCGATGGCCCGCTCGTTGCCGTCACCGCTCCCCCGGTTCACCGAGTCGATCCGCAGCAGGTCCCGGCAGATCTCCACAACCTCATCCTGCGCGGTTACGTCAGGTAGCGAAAGGTGATCAGATGCGACGGATGTGGGTGTTGTTGTGTCATTGACGGTTGGGTTGTTGCTTACCATGGGGTTAGTTTGCCAGTGTGTTGCAAGATTATTTTTAGCACGAGGCATCGTCAACAGCGTTGACTAACGTAGTACAAGGCCGCCAGGCCAGGCTGTCCTCCCAGCACCCTCGGGCAGCCCGCGGCACGCCCTCCCGGGGATACTCGCGTGCGGAACCAGACAGAAATACCCCGAGTAAACAAAGATGCCTGTTTTTCCTGTCACATCAGGCCAGTGCGTACCTGTTGTTCATCAGCCCGGAATACGGATTTTGCAACCCCGCCCTAATCTCACCGACGGACTTCGGGCCCGCCACCGGCAGGCCCGGTATCGCGACCCAGGGACAAGGCGGAGAATGACACGCACACGCCAGCCGGTCAGCCGGCGGGCATTTTTCCCGGCGTCCGGTCGAACAGCAGCCGGCGTGACCGGCGCAGCCAGGGGCCGCCGCGTCGCGGCGCTCATGCTGACATCGATGATAACGGTAATCCTGCTTGGTCAATCCACCCCGGCGCAAGCGGCCGACTCCACTCAGTACGGTGGCGACACCTCTCGCGGCCTGGGTGTCGCCATTCCGTTCAGTGGTTTCACCGACCGCAACGGACGGCCGGCTACGATCTCGGGTGCGGTGGGCGCGGACCTCGTCCTCGGCTCAACCGCCCAGCCATATCTACCGTGCCAGAACTTCAATCCTCAGACCGGTACCGGTGACACCTTTGTGAATGCCTGCGAGGTGCGCGGGAGCTACGCCACCTACACGCGTTTCGCGGCCGGCAACGGAATCCTCTTCCCGCACGGCTACTTCATGCCCGACACACAGCCCGACCTGGTCAACGGCGGTTCGCTGCGGACGGGCTGGGGGGCGCGCACGGCCGGGCTCTCGCTGGAGTTCTACCCTGACGTCACCCGTGACCAGGAGTACGTGCACTCCCGTTTCTACGTCGACCGGTTCAACCACCGGGCGAACGGCTGGACCTACTCCGCCTACGTGGGGACCATCAGGCTCGCCACCCTGGCGGACCCGGGCACCGCCCAGATCACCGGAAACGTGACCAGGGGCGGGGCCACACCCGCCAAGAACGAGATCAAGTTCACGGTCTTCGGCGGCGACGCCCGTTCGTCCGCGGGATACCCGATCTCCTCATTCGCGGTCACCTACAGCTCTGGTGCCCCCGGCTGGACCACCGGAGCGATGTACGCCGGGGCGCAGCGCGTCACCGTTGACGACACCGCCACCGGCCACCAGTGCATCTATGATCTTCAGCGCATCACCGGTGCGAACAACCGGGTGGACTTCGACGTCGCCCAGCCCGGCTTCGGTCGCGGCGGCGGTCGGTGCAACTTCGGGTGAGGCAGCCACCCCATACGGCCGGGCACGCGAACGGACGATCATAAGGTGACGGAGCACGAAGGATGCCAGTCGTGTTAATTACCACGGCTGGCGCCGGTGACCGCCTAGTTTGGTGGGGTGCGACGAATTGCTGCGGGATCACGTGATAGAAGGCCGCCCGCACGCCGTGGATACGGGCGGCCGGCCATAGCCATGGCCGGCCTGTGCATCGGAATCACGGTCATGCTCCTCGCCTGCGACGCCCGGAACGCATCGACCGGACCAGCCGCGGCCGTTGACTGCCGGGAACCCGGAGTAACCAGGGACCAGATCAAGCTGGGACTACTGTATCCCGATACCGGAAACGTGGCGTCGCTCTTCCTCCCTTTCCGCGCGGGTGTTGACGCCCGCCTGGGCGTCGTGAACAGCGCTGGTGGCATAAATGGCCGAAAGATAACGTACACCTGGCGCGACGACGAATCACAAACCGCTGCCAACCTTGCCGCGGCCCGTGCCCTGGTCGACACCGACGACGTCTTCGGAATCATCGAATCGACCTCGGTGGCGAGCGGTTCAGCCGCATTTCTGCACGACCGCGGGATACCGGTCACCGGTACATCCCTGGAAACAGTATGGACAATTTACGACAACATGTTCAGCTACTCCAACCTGATCGCCAACAACGCGTCCATCACAACCTGGGGTGACTTTGTCGCCGCGCATGGCGGCCACAGCGCCGTCGTGGCGCAGGCGGCCTTCTCCGCCACGTCGCTCAGCTTCGCCGACGAACTGACCGCGAGCCTGCGGTCAGCGGGTGTCCGAGTCGTCGGCAACCTCGACGTGACAGGCCCCATCGATGCCGCCGACGTCGGTCGACGTATCAAGGCCAGCGGAGCGGACGTCCTCGTCGGGGCCGTGACCGCCATCTCCTTCGGCCAGGTCGTCGCGGCCGCCCGGGCCGCCCGGGCCGGATTACGGATCATTCTCTCACCAACCGGCTACGACCAGAACATTCTGCGCACCTTCGGCGACGCCCTCGCCGGTGTCTACATCTTCGTCGACTACACCCCCTTTGAAACCGGCACACCCGCGCATCAGGAATTCCTCCGAGCCGTGCCCTCTTACGCGCCGCAACTGCAGCCACCGAATCAACAGGCCGCGCTCTCCGGCTGGATCTCGGCCGACATGTTCCTGCGCGGGCTCGCCGACGCCGGGTACTGCCCGACCCGCCAGCGCTTCATCACCGCGCTGCGGGGGGTGCACGACTACAACGCGCACGGCTTGCTGCCCGCTCCGGTGGACTTCGCCACCGGCTTCGGTCAGCTCAACCGTTGCTACACGTTTCTACAGGTCAGCCCGGACGGCAGCCGCTTCCAGCCCGTCCCGCCCACGCCGCTGTGCGGCTCACGCCTTGGCTGACCGCGGGTCTCGGCGACGCTACTGCGGGCCGAAGACCAGCGTGACGCTCTGGGCACCGGCGGCAGCGTCCGAGGAGATCCTGACGTTCTGATTGTATCCCGTGAAGATCAGTTCCATCGAGCTGTCGGACTTGATCTGCTGCTGGAAGGTATAGCCGGCGGCGGGCATCGCCTGCCGGTAGTACCGGATCGCCGCGTCCCCGGTCACACCGCTCAACGCGAGGGTCACTCCGGTGCCCTCGGAGGCAAGGACCGTCGGCGTCGCGCCCTTGGGAAACGGGAAGTGCTTGGGGACGGCTGTTCCCTGCAGCGCGGCGAGCCCCGTCTTCGCGCTGGCCGCCGCGCTTGCCGTCGCCGTCGGGACCGCCGGCCGGGCCACATCAAGATCGGTGGGCAGATCGGTCGGCAGATCGGCGGGCAGGGCCGCGACGGAGGAGGCGCCAGCCGCTGACACCGACGGCGGGGGCACGGCAGGCGTGGAGCCGCCGCATCCACCGAGCAGGAACAGCAGACCGAGCGTGGCACCGGTCGTCACGGTCCGAGTCCGTCGCCGCTCGTCGCGACCCATCGAGCCTCCCGTTACGGACACGCTGCCCATCTATCTCCCATCCAGTGCGCTGACCCGTGCCCATGGTGACCGGTCGAAAAACGAAAAGTCCATAAAAGCCGAATCCGGGCGGGCCCGCACCGACGGCCCGAAGTACCTGGAAGGTACCGCCGGCATCACTAAAGTACCGGCTACCGGACGCCCGGCCTCACGACCCCTTGCCTGACCAAAAGAAGCGGCATGGTGACCTTTGGTAGGCATACCCCCGGCTGATCCCACCGAATAATTACCGAGAGTAGTTTTCCCACCGTGGACGCGCCCGGACTAGTCACCACATGACCCCGACGTGCCATGCCCGAATTGCCCTCGAAGGAAGAACCGTGTGTATATTACACATCGACGTTCTGTGATGGGAGGCTGTGTGGCAACGACACGAACACCACAATCCGCTCCGCTGCTGACACCTGCCGAGGTGGCCACCATGTTCCGAGTGGACCCCAAGACGGTGACCCGGTGGGCCAAAGCTGGGAAACTGACCTCGATCCGTACCCTCGGCGGCCACCGCCGCTATCAGGAAGCCGAGGTCCGCGCGCTCCTTGCGGGCATCGCACCCGGGGATGATCTGGTCTAGTCCCGACAGAGTCGACCCCCCGTGGGGATCCCTGGCCAGGTCAGGCTGGCGGGGGTCCTCACGGGAGCCCCGCCGCGCGGGTCGTCAGGCAGGCAGGCTCTCAGAGCGCGTGTGCGATCGTCATTCCGGCTCACTGATCGAGAGCCCGATCTCACACACGCTCTCAGGCGAGGCCTTTGAGCAGCAGGTTCCAGTACATCAGCGGCAGGCCATAGCGCTTGAGGTACCACATGTCGCGACGTTCCTTCTGCGCGTTGACCAGGCGCGGCGGGAAGGTCGGATGGGGCCGCATGCTGTAGTCGAACTCCGCGAGCAGCATCTTGTTCCGCGCGGTGGTCAGCGGACACGAAGCATAACCGTCGTACTGTCGCGCGGCGGGCTGACCGGTCATGACCGACAGGAGGTTCGCGACCACGACAGGAGCCTGCTTGCGGACCGCGGCTCCGGTCTTGGCGTTCGGCGAGCCGCTGGAGTCCCCGAGGGAAAACACGTTGGGGTAACGCGTGTGTTGCATCGTGTGCTTGTCCACGCAGACGTACCCAGCTGGATCAGTCGGGTCCGCCAACGGGCTTTTCTTGATCCAGTCTGGCGCGCTCTGCGGCGGGACGAGGTGCATCAGGTCGTAACCGATGTCGTCGGTGGCGCCAGTGACACGGTCGATGACGACAGCACGGCGCGCATCCGGGTCGACCTCGATGAGCTCGCTGCTGACCCGGACCTCGATGCGATAGCGGGCCGCGACCTTCGCCAGCACGTCCGCGAACTCCCGGATACCAAACAGGCTGGGGGTGGGCAGCACGAGCACGACCCGGATGTCGTCGAGAACACCCTGCTGACGCCAGTAGTCACAGGCCAGATAAGCGATCTTCTGGGGCGCGCCGCCGCACTTGATCGGCCCGGCGGGCATGGTGAACACAGCGGTGCCCGAACGCAGTGAGCGGATTATCTCCCAGGTCTTCGGCGCGAGCTCATAGGTGTAGTTGCTTGACACCCACGGGGTGGTGACCGCCTCCCCCATGCCGGGGATCGCCGTCCAGTCGAGCTGGATTCCCGGGCAGACGACAAGATATTCATAGCCGATCCGGGTACCGCCAGCAGTGGTCACGACCTGGTTGTCGGTGTCAATCGTCTCGGCGCGGTCCCGGACCCATGCGACGCCAGCGGGCATGACGCAGGCCTGGGGGCGGACGCTGCTCGCGAGGGGCGCGCACCCACCCCCGACGAGCGTCCACAGTGGCTGGTAGCAGTGGGTGTCGGCTGGCTCGACAAGACCGACGTCGGTGATACCGGCACGCCGTAGTCGAGCCGCCACGGAAACCCCGGCGCTGCCACCGCCGATGATGAGCGTCGTGTGGTGGGTGGTCGCGACCATGACAAGCCTCCATGTGCACCGATGGGTGGATTCCGGCCGGACCAGCGGTGCTGGACGGGTGGTGCTGGACGGGTGAGCCGACGGTCAGGCGGGTGCCACTAGAACCGCTCTCCGTTACTCATCCGTTACCGAAACACCATGATGATCATATCAACGCGGCCCGCGCCACCGGGGCCGATCACCAGAATTTGATCAAAGACACTTTTGATCAAGAAACCCTCAGCGGCGCCCCCTATGGTAAAGTTGTATACAGCAACAAATTTTTCACGCACCGCGGTCGCCTCATCACCTGGATGACAGATACTCACGAGGCATCGCCCGCGCGACGCCCGCAGGCGTCTCACCTCTACCGGGAGGTCAGCATTCCTTGACTGCCACCACCATCGAGACGCCGTCCCCGCAATCCGCCCCGGCACCGGACGAGGCCGTCGCCGCGTACTCGCACCGGCAGATCATGACCATCATGTCCGGGCTGATGCTCGGCATGCTGCTCGCGGTCCTCGACCAGACAATCATCTCCACGGCGCTGACCCGGATCAGCGAGGACTTCCACCGCCCCGACCTCTACAGCTGGGTGGTGACCTCCTACCTGCTGACCTCGACGGCGAGCACTCCGCTCTACGGCAAGCTGGGCGATCTTTACGGCAGAAAAAAAATCTTTCAGATCGCCATCGTCATCTTCCTGCTGGGATCAGCGCTGGCCGGGCTCAGCCAGAGCATGATCCAGCTAATCATCTTCCGAGGCGTGCAGGGCCTGGGGGCCGGCGGTCTGATCTCACTGGCGCTCGCCATCGTCGGCGACGTCATCTCCCCCCGCGAGCGAGGCCGCTACCAGGGTTATTTCGGAGCGATGTTCGCCGCCTCCAGCATCCTCGGCCCGCTGATCGGCGGCTTCCTCGTCGACCAGGCCTCCTGGCGGTGGGTGTTCTACGTCAACATCCCCGTCGGCATCGTTGCGCTCATCGTCATACGCAGAGTGCTGACAATCGACTATGCGCGGCGCACGGCCCGCCTGGACATTTTCGGCGCCCTCCTGCTCGTCGGCGGAGTATCGCTGTTTCTCATCGCCGTGCAGGATGCCGGCCAACAGGCTCGGATAACACAAACAATCTTCATTGTGGCCATCGCCGGGCTTGCCCTCATCGTCGGGTTCGCCGGTTGGGAGAAGCGGGCCGCTGAGCCGATACTGCCGCCGCGGCTGTTCGGCAACGCGGTTTTCCGCGTGACCAGCACGCTGTCCCTCATCACCGGCGCGATCATGTTCGGCGCGATCATCTTCATGCCGCAGTACCTGCAGCTGGTGCGCGGCAGCAGCCCCACCCTGTCGGGCCTGCGGCTACTGCCGCTGCTCGCCGGGATGCTCATCACCTCGGTCGGTTCCGGGCGGCTGGTCACAAAGCTGGGCCGTTACAAGATCTTCATCATCGCCGGCACCGGGGTCATGACGGCGGGCATGGCCCTACTCACGCTCATCCGCGTCGGCACCAACGGCTGGCTCCTGTCCGCGATGCTGTTCGTCGTCGGCTTCGGCCTGGGCCTGTTCATCCAGAACACCGTCCTGGCGACGCAGAACAGTGTCGACATCGCGGACCTCGGCACCGCCACCTCAGCCGTTACGTTTCTGCGGACGCTCGGCGGCGCGGTGGGCGCCTCCAGCCTCGGCGCGATCATCATCGCCTACCAGCGCTCGCACGTGGCCGGCGACATCGAACGCTACGGTCCCCATGCGGGACCGCTCGTCACGTTCACCCATGGCATGGACCACGCCTACCTCTGGACGGTCCCGATCGGGCTTGCCGCCTTCGTGCTCTCCTTCTTCATGCGGGAACTGAACCTACGCACCACAGCCGCCACCAGCGCCCGTACCGCCACCGCTGAGCCCGCAGCTTGAAAGCTACGCGGTGTCGGCACGCAGCGCATCCAGAGCGGCATCGGCATGCCGGTTCATGGACAGCTCGGAGCCGATGCGCGCAAGCACCGTGCCGTCCGCCCGCAGGACGAAGGTGACGCGCTTGTTCGGCCCTGCCCTGCGCTGGACACCGAATGCCCGCGCAAGTGCGCGGCTGGTGTCGGCGACCAGCGGGAAACCGAGAGAATGCTTCGCGCTGAACGCGGCCTGCCGGGTGACATCGTCGGCACTGATCCCGATGACAGCGGCGCCCAACGCGGCGAACTCGTCCGCCAGATCGCGAAAATGGCAGCTTTCCCTGGTACAGCCGTAGCTCATCGCCGCCGGATAGAAAAAGACGACCAACCGGCCCTTGGCCAGCAGGTCCGCCAGGCGCAGCACCGCACCTGTCTCGTCGGTCCCCGACAGATCCCCAACCCGATCTCCAACATCCATACGGCGATCCTCTCGCATCGTGGGACAAGGCATGCTCCAGGTACGGCGTTCGATCTCCCAGGATGATGGGTATATCACTGCCGGCCGGTCAGAATAAAGATCAAATAGCACGCCCAACGCCGTCAACACCGTTGACTAAAATGAGCCACACCCATGCCGGGCGAGTCAGTCCTCAAGTGGCGCTGTCGTGGGATGCGAGCCCGCGCCGGATCGCAGGTACCGGTACCAGACAAGCGCGGCGGGACGGGCTTGCGGGTCGCCGGAGACGCTGGCCCGCAGCAGGTCGACGCCGGTCCGGTCCAGCACACCGCCGGCGGCGGCCACGGCGTCATCGGCGGTGACCATTCGGCCGGGCACGAGGGCACGGACGATGAACAGGCCGAGCTTGAACAGATCGGAACTGATCGACTGGGGCTCATGCGCCGCGGGGGGAAAGAAGTCCGGCGTGTGCCCCTGATCGACGACCGGCGCGTTGCCGACCTTTCGCACCGCGTCACAGTCCACCAGAAGCACGTCCGGAGTCGGCCACAGGCGGTACAGGACGTTACGGGCGGAGATATCACCGAAAACAATGCCCTGATTGTGCAGAAACGCCACGAGATAAGCCAGCCGCAGACACAGCCACCAGCGCTGCGCGCGGCTCGGGAGCGGCAGGCCGATAGATCGTAGCCGGGCGGGGTCGACGAACAGCGATCGCGCCTCGTTCGGCTGGCGCTCCGGCCGCCCCGCCGGTGTCGGGAACAGCTGGAAGAACGCATCGGGTATGAGCCGCATCACAACCCCGGCCACCCTCGCCCGGGCGGGGACATCACCGTTGTCGACGACGATGCGAAGCGGCCAGGTCAGATGCGTGTCAAACCACAGACGCTGTTCCGCCGGCAAAGCCAGCCGCAATGCGATGATGTTGGCCATGCCCTGGGGCGGCACCCGCCCCAGGGCGGAATGATATTCCTTGTAGACGAGTGGCACAGCCACCCCAGGGAGATCAAAATCGGGCAGCCGGTAAATGCGCGCCTGGCCGCCGCGGCCCAGTGGCTCGACCCGGCCGAGTTGTTGCCGCGCAACAGCGGCATCCTGCCATCTCATGCCGCCCGCTCAGTACCGGCTGTCCGGATCGATCCAGGACTCGGGTGGATCGACGATAACCGTGTCAAGGGCATGGACGTCCGTCTCATCAATCACAACCATCTCCTGGTGGCCCGAAGCCACGACGCTCCGTACGATGATCTCAGTCAGGTTCTTTATCGCGCTTTCCGGACTGGCTGACCGGCTCTGTATGAACAACGGCACCGTCGGTGCCGGATGAGCCAGCGCCCGCATGATTTCTGGATTCGAGTCGGCGACGGCACAGGGAATGACGTTCGGTGTGCTCTGGCACTCCCTGAGCAGCGCCGCAAATGCCGCCTCCCAGGCGCCGGGGGGATCGTCGAAGGGCTCGCCGTCGCTGAGGAAGAACACCCCGGGCCGGCCCACGGCAAAACCGTCGGCCTCCAGCTGACGGCGGTCGCGGTCGACGGTGGCTCGCAGCAGGTTGAACGCGGGCGCATACCGGGTGCCGTCATCACGGCATGCCAGGCGCGGGAGCGTCGCCGTGTCGAGCAGGTCGCAGAGCGGAAGTACCGTGCGGCTGCCACCGGCAAAATCAATCACACCAACCCGGACCCGCGCCGCGGCGACCGGATCGTGCGCCAGCGCCTCCCCGATCCGCCGCAGAATGAGGTTCGCCGTGTCCAGGCGCGGCCCGTCCATCGACTGCGAGACATCCACCACGAGGTAGAAGGGAATCAAGGTGGTTCGACCGTACACAGCTACTTCCTTCTGCCGATCTCATCGGAACGCGCCCACCGGCCCGCCGGCGCGCTGTCGGCCAAATGCCGTCGAACAGCCGCTATCGAGTGGACTGCCATCAGGCGGGCCGCTATCGGGCCGCGAGGAGCAGGATTACCAGCACGGCGATCAGCAGAGCCCCGACCACGAGAAAAACATTGGCGGCCTTCGTCCTGGACGTACCGGACGCGTCCACAACGCTGTCCGTCAACAGCGGAAAGGGGTCGAACTGGCCCGCTTCGGCCCGCCCGCACCACGGGCATTCCGCCAGATGCCCGCTGTAGGTGTGCTCCGGCCGGGCGTCACAGCTTTTCACATCAGCCCAGGCGAGATCGAGCGCTTCGGCCCATTCCTGCGCGGCGGGGCGCGTCCCGGCCACGGCGTGGCCGGCCCCGAACGCCTGCCTGGCCAGCTCCGCGACCCGCGGCGGGAGCACGCTGGGCGCAATCGCCTCGGCCGGGACCTCGACCTCGCTCGGCGCCGTCAGGACGGTGATGCCGTACTGGATGTTCGTCTCCGGCGACGGGTCGACATCCAGCGGCCGAGCCGGAATACCGTGAAACGGATGGTCCCCGCACAGCAGCAGCTGGCACACCAGCACGGCGAGGGTAAACCTGTCCGTTGCGACGCTCTTGGGCCCCGCCAGCTCGGGCAGCAGTTCAGGTGCGGCGTATTCCGGGGTAACGGTATGGCATGAGAACACCTCGCCGGCATGGGAGAACTGCAGCGAGTCACAGTCAAGAAAGCTGATCAGGCCGTCCGCCCGGACATGGATGTTGGATGGCGCGAGATCACCCACGACAATCTCCTGGTCATGCAGGATCGCGACCAGCTGAGCCAGGTTGCTGGCCACCCCCAGCAGGAATCTCCAGTCCTTGTCCGGGAATACTGTCAGGCGGGTGAGGTGCTCCAGGAGCGTGCTCAGCGGATGATCGTTGGAACGGCGCATGACGTACCCGAGCACCGCCCCGGCGGAATCGCGGGCCAGTTCCTGCGGCCATACCAGTCCCGGATGGCCGGATCCAGGCTCGACGAACTGCGACGCGGTGAAAGCCCGGAGCATGTACTCAAGCCGGCGGCCGCGCTCGGCGTCGGGCTCCCGGTAGATCTTCACGGCCTGCCGGGAATCAGCATCCACGGCGTAGACAATCGACTCGGTTCCGCTGCCGAGGACAGTGGAACAGGTCAGCCTGCGTCCGTCCACAAAAATCTCGGTCACCGACACAGGACCGCCACCAGCAGCGTCGTGTCGTCCTGGGTCACTTCCGTGACCGCTTCCCGCAGCAGCAGCTGGACGAGCCCGGAGGCATCAAAATGATCATCGTCGAGTAATCCGAGCACGGTGTCGATCACCGGCTCGGTAGCCACCGCCAGCCGGCCCTCCGGGTCACGTCGCAGTGTGACGGGGATCAGACCGTCGGTCGACATGAACACACCGGTGATCCACGGGTCGTAGACCGCGTTCACCCGGGCAGCCCGGCTCGTGTCCGAGGTCAGGAAGACCGTCTGGCTGGCGTGCTCGGGGTCAGCGCTCCCGGCGTCGAGCAGATGCAGGTTGGTCTGTCCCCCCTCACCGGTGCGGACGACGATGAAGCCGTCTCCGATGCTCAGATAACCGATCAGGGGATAGGCAAGCACGACAACCGTCAGTGTCGTCGCGAACTCGCCGATGTGCTCCCGCCCGGCGACCGCGGTGACAACTCGACGAAACTCCGTGACGATTTCCTCATGCGCGGCTGCCAACAGCTGGCGCAGGTCAGGCGCGGTCGCGGGCCGGCCGCTGGGGTGGATCCGGTCGCGCACCAGCCGGGTGGCCATCGCGACCGCGAGCCGGGATCCCTCGGCTGACCGCGGGGCGGATCCGGCGCCGTCGGCCACCGCCAGCACGTGGACGTCGGGCAGGGATCCCCGCTCGTACAGTGAAAGGTGCGCGAACGAATCCTCGCACCATTTCCCTTCCCGCACGTGTGAATAGCCCTGGACGCTGGCCCCCCGGATACGCCAACGGTAGGGCCGGACGCCGCCCGCGCTTCTTCCCGTGGGCGCGGGCTGCCGGGCGGGCTGCCGGCCGGAGGTCACGCCTGCCTCGGCTGGTAACCGCGCAGCTTGTAGTTGGGATCCTCCACGCTGCGGTCCAGTTGCAGCAGGATGTCACTGAAATCGAACCGGCCGTATACCATGTTTCGTTCCGGCGCGAACGCACGCAGGGTTTCCTGGCCCAGATCGTCGATGGGTGGGATGCCGATCGCGAAGAGGGCAAGCTTCTGAGCAGCCTCCAGGCCGCGAATCTCTCCTGCCAGCGGGTGCCAGTCCGACGCCGGCTTCCCCTCGTCGTCGGTCGGCCTGCCATCGGTGACAAGCCAGACGAGCGGCCGCTTCCAAGTCACCTTTTCCTGGGCCAGCTGCCGCTTACGTGCTTCGATAACCGAGATACTGAGCCGAATCGCCTCGACCAACGGTGTCACGCCGTCAGCGCTCAGCTTCGGTGGCCGAAAGCTATGGGCCGGGACGAACGGAGTCCGGTCGCTGCGCGGATCGAAACTCTCGTCCCCACGCCACTTGCGCACTCCCCCGGCGCCAAACGTTATGAGCGCGAACTCGGTGGTCGCCGCCATCTTCTCGCCCGCGTGCATGCTTCGCGCCCAGCTGGCGAGCGCGTCGTTGAGCTTGTCGATCGCCTCGCCGCGCATGGAATAGGAGGTGTCCATGCAGAGGACCACGAGCACGCGATGACTGGGCCGGGGAATGGGGATGTTCCCAATAACGTCCCGTGGCTGACGGCGGTCCGTTGCCCGGTCGGGGCTGTTACGAGGTGCCATGGTGTGATCTGTCCCCGTTCCCAGTTCCAGTAGGCCGAAAAAACACGATCATGGGCTCCGAACCGCGCCGGATGTCTCAGCGCACGCTATGGACGAGGCCCGGAGCGGCCTTGCGCCAGCCACGCCTGCAACCCATCCACCTCGTGCGTCCTCAACACCACCTGGCTGCCGACGCGGGGCCGAGGCGCGTCGGGACCCCCCATCCATCGGGCCCGGTAGAGCCCCCCGTCGACCGCGACATAACCCTGCGGGCCAAAAGCGGAATGCACCGTGCCGAGCTGGCTGACGGCTATGTTTGGCGGCGCGACAGGTGACACTGGCCGTGATTGGGCCCGCCCCCCGTCCATGCTGTCCGCGTCACTGGCGGGCTCCTCCCCGGCATGGTCCCCGCGCCGGCGGCCGATGGCGAAGCCAAGCACGAGCATCACGCCCGCAACCAGCACATAGGCCAGCGTCGACAGTATCGATGACAGTACCGAATGGGGCTGAGCCGGCGGGGACCCCGGCGGGGTCACGGGTGATTGCGCCGTCGGGAAAGGGCTGGCGGACGGCTGGGCCGGATCGGCCAGGCTACCCAGCGTCTCCACCTGTGACACCCGCCCAAGGACGACAGCCAGGAAAAAGGAATCACCGCTGGTCGTGTACATGCCCGCGGTCCGTTCCGCCGGGGTGCCCGCCACCTGCTCCTGACATTCCTTCACGCAGGACAGCGCCAGCCCGTGGTTATGGGACAGCGCGCCGCGGGCCTGGTCCCAGTCAGCGAACCGGTGGTCGGCAATCGCCAGCAGCAGCGAGCCAGCCGTCCCGAGATCCGCTGGACCGCCTGTCGCGGGCCCAGCCAGCGACACGGCCTGAGACGACACGGCCTGAACGGCGAGCACCGCACGACGACGGAAGATCGAGTCCAGATCGGTCAGCGTGGTGGGGTCATTGGCCAGCGTGGCGGCGCGGGCCACCCGCACCACAACGGCTCCGCCAGTTTCCGGTATGCCTTTGAGCAGGGTGTTCAGATTTCCCAGAACGCTTCGGTCGACCTTCTCCGGCAGCTCAACGACACGGATCGCAAAGGCGGTGTCACCCGCAGCTCCCAGTGGGGCAAACGCGGATACCGGCGGCACCCCCCAACGGAGGATGAACGACCCCAGGGCAAGTGTCAGGAGCAGGCCTACGACGCTGACGGCCGCCCCGGCCGCGGGCAACAACGCCCATAATCGGGCCGGGCCTCGCCCGGCAACGCCCGTTTCACCCACTGTGCGGCAATAATGGCCTCTTCGCAGCAACTAAGCCCCCCCTGAATGTCTGCTGCTGTTTGTGACAGTACAGGCCATCATGGTGATCAGAGAAGAGCATAGGCCCCAAGCCGGCAGGCACCCCCAGCGGCGGCCCGCTGGGGGTGCTCTGTGTATCCGGTCCGCACACGCCGACGCTATGATCGCGGTCTGGGCGCGGCATCCGCCGCCGTCCGCGCCCGTGATGTCGCGCTGGTCCACACGTGCCACCCGAGCGACGCCGGGAGGCTGTGCGCGCCCGGCAACAGGGCGCTTGTGCCCTGGCCGGGATCAGCCGTGGACTGTTCTCAAACGGATTGTTCCCGATCAGAATCCGCCTGTTGCTCCGGCCCGCCGAACGCCTGCCGGGACCCGCCGAGGGGCTCGGCCTGCTCGTCGCCAGTGGCGTCGGCGCCCGGCTGCTCGGCTTCGGCGCCCGCTGGCCCGGCCTCGCCGCCGGCCTGTGCCGCCTGGCCGGTGCCCGCCGTGACACCGACCAGTTCGCGTAGGCGTGCCTCGATGTACGGCTCGGTATAGTGCGATCTGTCCGCGATCCGCCGAACGAGGTCGTTGACGCTGGAGACGGCTTCGAGGTCCGCGGTGCTCACCTGGACGAACTGGTCAAGTATCTGATACCGGATCTCCCGCCAGTTCTGCCGTAGATACTGCTCAACTTGCTGCGCCTGCTGCTGCTCCATTCGATCGCCTCCACCACGAGTCGTCGTTTTTCAGCCATGAGAGGCTCCGGCAGCAGAGCGTTCGATCAGGCAGCGGCGTCCGGGTGGATGGATCGCGAGGCCGCGGAAGGATGCGCCCTGGCATTGGGCGTGGACCGACGACAACGACGCGAGGCGCCGCCCGGGCGGCGCGAGCCGGACAGTCCTGTTGCCGGAGCCTCTCAATCTACGACACCCGAACCAGGAGTCAACCGGAAATCACGAGCGCCCGGCAACAGGGGCACAGATATCCATATCCTCCGTTGCGGATTTTCTGCGGAAAACCGCGCTTTGCCGCGAGCTGTATATGCCCAGCGTGATACCCATGCGCAGGGATAACGCCGGAGGCGGCGACCGGGGTGCCGGGGTGCCCGTGCGTCGCCGCCTCCCCTCTTGTCGACCGCTCAACGAGCGCTCAACGACCACTAAGCGGCGGAATGGAACAGCGCGGCGCGGGTCCGCGGACCGACAACGCCGTCGGCCACCAGCCCGTGCCGGCGCTGGTAGGCCTTTACTGTTCCGGTGGTGCGCGGCCCGAAATTCCCGTCCACCGCGACCGGGTAGCCGTACCCGGCCAACCGCCGCTGAATCTGACGAACACCAGGACGCAGGCGGGAACTGTAACGAACCACCTGCGTGCGGGGAGCCGGCGCGTCCGGTCGTGCCATTGCCACACCGGGCGCGCCGGCCTGGGCAGAAGTGTTGACAGGGCCGCTGGGAACGGCCAGGTAAGCGCTTGCTCCGCTGTCACCGCCCGCGCCGACAGCGGCGGCAGCCGCCGCGCCCCGCCCGAGGTACCGGCGGTAGGAGCCGTTGGTGTACGTACTCCATGCTCCGATGCCCTGCACGTCGCATACCCGCCTGGCGGCCTGTGCGTTGACGGCTGGATCGAACAGATCCGCCCCGCCGACCCAGCTCGCATGCGCCCGCATATTGATCTGCCATAGTCCGCGGGAATCCTCGCCGCTGGAATTGTGCGCGTCCGGGTTGCCGCCGGACTCGGCCAGTGCGACCGCGACCCAGGTTCCCAGCGGTATCCCGGCGCAGCCAGCCAGCCCCGCGTTCCTGCCAGCACCGGCGATGGCAGCGTCAGAAACAATTCCTGGAGCGACAGCGCTCGTGCTGGGCGGAGCCACGGGGCTCGCGCTCGCCGGACTCGCGGTCAGCATCATGCCCGCCGTCGCGCCGATGACACCGGCGGCGGCAGCCACCGCGCCGTGGTTGCGTTCGGGCTGCTTCCGGTGGCTTTTTCCTCGCATTTTCCGGTGACTTCTTCGGTGTGTTCCGCTGGATAGTTTTCCACTGGACATGAGCAGCCAGTTCACCTCAGTATCGTTGATCGGCTCAGTAACGTTGATCGGCGCGTACCCGCCTGGCGGTCCGGCCCGGTCATCACCCCAGCCGGCCGACCAGATAACTCGCGGAATAAATCTTCTGCAGTCGAACGACGGTGCCGCTGTGGGGCGCGGCCCACATCATTTCGTTCCCGGCGTAGATTCCCACATGATAGATGTTTCCGGGCTGACCGAAGAAAATGAGATCGCCGGGCTGCTTGGCATCCTGCGATATCTTCCGCGACGCCGCGTACTGGGCGTCGGTCACCCGCGGCACACTGCGGCCGAGCTGTTTGTAAATGTACTGGACAAGACCAGAGCAGTCGAAGGAGTTCGGGCCCTGCGCGCCCCACGCATACGGTTTACCCGCCTGCTTCGATGCCAGGTAGACAACCTTCTCGCCGAGGCTTCCGGCGGACACCGACGCGCTGTCCTGCTGCGTTGACGCGCTGTTCTGGTCCTGCTGCCCCGCCAGCCCACGTGCCGGTTCCTCCGCCCCCGTGGCC
>NZ_CAKJTL010000108.1:0-988 GCF_917627385.1 Protofrankia sp. CiT1
CGTCCCGCCCGGCCCGATCACCACCGCGGCCGGCCGCGCGCCGGTGCCGGATCTGGCCCCGGCCCCGGCCGACGCCAGCAGCCCCATCAGCTTCGCTAGCTCAGCACCCCGGCCGACAAACGCCTCCGACCTCGCCGGATCGTCGGCCGCCACGCTTTCCACGACCACCCGGCCCATATCGCCGAACGGCTTACCGGGGGTGGGGAAAGGCGGCTCGGGCATCGATCGCGCCTGGCCCGGAAGCATAGGCTCGCGACCGGGTTTCCCCCGGCCGGCCAAAGCGCTCTCGATGCCGGCAAGCAGCCGCCGCCGCGCGACGTCGTGCGGCGGTTCGCCGGCCGGCAGCCCGAACAGGTCTATTGATCTGATGTGGCTGATTTCCGGTGGTACGGAGCAGTCCTCCACTTTGATCGGTACAAGCCTGCGGTCAGACCCGTCCTGGTCACCATCCAAAGCGGACTTCACACCATATGCCCGCATCACATGCACATGGGCCTTCGAAAGCAGCAGGATCACGCGCCGCGCGCATGTGGCGCTCGCACCTATGCCCGCCACCCAGTGCGTTCCAGGGACGCCGTCCCAGGCCTCTATCAGCGTCCGGTAACCAACATCCTCCAGCTGCCAGGCGATCCACTCCGCCCACCGCTGGTCGTTCTGAGCGTAAGAAATCAAGAAGTCCGGGTCCCGCCGGACCACCTGCTCAGCGTCGATTCCCCCCGCCTCAGGCATGAACGTGATACTGCCGCATAAAAAAGCCTCCACGAGCAGATTTCCAGAACTTGACAGTTCGTTGACAAATCAGCCGCCCGCGCGATTGTGGACAACAGGCCCCCATACGATCCGAAACGACGGGGCGTCCGCAGACCGCTGGTCCGCGCGATTGAAGATCGACCGGATAAGAGCGCCCGGCAATAGGGGTGTGGATCAAGGAGCGGGGCTGGGGTGCATGCATCGCGAGGCGGTGGAGGGAGCCACCGGAGGTGGTGGG
>NZ_CAKJTL010000108.1:1304-28833 GCF_917627385.1 Protofrankia sp. CiT1
TCGCTCTAAGAACGCCATAAGAACATGCGGGCTCATGTCCTTATAAGCCGTTTTCGTCGGCCATGTTCGCCGGCGCTGCGGGCACCGTCCGGGTGAGGGAACATCGATGGCATGCGATGTGTCGTGTTCGGGGCGACCGGTTACATCGGCGGCCGTCTGGTGCCCGAACTCCTGCGCGCCGGTCACGACGTACGGGCGGTGGCCCGCAACCCGAGCCGGCTGACCGATATACCGTGGCACGACCGAGCCGAGATCGTGGCTGGTGACGTTACCGACGCCGCCAGCGTCGCCAGCGCAGTGGCCGGGCAGGATGTCATCTACTACCTCATACATTCGCTGCACCGGCGCGACTTCGTCGAGCTGGACCGTCACGCCGCTCGCACCGTCGCCGGGCAGGCACGCGCGGCCGGGGTGCGCCGGATCGTCTACCTGGGCGGCATCACTCCGGATGGACAGCCGCTATCTGCGCATCTGGCCTCCCGGGCCGAAGTCGGACAGATCATGCTCGGCTCCGGCGTGCCGACCATCGCACTGCAAGCCGCGGTCATTATCGGTTCCGGTTCGGCCAGCTTCGAGATGCTGCGTTATCTCACCGAACGCCTCCCGGCTATGGTCACCCCGCGATGGGTGAACAATCGCGTCCAGCCGATCGCAATACGCGATGTCCTGCACTACCTTACGCACGCCGCCGCGCTTCCGGGCACGGTCAACCGCCGTTTCGACATCGGTGGCCCGACCGTCCTCACCTACCTGGATATGATGCGCCGCTATGCTGCCGTGGCCGGCCTGCCGCGTCGTGTCATAGCCTTGGTGCCTGTACTCACCCCGTGGCTTTCAGCGCAGTGGGTGAACCTGGTGACACCGGTACCGCACAGCATCGCTGTACCACTCATCGAGTCGCTGGTGCACGAGGTCGTCTGCCACGACCGCGATATCACCACCCACATCCCGGAGCCGGATGGTGGCCCGGCCTCCTACGAGCGGGCCGTCGAACTCGCGCTGGCCCACATCCGTCACGCGGGCATACCCACCCGCCGCTCCGGCGCGGCCACGCCGCCCTCCGACCCCTTGCCCTCCGACCCCTTGCTCTGCGGCCCGCTGCCCTCCGACCCGCTGCCCTCCGACCCCGCATGGTCGGGCGGCAGCAGCTACGAGGACATCCGCGAACGCCACACCAGCGCGGACGCGCAGGTGCTGTGGCAGTTCATCGAGTCCATCGGCGGCGAACACGACTGGTGCTCCTTCCTGCTGGCCTGGTCGCCGCGGGGCTGGCTGGACCGGCTCATCGGCAGCGCCGGCCTACGGCGAGGCCGCCGCGACCACCACCGCCTGTATCCGGGCGAAACCCGCCACCGCTGGCGGGTGGAGCATCTCGACCGGCCCCGTCTGCTGCGGCTGCGTGCCGAGATGCGGCTGCCCGGCCGCGCCTGGCTCGAGCTGTCCGCGGCCCCCGACGCTGACGGCTCGCTGTACCGCCAACGAGCGATCTTCGAACCGCACGGGCTGACCGGTCATCTCTACTGGAAAGCCATCGCCCCGTTCCATCACACTGTCCTCAGTGGGATGGCCCGCGCCATCACCAACGCCGCGGAGCGCGAGAAACGTCGGTGAAAGATCCCGCGATGACCACAACGACGATGGCTGTAACAGACGAGACCGCTACAGCCAAACAGACGACCGATGGCAAGGGGCACGCCATGACGAAGGCCGGCTACACCCATATCGCCCTGCTGATCGACCGGTCAGGCTCGATGATGGCGATCCGCGATGACGCCGAAGGCGGAATCCGGTCGTTCATCGCCGAGCAGGCCATCGCCCCCGGGCAAGCGACGATCAGTCTCTACCAGTTCGACCAGGATTACGAGAAGGTCTTTGGCGCGATCCCGATCGGCGAGGCGCCACCATACCGCCTGGTTCCGCGGGGCTCCACCGCGCTACTCGACGCCCTCGGCGAGTCCATCGTGGACACTGGGGAGTTCCTCCGTGGCCTTCCCGACCATCAACGTCCGGCGACCGTTGTCTTCGCCGTGGTTACCGACGGCCGGGAGAACTCCTCGAAGGAATGCACGCTCGAACAAATCAGAAAAATGATCAAAAATCAGACCGATACCTACGGATGGCAGTTCGCCTTCCTGTCCGCCGACCTCAACGCGATTGCCGACGCCCAGCAGCTGGGCTTCGCCGCGGCGGCATCCGCGAGCTACACCCCAGACAGCGAAGGTACCCAGCTGGCATACGCGGCGCTGTCCCGATCGGTCTCCCGGACCCGAGCGAACGGCGCGCCACTGGACCTGTCGGGGTCGTAATCCGTCGGTACTTCCAGCACTTCCAGCACCTCGTGCGCTGTCCGTCAGCGCCTCGTGCGCTGTCCGTCAGCTCGGAGCGGCTCGGCAACGAGGTCTGCTGAGGTCTGCTGAGGTCTGCTGAGGTCTGCTCGACGGCGGGATCGTCCGTCCCCGAGCAGCTGGGCCTCGATCGCCGGGCCTCGATGCCACCGAGAGACCGTCAGCGCGAGATTCGCAACAGCGCCCGCGTCCAGCGTACGGTCTGCCGCGCGGCGCCCTGGTTCCGCCGGGCCCGCATGATAACCTGCGATAAAGATCGATTCACGTATCAGCATCCTGAGCGTAGGTTGGAACCAGAGTGGCCAAAGGACGCAAAAAAGTCGCGTTTCAGGGTGAACTAGGAGCCAATTCCCATCAAGCGTGCCGTGATGTATATCCAGACTACGAGCCTGTTCCCTTCCAGACATTCGCGGAGTGCTTTGACGCGCTCGAGGAAGGCGCAGTCGATCTTGGCATGATTCCCGTCGAAAATTCAACGGCCGGGACAGTGGCGGACATCCATCAGTTGTTGCCTTACTCATCGGTCTACATAGTCGGAGAATACTTTTTGCCGATTCAGTACCAGCTCTTGGGATTGGTCGGCACGGATCCTCAGGCGCTACGGACTGTGCACAGTCACCCGCAGGCTCTGTCGCAGTGCCGGGTAACCCTGCGGGAACTGGGTCTCCGCGCGGTGGCCGGCGCTGATACGGCGGGCTGCGCCCGGGAGGTTGCCGAAACGAGGGATCCGACCAGGTCGGCGATAGCCACTCACCTCGCGGCGGAGATCTACGGCTTGGAAATCTTGCGGCCTGATCTCAAGGACGAAGAACATAACACAACGCGCTTTGTGATTCTTTCGTCAGAGAACCTTCGGGCCGCGGTTGGTATCGGCCCCATCGTCTCCACCTTTGTTTTTCGGGTGAGGAACCGCCCATCCGCGCTCTACAAGGCACTCGGAGGATTTGCGACCAACGGCGTGAACATGACGAAGCTGGAAAGCTGTATGGTGAGAGGCCAGTTCTTCGCGACGGAATTTGTCGCCGACATCGAAGGCCACCCGGACGAGGAGCGGGTCATGCGAGCCTTTGAGGAGCTGGGTTTCTTCGCCGACTACCGAATCATAGGCGTATACCACGCGAATCCTTTTCGTGAACGCATCCGCAACCATAACAGCCAGTTTGTTGTACCCGAATACGCGAATTAAGAACGCCCAGCGATAAGGGCGGGGATCAAAGAGCGGGGCTGGGACACGTGCGTCGTAAAGCGATGGAGGGAATCACCCTGCTGTAGACTGGCGGCCGCCGAGCGGGTACCCGTGCATCGGCAGGATGGACGGGGAGCAATGACGCGCGGGATTACGTGCCCCAGCCCCGCGATGCCTGCTCGACGCTCACCAACCGACCCACGTATTCCGCAGGTACGCGTGGTTTCAGCGGTAAAGAGGCAGGCTCCCGACCAGCTTGTTGACATCTTTTTTCGGACCGCTTAGCGCCACCCCGATGTAGGGAAGATCCGCCGTCGCAGTCTGGGCCAGACGCTCCTCGTACTCGTCGTACGTGCGGGAGGTCTGGGCGGTAGTCGTGAAATCTACCACAAAAACGCCGTCAGACGCACTTGCCCGTAGAAAAATCTCCTTGAGACCCTCGGCGTCACTCTTCAGGATCGGCACGGGAATCCTGGTAATCGCCTTATGGGTGAGACCATTGGCGTCTTTGGAATCATCGCCCAAAATGCCATCAACCATACGCCCGACTGACAGCGAAAGCGCCGCCACGGTATTCATCGCCAAGCCTATCTGGAGGCCTCCATCGATGATAATGGCAACTTTGTCTGGCGTGACCGTGCCGTTTGATGACATTAAATTGTGCTCCAGAGGTGTGAGGGCGGTCAGCTACCTTGATAGCCTGACACGCTATATTTTTGGTCGGCCGACCAGTGGCAAATCAAGATCATAGTTGTCCGGACTGCACTAGTCAAGATCGTTCGTTGGATGCGTGACAGCACAACTACACTAATGGAATTTTATCACCGTGCCCAAGCCCTTGTCACGGGCGGCTTGGGCGATGGCGAATCCCACGGTGACGTCTTCCACAGCCAGTCCGAGAGACTTGAAAAGGGTCGACTCGTCAGACCTCCTTCGCCCAGGATGGCGACCGAGAAGGACTTCGCCGATCTCGGCCAGCACGTGGTCGGGCCCGATGAGTCCCTCCTCTTCGGGAACGATGAGGTCGCCCGATTCGGCTCGGGCCGAGGCTCGACTGTCCACGAAGACAGAGCATCTCCGCACAAAAGCCGAAGCAAGCTCCCGGTGGTCCGCGAACGAGGCTCCGATCGCGTTGAGATGCGCCCCAGGAGCGACATCCTCATCGCTCACCACCGGTTCTTTACTGGCTAAGGTCGTACACACCAGATCAGCGCCCTCCAGAGCCGCTCTGGCGGTCGGGTGCACCTCGACCTCAACCCCCAGGTGACTCCAAGCCCAAGCGCGGAATCGCTCGCTGTGCATGGGTGTCCTGCTCCACACTCGGACCCGGCGCACCGCACGGACCGCGAGCATTGCTTCGAGGTGACCGCGACCTTGTACTCCAGACCCAAGTATAGCAAGGTCTCCCGCGTTCTTCCGGGCGAGGAGGTCGGTCGCGACTGCGGTCACGGCCGGTGTCCGCACTGCCGTGATAGCGCCGGCGTCAATCAGGGCCAAAGGCAGGCCGGTATCAGGATCGAAGACGATGACAACTCCAACATGGAGGTCCAGACCTCGAGCGGGATTGGCGGGCTTGAGAACCATCGCCTTCAAACCGAAGCCCAGAGAGGCCTCACCACCTACATAACAGGGCATGACACCCATGAGATCGTCAATGCCGTCAGGCCGGATGATCGTCCTAAGCGGCTGATCTACGTCCCCGGCGCTGTAGGCGCGCAGCGCGCTCGCCGCAATCGGTATCGCGTCCGAAATGGACAGTGCCGCCTGGGCTGTCGGCCGGTCGATGACGAGCACGCGTTAATCCTTTCCGGTTCCGTACCCGGGCGATGTCGCGGATAATCCGGTATGCCCGGCCGGAGTGATCGTGACCTCAGCCGGACCGGGATCCTCTTCTAAATCCACGACGACCCAGGTGCTGATGCGCTTCCATTTCTCTATGGCGAGACGGTGGAAAGGATCGGCCATATAGCGGGCCAGCGCGTCTGCGTCTTCCAGCAGGCCGATCACAGCAAAATCATAAGCTTCTGTCCGGCGCGCCGTATTACGGCCCGCCTTCCATTCACGGAGCTCTGGGACCTTGTCGCCAACCTGCAATGCGATCTTCTCGGATTCAACCACCTCGGCATCGTCGAAAGCGAGTCCCTTGTTTAACTTGAACAGCACGATATGTCTGATCACTGTCTTCCCCTTTGGTATCAACCGGGAATGGCAATGGTGACCGCTGGTTCGGTCATGCGCGGCGGAACACCGTCCAAACCATTGGAATGGGACGGGTGGAGGAAATGAATTTCAATCCGCGCCGCGCGGCCGCTATCTCAGTTGTCAACGCCACCTCGCCCTTCTTCGACGCCACGAAGTCTGCGGCACCGCTCGTGGATGCCATGTAGATAACCTCGTCGCACTTGAAACCGGCCGGCGACAACTCGTCGATCAAGGGTACCGGATCCGGGTGGCTGGCCACGCTGTAGCCGCCGTCGGCGAGGTCGCCTCTCGCGGCCAGGCCGTATTTGGGCGTATGGCAGAAGAATACGGTGTCGATCAGTAGTCTGGGATGCATATAAAAAACGTTGATATTCGAGTAGGCGTTGGCTACCACCACCATAACCGAAGAATCTTCAAGCGCGTGCTCGAGAGCTTGCTCATAGCTCGCGGCAAGGTGAACTCCCGATGCCTCTCCGCCCCGTATCGCGGCAAAGTAGTGAGCCGCCTGTTCGCTGCTCGTGCCAGCAGGGCCAAGCGTGGCGATGACAACGTCCGCAGTGGCCGAGGCCGACGCGAACGTGAAGAACAAGTGACCTTCCGGAGCCAGCATTGAGTTGCCCTCCTACTGGAGTTCTTTCAGCGGCGCGGACTGTCGGACGCGCCGCTGGTACTCGGTGGCAACCCGAAGGGTTATCGACGAACCTGATCGAGCCTGTCCAACCTTCACCTGGTTGACGGCGGTGACCGCGGCTACCTCGATTCCGGTACCAGTCAGAAACACCTCATCGCTCTCGATGAGATCGGTCACGCTGACCTTCCGTTCAGTTATCGAAATACCAGCCATACCCTCAAGAATATTGATCACCGTCGCACGAGTGATCCCTGGTAAGATATCCGAGCCGAGGTCCGGTGTGACTACGTCCGTCCCCTGCACGCAAAACACATTGCTGGTCGACGCTTCGGATACATATCCATTCGTCGTGAGCATAAGCGCATCGTCGTAACCGTTGGCAATTGCATCCTCGACGGCGAGCGCATTGTTGACGTAAGCGCCACTTATCTTCGCGGTCGATGGCACGCTAGACGATGGAATCCGCCGGATATCACTCAACCGAAGGCGGACTTCACGGCCGGCGTCCAGCCGGCTTTGCATCGGGACGAGGGAAATCGCGATGCTGTGAGTGACGCCCGATAGCCGAATCCCGTACGGGACACCCGGCAGGAGTGCCTGCTTGAACACGATCGGGCGGATATAACAGTCGTCATCGACATCGTTGAGACTCAGTAGCTTGCCGCAGATCTGGCACAGATCGTCCAGCTCCTCGTCAATCATGATCCGTAATGCCTCACACGAGCGAATCAAACGAGCGAAGTGCTCGTGGGCCATAAACGGGCTCACCCGGCCGTCCACTGTTTTATAGGCTCGTATGCCCTCAAAGGCGCCCGTGCCATAGTGCAGGCCCTGGGTCGAATCGGGCAGGGCCACGGCATCATCGGTGACGTACTCGCCGTTGTAGTAACGCCAGGGCAGCCGTGCGGCGTTCATCGGACACGCTCACGAACAGCAGCGATTTCTCGCGCTTTTTCGGCTTCCCCACACGACGTCGCCGCCGCCCGGCGGTCACGGATTCGGGCAGCCTTCCAACTCACCATCGCGCCGGTCGACGTCCTGCTGTCCGTCACCCCCCAGGTCACCTCAGCCGCGGTGCCGAACGCCTCTCCGGTATGCCGGATAATAGCGTTCTCGTGTATGCGCATGTCGGCATTACCGAGGGGACGGACGGGCTCGAACAGTACGGACAGATGATCCCGCCCGTCCGCTGTTTCGCTCAGGGTCGCCTGATAGTCAAGAATGGTCGGTGCCTGCGCGAGCAGTCCGTCTTCGAAGTCGAAAGCGGTTATCAACCGGTCGCCGAGGTGAATCTGATCGTCAACCCTGCCCAGCGGAACCATGGTGAACTGCTGATCCGATCCTCGGCTCTTTACCATGTCGCCCGTTCTGTACCGGACCAGTGGTTTCGCTCCCCGGTACAGATGTGTGATCACAAGCTCCCCTTGTCTTTCGCCCTCACGCCCGGCCTCGACACGACGGCCAGTAGCTGGGTCCACAATCTCGTAGAATACGTTTATGGGAGTGCTGTGAAGCTGCTTATCCGGGAAACAAACAGCCAGAATGGAAGCCTCTTGCGAAGCGTACATACAATTATAGACGTCCGCGCCCCAGATCGCTCCGATGCCTCGGAGAAGTCCTGGTGTGGAGAGCTCCCCGAGGGAAAGAATCGCTCGCACGCTCGTCTCCGCTGGATTCTTACCCTCCTGGAGGAGTCTCCTGGCCAGCGAAATAGACATGCCTGGGGTGCAGACCAGCACGTTCACGCCGAGCCTGTCGATTAACTCAAGCGCTCGGGAGAAGCCAACGAGAGGAGAATGCGGCCACATCTTTACTGTCGTATGCCCGAGAGCACGGAGAATGTCACCGAACGAGTCACTTGTCGAGTGCAGTTCCGTTGGTCCCATAACCGCTACCACGCAGTGGTCGGCATAATTCCGCAAAATCGGGGCGTATCCCTCCATCAACGCCAGGCCGGTGCGCATTGAGTCACGCGGCGAGCGTGGGCAGGGGGTGGATAGGCCGGTTGTGCCGGTCGTCTCGTAGTAGATCCAGCATTCCGACAGAGGTAATGCAGGCACTTCATCAAGATGGGTGCGGAGGTCAGCTTTCGTCGTGAAGGGAAGATTCTCGATGGCGACCGATGGGTTTTCCGTGCCAGCTATGTTCACCAGTCGGCGGGAGTAAAATGGAGAGCGCTCTCTGACATACGTCAATGTCTGGCCTATCTCATACGACTGATAGACGGCTAGCTCCGCTGGCGGCACCAGACCCGCCGCATACCGAGAGGCAAGTACCGCGAAGTCCGCCGTCTCTTCCAAAAAACGCTTGTCCAGCATCGGAAGCATGTATCGACTTCCTTTCCCATAAATGATCACGGGCCTGTCAAGCTAGCAGGAGGGAATTAGGTAAAATTCCTCTAACATTATCGTTACAATCATCTACCTGCTTCCCATGACTATTTGCCAACGGGACCATCGCGGTGCACATAGCGAGCCGGCTTGCCGTACAGATCCAAAATCTTGTCCGTCCATCACGTGTTCTGGCCTCCGCCCGACGATCCATGTCTAGCCGGCCATGGACGGGCGGTCAAGGCTGGTAAAGCAGCATTCACCTGCGCTGGCGGGACGAGCAAGCCGCTTTCCTTTGCGATGCTGCTAGCGCGCACGTGCTCTGACCTCGATGAATTCATCGTAAGCACGCCTCCTGAGACCGAGATTCCACGGCTCGTAGGCATACTTGAGGCCTGGCCCCACTCGCTATCCCTGGTCGCATGGTTGAAAACAAGCCTGCCGGACCGAATTCCGCAGGTGCACGCCTGCTGGCAGATTGCTGGACATAGCTGGTACTTCCCGGTTCACTGGTAGGCAGGTACCCGCGTGAGACGCGGCTGACGAACAAGGGCGGCTCGGTTGTGCGCTGCCTCCAGCTCACCCAGAACAAGCGACACCCAGTGACGGACAGTCCAAGCATCAAGATCATATGCAACTTCGACTGGGCCGACCAGATCGACCGGGACGCGCCCACCCGGCCGCTGACCTCGATTGCCGGTTCCTCACACCGGTCCTGGCGGTACTGGTCCCACTGACGTGGGGAGGTGGTCGACACCCGCTGCCTGGGCCGTTGGCGTCCGGCCAGGCCTGGGAACGGCTCGGAATCAGCGCCGCGGTCCGCAAGGTCGCAATATCAATATCGAATGTTAATCCTGCCGGTGCCGCTTCCCAGTTCACAGGCACTGTATCTTGAACTGGCCATTGTCGATTTCTTTCTGTCGACGCTACGCCGACGCATTGCCGTGCCGGCATGGCGTTGCGGCCCGGGGGTAAAAGATTCCCCCAGGGCACTCAGTCTCGCGACGCTGCTCCACGACGCCGGGCACTCATCTGAGCCGCACGCCATCCACGTCGCTTGTGGCCAAACACGCTATTAGTTAAGCTAACGTCATGGTGGATGCAGGGGGAACCCTCTCAGCCGCGACCGAGCGGCTAGGCGATTCATTTTTCCAGGATCCCCAGGGCTTTTTCGCGCGGCTGCGCTCGTCCGCGCCGGTGACTCCGGTCATCACACCCGAGGGTGTCCAGGTCTGGCTCGTCACCCGGTACGAGGACGTGCGCGCCGCGCTGGCCGATCCCCGCCTGGCCAAGGACTGGGTAACACACATGACACCCGAAGATTTCGACATCAACGTGGACCCCGTACAGGCGTTTCTCGACCAGCACATGCTGAACCTCGATCCGCCCGACCACACCCGGCTACGCCACCTGGTGGTGAAAGCGTTCACTCCACGCCGGGTGGCCGCCCTGCGGCCACGGATCTCGGACATCACCGACGAGCGGCTGGACGCGATGGCGAACGGCCCCGCTGAGACAGATCTGATCGAGGTGTTCGCGTTTCCGCTGTCAGTGACCGTGATCTGCGAGCTGATCGGCATTCCAGTCGGCGACCGGCAGGCGTTCCGTAAGTGGTCGGAGACGCTGTTGTCCTCGCGGGGGACGCGCGAGGAATCTCGCGCGACCGCCGTCGCTATGTACGAATATTTCACGCACCTGGTCGCGGAGCGCCGACGGTCACCGGTAGACGACCTGCTCTCGGCGCTGATCACGGCCCGTGACTCGGGTGACTCGCTGTCGGAGCACGAATTGCTTTCGATGATGTTCCTGCTGCTCGTCGCCGGGCACGAGACAATGCTGAACCTGATCGCCGGCGGGGTGCTGGCGCTGCTGACTCATCCAGCCGAACTAAATCGGTTGCGCGACGATCCTGCGCTGTTGCCTTCGGCGGTCGAGGAGCTGCTGCGGTACGCGAACCCCCTGAACCACGCGACCGAACGATTCACGCTGGAGCCGGTGACCATCGGCGACGTCGTCATCCCCGCGGGAGAATGGGTCATGCTCGCAACGGCGTCGGCGAACCGGGATCCGTCACGGTTCGCCGACGCGGACCGGCTGGACGTGGGCAGGGACGCGTCGGGCCACGTGGGGTTCGGACACGGGATCCATTATTGCCTCGGCGCGCCGCTGGCACGGCTGGAGGGCGAGATTGCGTTCGGGAGCTTGCTGCCCCGCTTCCCCGGACTGGCGCTGGCGATGCCCGAATCGTCGCTGCGTTGGCGGCCCTCCAGCCTCATCCACGGGCTGGAGAACCTCCCTGTCCGGCTGCGCTGACCCGCGCCCCTACCAGGCAGTGCCCACCGGAGGCTCTCGCGCCGCCTGACAAACTCGGCTCAGCTGTCGAAGTCACCAGCCCAAAAATCGCCAACGTGCGATATGCGCGGACAGCTGGCACCCGGGATACCCGCGTGTCAGCCAGAGCCGGCGTCAAATCGTTTGTACCGAGATCGTATTCGGCGCAGCTGCTGGCCCCAAGCTGGCCTCCCGTAGCCGTTCCCTTAAGACCGCGGCCACATCGTCAGGCGCAGCATGGTGGTAGAAATGGCCACCGTCGAAGACCGTGAGATGGAAGTCAGCTGATGTCAGGCTTCCCCAGGCGCTGAGCCTGTCCAGGCTGACGCCAGGATCATGGCGGCCGCCCATCGCCGTGACCGGCACCTGTAACGAGCTCCGGTGCGGGATATACGTCTCCCAGACCTCAAGATCCGCGCGGAACAAGGGTAACAGTAGTTGCACCAGCTCCGGCTGGGCTAATACCTCTGGTGAAGTCCCTTCCAGATCCGCGATGACCGCTAGAAGCTCGCTGTCCGGCAAATCATGCAGCTGCGGCCCGGCAGGCGGCAGATGCGGCGCGCCAAGCCCCGAGACGAAAAGATGTCTCGGCGGCTTGCCGAGCGCGGACAGCTCATGCGCCAGTTCATAACTGAGCAAAGCGCCCATACTGTGCCCGAACAAGGCGAACTCCCTCCCCGCGCGGGTCGCCAAAGGCCCGCTCAGGTCGGCGACAAGCTCCGTGGCCGAATGGAGCGCCGGCTCTCCATGGCGGTTTTCCCGTCCCGGGAACTGTACGGGTATCGCCTCAATGCCCGGGGCCAGCAATACAGGCCACTCCCGATATATCGACGCGCCTGCCCCTGCATGAGGCAGACAGAACAACTGGATCGCGTCCGCGTCCAGCGTCGGCGGAGGAATGGCTTCCGCCCGGCACGGAGGGAAAAACAACACGTCAGTCGCCCTCCTCATAGAAGCCCTTCCCCAGGCTGGGCTCCCGGATCGCTCCGCTCCCGGATGTACTTGACAATGCCGCGCACCGTCGGGTCCTCGAAGAACTCTGCCAGCGTTATGTTCACGCAGAAGCGCCTGCCCAACTGAGTGAGCAGTCTGATCGCGAGCATGGACTGCCCGCCGCTCTCGAAGAAGTTCTCCGCACGACTGAAGGCCGGCACATCCAGCAGCCGTCCGATAATGGCCGCGACCTCGTCATCGAGCGCTTCGGCCGCTGCCAGGCAGCCGCCATTATCTGCCGGAGACGATGCGCTCGCTGAAAATGACAGCCGCGCCCGGTCTATTTTCATGTTGGCGTTCTTCGGCAGTTCGGGGAGGCGAATCAACCGTGCCGGAACCATATAGTCGGGCAGCCGGTCACGCAGGAACGCCCTAAGCTCGCCTGTTTCCGGGGATGCTTCGCCTGCCCCTACGTAATAACTGACAAGTGTTTTGTCGCCAGCTCGGATGTCAGCGTCAGCGATCGTCGCTGCCTCCCTGATGCCAGGGTGCCGCAGCAGCGTCGCATCGACCTCATTCATTTCGACTCGAAAGCCTCGGATTTTGACTTGGGAGTCAACGCGGCCGAGGAAATCAAACAAGCCGTTTGACAATCGGCACACCAAATCCCCTGTGGCGTACATCCGCTGGCCCGGTTCTGCCGCGAAGGGATCCGGAAGAAACCGCTCGGCCGTCAGCTCCGGCTGGCCGAGATAACCACGCGCGACGCCGTCACCGCCGATATAGAGCTGGCCGGACACACCGGCCGGCTGAGGACGCAGCATGTCATCGAGCACGTAACAGATCGTGTTCGAGATGGGACGACCGATCGGCACTCTCAGCTGCTCTGCCGGCATCGGCGTGACGTGGTGTGCGGTGGCAAGCGTCGTGCATTCCGCGGGGCCGTAACCATTGACCAGCGTGCAACCTGGTAGTACCGCGACGGAGTTGGCTTGGCTGACCGCCATTACGTCACCGCCAACCAGAATCTGAGAAACCGTGGAAAACGTCGAAGGGTCATCCGCCGCAAGCTGGTTGAAGAGCGGTGTCGCCATCACCATGGTGTTAATGCGGTCCGCTCGCAGGGCGTTTGCCAGCCGGCCCGGCGAGAGTATGGTGTCACGGTCGAATCCAACCAGCTCCCCGCCGTTGAGCAACGCGCCCCATACCTCGACCGTGACAGCGTCAAAAGCCGCGTTCGAGATCTGTGCCACCCGGTCGCCTGGCCCGAACTTGATGTAATCAATGTTTCGTGTGCGCCGCACCACGTTGCGGTGTGTTACACAGATTCCCTTCGGTATACCGGACGATCCCGACGTGTACACTACATAGGCAAGATTCTCAGAGCCAGCGCCCCCATCTATCCGGACATCATGAGTGACGCCATCTCGCGTTGTCTCCCCCAAGTGCTCGGCAACTGTGATCACAGGGATTCCAAGAGCGGTCAGACCGTCCTCGTCTGCCTCCGTCAGCAGCGCCACAGGCTTGGATTCTTCCAGAATTGTATGTAACCGACGGGCCGGGCAGGATTGATCCAGCGCCAGATAGGCACCACCAGCCTTGACGGTGGCAAGCATGCCCACAATGACACTGAGGCTCCGATCCGCGTGGAGCGCGACCAGCTGATCAGGCCCCACACCGAGTTCCCGCAGTCGGGAGGCCAGAGAGTTGGTTATCCTGTCAAGCTGCTGGTACGTCAACGTAATAGGACCATATGTCACGGCGGGCGCACCGGGGCAGCGTACGACCTGCTGTGCGAACAGATCGCACAGCGAACCGCTCCGGGGATATTCGGTGGGCATTTTATTCCACGTTATTATAGGATCACGATCCGACGGGACAAGAGGCGCCGCGGCAGCCTCCTCAACCCCTATATCAAATTTCGGCATGAGCGTCCAGTTCTCTCATCAGTTGATTCGTTAACCGGTCGGCATAATTCGGCTATTCTTTCGCGGAAATTCCTTGATTCCTCATTTATGAGACGAGGCCGGCAGCCACAGCGGCATGACGTTCCCGACCTTTTCGATCATTCCATGGCAGTAGGAGCCGCTGTGGTCACGACTCTGCGTCGGCATAAATGGATATTGCAGCCGCTTATGATCAACTGTGAATATACCATCCACTGGCATCGTTTCGATCTTGATCGCATTGGCCAGATCCGTCATATATTCCGCTGGGATCTGTACTGTATAGCTGCGTGAACCGCAGCCCAAGAAGCGGAGCACCTGGAAACCGTCAGTATGCACATCCATGGGAGTATTGCTATACATATAAGGACGATTCAGCATATCGATCTCGAACAGGGCCCGCACCTTGCTGTCGTCCCACCAGTCCTGGCTCTGCGTGAAGCAACGCACGTGATTGACAAAAAGTTCTCTGTACTCATGCAACACGGAATGGATGAAGAGACCGTAATTATTTACATCGTAGTAATCGGCGTCCCGGATGGAGCGGTCCGCGTAGGAGATGATGGGGTCAGCTTCTCCTTGCCGGCGCAGGAATTCAGCAAAGGCGGCGAATATTTCCTGGTACTGGATTCCAGCCTGCCTCACCAGATAGCGGCTTACCGACCGGAGGCTGTGCGTATTATGCAGGGCATGGAAGGCGTAGAAATAATACATGCCCTCGACAAACTCTTCTTCGGAAACTTCTTTCGTGCCAATAACAATCCGGGCTTCCGCGACTTCTCCGCCGGCCGGCCTGGTTACTATCCCCATTTCATCCGCATGATGATATATGGGTGTATTGTTGAGGAGCAGATGCGGATACGCGATCACCGTTTGTGCTTCGTTCTCGCACAGCGTGCCAATGCCTCGCTCAAAAGAAGCGATAGTTTCCCCTGGTAATGGCCAGATTAGCTCGACGAAGGAGCTGATCCTCCTTTCGCGTAAATCTTCCTGGATCGCGGCGAAGGCGCTCAGTCTGATGTTCGATCGAGAGATCAGATCAAGGCTGCCCGGCTCGAGGGTCTGTAGCGATACCGGCTGCGAGGCGATGAGGTTTGCGTCCTGGAAGATACCAGCGATTTCGGTGACCGCATACGGCTTGTTTTTCGCCGCGGAGAAATAAACGACGTTTGGCGCCCCATGACTTCTTGCGCAGATCGTGATGTGCCGAGAAATATCAATGTCTCGGCTTAGCATCCCCCAGTTTGCGTCGGCAATGAAAAGGAACAGTATCTCGTTTTCGGCTATCCATTTGATTTCATCACGGACCCGCTGCTCATCGAAGCGGTACACCCGATCATTCGTAGCGGCACCCCAGAAACAAAACCCACAGTGGTATGGGCAACCGCGGTTCGTCTCCAAAATTGCTATACTGTAAGCAGCATCGAATATTCCCGTCAGGAATGGCGATGGAATGTCGTCAAGACTGCTAATCCTCGGCTGTTTCGGAGTCGTCACCAATTCGCCGTCACGGTAGAAGCTGAGACCATTGACTTCATGGAGACGCGGACTGGAGTCGGTCAGCGCGAGCAGGTAGCGCGTGAAGGTGATCTCTCCTTCTCCGTTACAGAGAACGGTCCGCTCATCATCACTACTGAGGTAACGGTGGGCCTGCGACATCACCTGAGGGCCGCCAAAGATGATCTGCACATACGGTCTTGCTTGCCTGAGGGCAGCCGCAACAGACCTCACCAGGTTCATATTCCATACGTAGCAGCTGAACGCGTACACATCGGCAGCTGACCCGACCAGGTCCCGGATGATATCGGCCCGGGGTGTCTTGGCGACAGCCGCATACCGCTCGAAGCGATACTCACTGCGAATCACCGAATCCGTCATGGCATACGCTTGAAGGTAACCGGAGGCCAGCGGTGTCATCCGCTCGAAAACGGTCAGTTCAACGAGCATGGCCTTCTTCAATTCGCTCGCCTTTCAGGAGATGGAAAGCACCCGACGAGTGGCACCGCCTACGAACGACTCCGTTATGAACGACCAGTGTCGCTCCAGTACCAGCCAGAGCACGCCGCGGGCTCAAAGCGAGTGAGATAGGGTACCGGATGATCAGCATTTTCACAAACATGGTCATCAGCGGATAGATCCGCACAGTGATCGATGGGCCGGTGGCAGTAAAGACCTGACAATAATATTCTCGAGGATAAAACAGGGAATGACCTAGAGAGTCCGTTCAAGTAAATCATCAGGCGCATATGAAATCTTGCCGGGTGACGCGGCCAGACCGAAGACGAGCTATCATGAGGATCATAGCAGCCGCTCTGGTCAAGCGGAGCGCACCGATAATTAACGGCCCAAGATCTGCGAGATTCTCTTGGTGACTGCTTGCAAACTGCTCCAGAACAAAACAACCAGTGCCGCGGGACCAATCGCGGCGAGGTTAGAACCCCGTTGGCCCGAGTACCTGTCACCTCCATTGGTTAACAAATTAGTGGATCATTGATCCAAACGTGACCAACGCATCGAACGATATGTTAACGGATAGACAACGTGTTGACTAAGACGACGAACTTAGTTCGGTAAATCAGGGTAAAGAGCGCTCATAATGAACTTGGTTCGCCACCACAGCGTGTTTCGGAAGTCATCGTTCGATCAGGGAGCCGCCTCCAGGTGGTTCCTGACAAGGCCACAGGCCCGACCGATACCGGATGCGTGGTATTCGATGTGGCCGAGAACGCGGCCAAGGGCCGCCTGGAGGCGGCGAGCCGGACAGCTGGCTTCCGCAACACGCCCTGGTACGGCTTCCGCGGGAAGGTGGTCGGCGGACCGGCTTTTGATCGTCCTCTCCGAGCTATGACGCCCTCAGGACGAGCCCCTTCAGGCGCGCTTGCTGACCGGGGCCGGCTCAGGAACTGCGGCTTTCGCACCGGCCGTTCGGCGCTCGACCAACCCGAGCGCTACACCGGCAATGATGATCACACCGCCGAGGACCTGCGCGAGCCGCACTGTCTCCCCATTGATCACCACAGCGCCGAGCACACCGAACACCGGTACCAGGTTGAGGATGTTGACCGCGACGCTCGAGGCCATCCGGCGCAGGCCGTAGTTATAGAGGAGAAAACCGCCGACAGAACACGCCACGGCCAGATAGGCGAGCAGCTCCGAAACCGTGACGCCCGGCAGCCGCCACTCCCCGATCTCCAGAAGCGAGGCGAGCAGGAAGCCGACAGCGCCCGCGACGGTCTGGTAATAGGTGAGGTTCACCGCGTCCTGCCCGCGGCCCGCGTACTTGCTCAGCACGTTGTACCCGGCCCACACCAGCCCGCCGAGCAGCAGCAGGACATCGCCGAACCAACGCGCGCTGCCCCCGACTTCCGCCCCGTTGCGCACGACCAGAAAGGCTCCCCCAACGGCGATCAGCACGCCAACGACCCGAAAGGGCGGCATCCTGATCCGGAAGAGCACCCGTTCCAAGAGCATGGTCATCAGCGGATAGGAGGCCACGATCAGGGACGCGTCGGAAGCGGTCGACAGATCGACGCCGATGTTCTCCAGCACGAAGTAGGCCGTGATGCCGAGCAGGCCGCTCAGATAGATCATCTGCCGCTGGCGGACATCCGGCCGGGCAACCGGGTTGCGGCGCGTGCGCACCATGATCCCGAGTGACACAGCGGCGATTGTGAAGCGGATGGCCCCGATGGTCAGTGGCCCGACTTCTGCCAGCACCTCCTTGGTCACCGCGTACGAACTGCTCCAGATCAGCGCGGCCGCCACGACAGAACAGATCGCCAAGGCCTTTGTCGTCCGCTCATCCACCCTGATGTCCCTTCCCCTCCGAGCTCCACGACTCCGCCCGGACCGCGTAGCAAGAAAGCGAATCACGAACGGAATTATTGCAATGATGCTAACAATCAATCCAATGAAATGGCAGATTGGCCGAATATAATTCGGCTTTTCAGAAAGGTGGCAGAACATGGACGAACTAGATTCGGCGTTACTACGGCTTCTCCAGCAAGACGGTCGGCGCACCAACCGGGACCTGGCGCAGAAGCTGGGGATCGCCCCCTCCACCTGCCTGGAGCGGGTGCGCTCCCTCCGCGAGCGCGGTGTGCTGCTCGGATTCCACGCCGACGTGGACCTCCCCTCGCTCGGCCGGGGGCTACAAGCGATCATCGCTGTGCGGGTACGGCCCCCCACACGTGCGGTCATCGAGCAGTTCCAGGCGTTCGTGGCGCGGATGCCCGAGGTGATCGCGGTCTTCGTGCTGACGGGCACCGACGACTTCCTTCTCCACGTGGCGGTTCGCGACGCCGACCATCTCCATTCGGTGGTCCTGGACAAACTGACTGAGCTCCAGGCGCTCGCGGACGTACGCACCTCGGTGATCTACGGGCACTCGCGGAAGAACGTCATCGAGCCAATGTGAGGCTGTGGGCGCACGTCGTGGGCTAGGCCGTTGACCTGTGCGGACGACGGGTTGGGAGCATGGCTGCTCGACATGGTCGCCGGCCGGACAGTTGTTTCGCCCAGTAGCGCCTTGAGCGACCGGCAACAGGGGACGCGGCGTCGCGAGGCTGGGGCACGCGCCTCACCTCATCGCTGCCCATCCATGGCCGCGCGGTGCACGGCTGCCCCGGCTTGCCGGTCGCCCCCACCATCTCCGGTGACTTCCCGCGCCGCCTCACGCGGAGAAGCCGCCCACGCCGAAGAAGGAGGGGCGTGGGGCAGCAGCGCCGCTGAGCACAGTGCTGGTCAGCGGCTGCCGCGCGCTGGCGAGCGGCACCTGGAAAGTAGTGGCCACGCTGGTGATGAGGGGCGTCCCAAGGCTGCCTACCACCACGACGACCAAGACGATGAACAGCGATGAACAGCGATGAACAGCAGCGAGGGAAGCAACAGCCCCGGCTTGGACCGCGGCCTGGCGGAGCGCCCGCCAGGCACGGCACCCACCAGGCAGCGTCCCTGGCCAGAAACCCGTGTGAAGACCGAGCGGATGCTGCTCTCCGGCCCCCAGCGCACGGTAGAAACATTCACCTGCCGCCGTGCCAGCCGCGGGCGTCAACGGAATGGCGACGGACAGTATCCCGACGCCCGGCGTTCTCGCTCTCAACGGATAATTCATCCATCGGATGACAACGCCGAACCGCGTACCGCCGCGGGCATCACGGCAGGCCCACCCGCCGGACCAGCCGGCCGGAGCGTCAGGATTCGACCCAACCGCGCGCCCGCGCGAGGTCGAGGAGCCGCTGCCGTATCTGGCCAATCTGGCCACCGGTCAACGTCGGTACCCCCTCGACAAGTATCTCAGTGAGCACATGGAGAAACTCGGCGGTGGTCAGGACATCGCACATCTCGTCGTCGTCGGTGCCCGAACCCGCAAGGTTCGGGCTGGTGGCACGGGGAAAAAACGGGCCGACCCCGGCCCGGTCAACAAGACGGACAGCTGAGGCCTTCAGACCCTTGTCACCCTCCTCCGCTTTGAACTCGACAAGTACGCCGGGCCGGAACAGATACTTTTCATCCTCCAAATCGTTCACATGCATGAAGATGTCATCGCCGCCCTCGTCAGGCGCGATGAAGCCGTAGCCACGAATCCCGTCGAACCGCACGATCCTGCCAGTACCCACCGCATCAACCTCTACCTCAGGGCGAACGTCCCAAACCGTGAGACCGCACGCACATTGCCAGCTGAACCCAACCAAGTCAACCGCTGACACACAGGAAAGAGCAAATGATCATCATGCTGGCGGTGGATCACATGGGCGGTCCGCGCCGGCCAGCCGGTCGCATGAGGCCGTCTTCCGCTGACCTGGCACGGTTAGGCTGGGAAGCTCAGACGCCCCGGCCGCGGCCGACCGACCGACCGCCAGTGGCACCGGCGTTTGCCCACCGCGACCGAAGGGGTTTCGTGACCGACCGTTGGATCCACCTTGATGGCTGTGACAACGCCCGCGACCTCGGGGACCTGCCCACAACGGACGGTGGCTCGACCAAGCGGGGGCTTCTGATCCGGTGCGACACGGTCCAGCAGCTGACGGTGGAGGGTACGGACGTACTGCTCAACGGGTTCGGTCTACGCACCGTGCTGGATCTGCGGACGCCGAGGGAAGCGGCGGCCGAGGGCCGCGGGCTGCTCGCGGAGACCGCGGTCCGTTACCGCAACGTGGCGTTCGTTCCCGACGTCTATCTCGTGCCCGGCGACCCCGAACACAAGGTGATCGTCGAACAGCGATCCAGGCAGGAGACGGTCGAGCACTACGTGGACTATCTGACCCGTCCCGGCAGCACGGTGCCGGCGGCACTGCGGCTGCTCACCCAGCCAGCTGAGCTACCGGTCCTGTTTCACTGCGCGGCGGGCAAGGACCGCACCGGTGTCCTTGCCGCGCTCGTTCTGGATGTCGTCGGGGTCCGGCGCGAAGCGATCGTCGACGACTACGTCCTGACCAATGAACGGCTGCCGCGGATCAGGGAACGCCTGATCGCGATGCCGACCTACGGCAGGAGCGCGCGCGGCGACATCGGTTGCCGGCCCGAGACGATGTGGGCCTTCTTCGAGACCGTCGACCAGCGCTGGGGCGGCACGGCCGGCTGGGCGCTCGACCATGGCATCACCCAGGCCGAGCTGGATGTCCTGCGGAAGGCACTCGTCGACTGACGCCCCGCCGCCCTGTTCCCTGTCCGCCCTGGGCGGACAGGGAACAGGGAAGGCCGCTCGACGCTGCGATGTTGCAAGCGACGTAAGCATGTAATCAGATCGCTTGTCTGGGACCGGCGCCGGGAGGCCGTGATGCAGGATCCGATGGACGCCTACTCGCAGGTGGTGACCAGGGTCGCCGCCGCGCTCTCCCCCGCTGTCGCGAGCCTGCGGGTACGGACCAGCGCGGGTGCGGGCGCTGGGTCCGCCGTGGTTTTCACCGACGACGGTTTCCTGCTGACCTCCGCCCACGTCGTCGACAGCGGCCTGCCGGGCAGGGAACGGAACGCCGTGACCGGCACGGCTGAGTTCACCGACGGCACGGAGCGGGTCGTGGACGTGATCGGCGCCGATCCGCTGTCCGATCTCGCCGTGCTGCGCGCCCGCGGTAGCACGCCTCCGCCGGCCACGCTCGGCGATGCCGCAACGCTTGCCGTCGGCCAGCTCGTCGTCGCCGTGGGCAATCCGCTGGGGCTGACCGGCAGCGTCACGGCAGGGGTTGTCAGCGCGCTCGGCCGGTCGCTGCCGACCCGGGCCGGCGCGACCGTCCGTGTCATCGACGAGGTGATCCAGACCGACGCCGCTCAACCCGGGTAACTCCGGCGGCGCCTTGGCCGATGCGAACGCCCACCTCGTCGGCGTGAACACCGCCGTCGCCGGGATCGGCCTCGGGCTCGCCATCCCGGTCAACGACACCACCCGCCGCATCCTCGCCGCGCTCATGCGTGACGGTCGGGTCCGGCGGGCCTATCTCGGGGTGGCCAGTTCCCGGGCTCCGCTCCCGCCGCACCTGGCGGAGCGGTTCGGCCGCCGGCACGGCGTACGGCTGGCGGAGGTCGTGGTGAACAGCCCGGCCGGACGGGCCGGGCTGTTCACCGGCGATCTGGTGCTCTCGGTCGCCGGGCGGCCGGTCGCCGCATCCGGCGACCTCCAGCGCCTCATGACCGAGGAGACCATCGGAAAACCGGTCGAACTGACCGTATGGCGGCGCGGCGCGCTCGTCGACGTCATCGTCGTCCCCCAGGAACTGGTGCTCACCTGATCGACACGGCATCAACCGCGAAAGTCGTTACCATGCGGTAATGACCGTGCCCATACGACCGGCCAGCGGCCCACCGTCGACCGGACGCGGGCGCTACCCGACCACCGCCAACCATGCGGGTACCGGTAGCGCCCCGTATGACGAGCGCCTCGACCCGGTGTTCGTGGCCATGCTGCGAACCTCGATAACCAGGCTCGCGCGCTCACAGCGGGCGGAACGCCAGCGTGACCCACGGGCGCTGCCGTTCAGCCTGATTTCAGCCCTGTCCACGCTGCAACGGCTGGGGCCGCTGACGCCGACGCAGCTCGCCCACGTCGAAGGTGTGCGTAAACCGTCGATGACACGCGCGCTGGCAACGCTGATCGAACGTGGCCTGGCGATCAAAGAAAACGACGAATACGACGGTCGCCAGTGCATCGTGCGGATTTCCGACCAGGGTCTCACCGCCGTCCAGGAATCCCGGCGTGTCGTCGACAGCTGGTACTCCCGCCGCCTTCGCCAACTGAGCCACCAGGATCTGGCGGACCTCATGCGCGCCGGTGGCGCACTCGCCCGGCTCGCCAGCGAGACGACCTGAACCGCTCAGCGCGGGCCTGGCCGCGGTCCCCAGGCGCTGGACGGGCTGGCCGGCCTCGGCCTCGGCGCGCGGGCCCGGGAGCCGTTCCCGGCCGGCAACGCCCAACGGGTATCCGCAGTCCGGAGCGCACTTCCGAGAAGATCCACCGGATATGCCCTACTGTGCCGGAAACAGCTCCGCGCCGGCTTGGAGCGCCTGGCAACAGGGGACGCGAGCTGGCACCGGCGGGAAACAGATCTGAGCCCATGGATCTGAACCTACGGAGAGGACACCGTTGCGGATCGCGTTGCTGTCATACCGCAGTCTGCCCACCTGCGGCGGTCAAGGCGTGTACGTCCGGCATCTCTCCCGCGAACTCGTCATGCTGGGCCACCACGTCACGGTGGTGAGCGGGCCACCCTACCCCCTGCTCGACCCCGGGATCGAGCTGCGCATGCTGCCCAGCCTCGACCTGTACGCCGAGCCCGATCCGTTCCGCTGGCCGTCCCCACGGGAGCTGCGCACCGTCGCCGACGCCGTCGAGTTCGGCCTGATGCGCACCGGCCAGTTCTCCGAGCCGCTGGCGTTCAGCATCCGGGCCGCCCGTGCGCTGCGACCGGATACCGGCCACCCACCCCGCTTCGATATCGTCCATGACAACCAGGGCTTGGGCTACGGCCTGCTCGCCCTGCGCCGGGCGCTGCGCCCGCACGGCGTTCCGGTGGTGGCGACGGTGCACCATCCGATCACCGTCGATCGCCGGCTGGCGCTGGCTGCCGCACCGGACCGGACCGCGCGTGCCGGCATCCGCCGCTGGTACTCCTTCCTGCCGATGCAGGCCCGGGTCGCTCGCAGCCTCGACGGCATCATCGTTCCGTCCCAGAGCTCCCGCCAGGAGATCATCCTCGACATGAGGGTGGCCGCGGCGGCGATGCGCACCGTCCCGCTCGGTGTCGATGCCGACGTCTTTCGCCCCGCCACCGCCCCGGCGTCGGCTTTGGCGTCGACGCCAGGGCGCATCGTGGTCGTGACCAGCGCGGACGTACCGCTGAAGGGGCTGGGAGTGCTGCTGGAGGCGCTCGCCAAGGTCCGGGCCGAACGTGACGCCCACCTGGTGTGCGTCGGTGCGGCCCGGCCGGGTGGCGCTATCGAGCACCAGGTCGACGACCTCGGCCTCACCGGCGTCGTCACGTTCCGCCCGAACCTGTCCGAAACGGAACTCGTCACGCTGCTGCGGTCAGCGGAGCTGGCCGTGGTGCCGTCGCTGCACGAGGGCTTCAGCCTGCCCGCGGTCGAAGCGATGGCCTGTGGCGTGGCACTGGTCACGACCACGGCCGGTGCGCTTCCGGAGGTGGTCGGGCCGGCCGGGCAGGCCGCCGCGCTCGTCGCGCCCGGGGACGCCGAGGCGCTGGCCGCCGCGATCGGACGGCTGCTCGACGACCCGGCGCTGCGAGCGCGGATGGGCGCCGCCGGCCGCACCCGGGTGAAGGAGCGCTTCTCCTGGCGAGCCGCGGCCGCCGCGACCGCGGCGTGGTATGCGGACCGGATCGACGCGGTCCGGTCCGGGCGCGAGCGCTCCTCGGCGGCCGGCCCGCACCCATGCTGACGGTCGACTTCGACCGCTACCCGGTCACCGAGGGCTGCCGTCTGCTCGATCTCGGCTGCGGCACGGGCCGGCATGGTTTCGAGGCGTTCCGCCGAGGCTCGGAGGTGGTCGCGCTCGACCACGCGGCGGCCGAGGTCACCGGTGTCGGGCAGATGTTCGCCGCGATGGCCGCGCAGGGCCAGGTGCCGCCGGCGGCACGGGCCGCCTGCGTGCGCGGGGACGCGCTCGCGCTGCCGTTCGCCGACGCCACCTTCGACCGGGTCATCGCCGCGGAGGTGCTCGAACACATCGCGGACGACGCCCGCGCCATGGCGGAGCTGGCCCGCGTGCTGCGCCCCGGCGGGCTCGCCGCGGTCACCGTCCCGGCCTGGCTGCCCGAGCGGATCTGCTGGCGCCTCTCGACCGCTTACCACAGCGTGGAAGGCGGGCACATCCGCATCTACCGGCAACGCGATCTACTGGCCCGGTTACGCGCCGTGGGGCTCGACCCCGTTGACAGGCACACCGCGCATGCTCTGCACGCTCCGTACTGGTGGCTGCGCTGCCTGGTGGGAGTGCACAACGACGGCCACCCCGCGACCAGGCTCTACCACCGGGTGCTGGTCTGGGACATGATGCGCCGGCCGTGGCCCACCCGCCTCGCCGAACGGGTGCTCAATCCGCTCATCGGCAAGAGCGTCGTGTTCTATCTGCGCAAACCGGAGGTCCCGCGTGCGGCCGGTTAAGCCCACCCCACCGCTCACCCCGGACGCGATCGCCGAGACCGCGGCCACGATCGTCGCCGTCCAGGAGCCCGACGGCGCCATCCCCTGGTATCCGGGCGGGCACACCGACCCGTGGGATCACCTCGAGTGCGCGATGGCGCTACGGATCGCCGGCCGGCCAGACACCATCGAAGCCGTGGACGCCGCCTGGGAGTGGATCCGCCACACCCAGCGGGATGACGGATCATGGGCGACCAGCTACGTCGCCGGTCAGATCAAGGACGACTTCGCCGACAGCAACCAGTGCGCCTACGTGGCGACCGCGGCCTGGCACAGCTGGCTCGCCACCGGCGACCGTTCCTTCCTGCGGCGGATGTGGCCGGTCGTACGTGCCGCGCTCGACTTCGTCGTGGGCCTGCAGGCCGCCGGCGGCCAGATCTGGTGGGCACGCTCGGCGGACGGCACCGCCTACCCCGAGGCGCTGCTCACCGGATGCTCCAGCACCCTGCACAGTCTGCGCTGCGGGCTCGGTCTCGCCGCCGCGCTCGGCGAGGCGGTGCCCCGCTGGGAGGCGGCTGCCGGCGCCCTGCACCACGCTCTGCGCGACCATCCGGAGCGCTTCGTGGACAAGCGCCGGTGGTCTATGGACTGGTACTACCCGGTGATCGGCGGCGCGCTGCGCGGCCCGCGGGGCCGGGACCGGCTGCGTAGCCGGTGGGACGACTTCGTCGTCGACGGCCTCGGCGCCCGGTGCGTGGCCGACCAGCCGTGGGTGACCGGCGCCGAGACCTGCGAGCTGGCGATCGCGCTGCATCTGGTCGGGGAGAGCGGCGCCGCGGCCGGGCTGCTCGAAGACATCCAGTTCCTGCGGCACAACGACGGCAGCTACTGGACGGGCTGGCAGTTCGCCGAAAAGCTGTACTGGCCACCGGAGCAGAGCACCTGGACGGCCGCGGCGGTGCTGCTCGCCGTCGACAGTCTCACCGGCGGCGTCACCGAGGCCGTGTTCCGCGGGGACGGCCTGCCCGCGCGACGATCGGCATCCGGTCCCGGCGCGGTGGGTGCGGCAGCGATCCCGCTCGGCTGTTCCTGCGGCCGCGGCTCGGCCGGCCGGCCGCCGGAAAACCTCCGGTCAGGCAGCGCGTTCGAGGACCCGCAGCGATCCCGTGCGTGACCGCTCGGTGAAACCCTCGCCCAGCGCCCGCTGAAACACGGCGAAAGGCGCCTGACCGCCGTCCGCCGGGTCCGCGAACACATCATGGATGACCAGCCGGCCGCCGGGCGAGACGTGGCGCGCCCAGGCCTCGTAGTCGGCCTGAGCCTGTTCGTGGGTGTGCCCGCCGTCCAGGAACAACAGCCCGACCGGTGTCGTCCACCACCGCCCCACCGCCTCGGACCGGCCGACGACCACCGTCACCACATCCGCCACCCCCGCGTCCGCGAGGGTACGCCGCAGCGCCGGCAGGGTGTCGAGCCGGCCCGTACGGGGATCGACGAGGGCCGGATCATGGTACTCCCAGCCGGGCTGGTTCTCCTCCGAGCCGTGGTGATGATCGACGGTGACGACCGCGGCCCCAGCCCGCCGGGCCGCCGCCGCCAGATACAGCGTCGACTTTCCGCAGTAGGTGCCGATCTCACAGATCAGCACGCCCGCGGGCACCTGCGCCGCCGCGGTGTACAGCGCGAGCCCCTCCCCCGCCGGCATGAAGCCCGTCGCGGCCTCGGCCGCCTGCCGCAACGCACCATCCACGCCCACTCCTCGCTATTAACGGATCTTGCTTAGCGTGACCGTGTCCGGCTCCGCCGTCCTCCTGATCGTGAGGGGCATGGTATCGGCGTGATTATGATCATCCGTGCCGTCGTCATGGCTGTTCGCAGGCGCCCTGCCGTCGCCATCCACAGCGTCGCCATCACCGTTGTCCATGTTGTCTATATTGTCTGTGCCATCCGGGCCATCCGGGCCATCCGGGCCATCCGTGTTATCCACTTCGTCCGGGTGGCCGAGCAGGCGTGCCGGCATGATCCGGAAGAAGGCCCAGAAAAGCACGGAGAGAACCGCGAACCCGCCGAACAGCCAGGCCGCTCGCCGCCAGACCTGCCCATCGCCCATCCCGAGCAGCCCGGAGGGGTCAAGCACCAGGATCGCGAAAAGTGTCAGCGCGACGCCACAGGTCGCGGCCCAGGCCAGGCGGCTCCACTCCCACAGCTTGCGGCCGTCCAGGTAGTGAATGGGCAGCAGGACGACGGGTGCGGCCACCACCGCGCCCGCCACCACCTGGCACAGCACGTTCTCAGTGACCGCGAGGGCGAACGCGCCCTGGCCGGAGCCGTGCCGCCGCAGGGCCGCCTCCACGGGGACGCGCACCAGCCACGCGGCCACCGCGACCGCCAGCATGACCAGCGCACCGACCAGCACGGCCCGCCCCTCGTCACGCGGGGCCAGCCGCCGCCCGCCCCGGGCGCGGTACTCCGCGATCAGCCCGTACACATAGCCGGGGTTGAACGCGGCGCCCCAGGACAGCAGCGCGCAGCCGACAGCCACGACAGCGGCGCCCGGCAGCACCTCCAGTTCACCGCGCCCGCCACCGGACGCCCGCCGCTGGTAGGTGTCGATGGGCTTGCTGTAGAGCAGCATGCCGACCGGGATCGCCACCGCGAAGCCCAGCACGAGCGCGACAGTCGCCGCGTTCACCCCGGCTCCCGGCTCCACCAGCACCGCAAGTGCCGTGGCAAGCAGGAAGAAGCCGGCGATGAGCAGCGGCCGCGGCAGCCGCCCGGCCCTGGCCGGGAACGGCGACGCCCAGGCGAACCAGCGGCGCAGGGTCTCGCGGTTGTGGTGGATGGTCTTGTGGAACAGCTCGGCGGCGAAGCCGACCAGCGGCAGCAGCAACACAGCCAGGCCGGCCATGGCGCCCACCCGCGCGGGGCGGCGGAAGACCTCGCCGGGAGCGGGCAGGGCACGGGCATAGCCGGAACGCAGCCGCCCACCCGCCTCGCCCGATCGATCACCCGGTTCCCCGGAACCGCGCGGG
>NZ_CAKJTL010000109.1 GCF_917627385.1 Protofrankia sp. CiT1
GGACCGGGCTCCGCGGGGGCTGTCCCGGTGGCTCCCGCGGCGGTGGTGTCACCGGCCCAGGCCGGCACGGCGGCGGTGGCCTGGGCCGCATCGGCCGGGTTGTCGGCCCCGGTGTCGTTTGCCAGCGCCGGGGCTGACAAAGCGGTCAGGGCAACGGTACCGGTAGCCGCGGCGGCAACCACGGCGCGCGCGGAGCGACGGCCAAAACTGGGCTTGACCGGCTGCGCACGGTGACGACCGCGGCGGGAAATAATCGTGTCGGCCGGATCTGAGCACGCCTGATCTGCAGGCAACGATGATCCTTCCCGTACGCCTGCGAGGTTAGCTGTCGGGTTCGGGCCGGGAAGCCCGGTCGGCACGCACGGGATGTGCGGCCGGCTTCACCCCAAGGACGTCGTAGTGGCAACGACGCCCGGCGGGACCTGGGTCCCCCGCTTCTGCCCTGGCGATGGTGAGGAGGGGACACCGGGCCGAGGGCAGAACTCGGCGTCCGGCCCGGTGCTACTGAGAGCCCGGCCACGGTAGCGAACTACGCCCTGTGACCGCAAGGCCTAATTTTCCGCGAATTTCGCCGCAAGTTGGTTACCGTTCGTGTTAACCATCCGGCCAGGCAGCCCACGGACAGCAACCGGAAACAGGTTGGCGCTACCAGCCGTCATGGTGCGTCTGGACGGCTGTCATGGTGCCGACGGACCACCCGGCGGGCGATCGCCCAGCGATGGGTCTCCGACGGTCCGTCATAGATGCGGAAGGGACGCACCTCGCGCAGGAAGCGCGACAACAGCACATCCCCGGAGATACCGAGAGAGCCGCAGATCTGCAGCGAGCGGTCGACGACCCGCCACACGGCCTCGGCGGTGAAGGTCTTCGCGATCGCGGTCGACTGGGCTCCGGAACGGCCCTGGTCGAGCTCCCAGCAGGCCTGCATGATCAGCCCACGGGACGCGGCGATGTCGATCTCGTTATCCGCGATCATCGCCTGAGCCATGCCCAGCTCCGCCAGCCGGGAACCGAACAGCCGCCGGTCCGCGGCCCTGGCCACGGCGATGTCCTGGGCCCGCCGGGCAATACCCAGCCAACGCATGCAGTGGGTCGTCCGGGCCGGGCCGAGGCGGACCTGGGCGTAGTCGAAGCCCTTGTCCACCTCGCCGAGCACAGCCTCGTGCGCTACCATGCAGCCGTCGAACAGCACCTCGCAATGGCCGCCGTACAGGCTTTCGTCCAGGGTCTCGATATGACGGACGATCTTCATGCCAGGGTTGCCCGCGTCGACGAGGAACATCGTCGCCCCGCCGCGCTGCCCCGGCTCGCCCGAGGTGCGGGCCATGCAGATCGCGTATCCGGCGCCGTCCGCGCCGCTGATGAACCACTTGCGGCCGTCGATCCGCCAACCGCCCGCGTCCTTCACCGCGCGTGTGGTCAGCGCGGTCGGATCCGACCCCGCTCCGGGCGCGGGCTCCGTCATCGCGAAGCAGGAACGCACCGCACCGGTTGCCAACGGCCGCAGGTAGCGCTCCTTCTGCCCGGCCGTCGCGATGACCTCGAGCAGGTGCATGTTGCCCTCGTCGGGAGCGGCGATGTTCAGCGCCAGCGGGCCGAACAGCGAGTAGCCCGCCTCCTCGAACACGGGCGCCCGGCCGCGCATGTCCAGGCCGTGCCCACCGTACAGCGCCGGTACGTGCGGGGCGAAGATCCCCGCATCCTTGGCTGCCTGCTGGAGCCGTGCGCGCATCGCGTCGCCGCCGCGCGCGGCAACGCCCCCGAAGCGTTCCTCCTCGGGCATGACGACGGTCCGCACAAATTCGGCGGTACGCCGGGTGAGATCGTCGACCACCGGGCCGTGATCAAAATCAACGGGCACGTGCACCTCCGTCACGCCGGCTCGCGTCGCCCGCAAGGCGAGCTGTCGCGGATCCAGCTGACAATCATCGATTTTTTGCCAGCAAAGCAGGCTGGCCAGCTCGCGCACAAGGAACGGTCAACATTAAAGATCAAATCGCGGACGTGAGTCGTCAACACTGTTGACTACAGGAGAAGGTCAAACACTCGTGACCAACAGCAATCAGCCATCTCCATCCGCATCGCCAGCACCGCACCGCCGTCGTGGGCTTCAGAGCGTGTGTGAGATCGTCATTCCGGCTCACTGATCGCAAGCCCGATCTCACACACGCTCTCAGGTCAGTCCAGGTGGTAGATACGGGCCGCGTTGTCGTGCAGAATTTTGCACCGCGCGTCGCCGGGCAGGTCCGCGAACGCCGCCGCGATGAACAGGTCCGGTCGGACCGCCGCGCTCGCCGGGCCGGGCGACATGCTCGTCGGATGCGGGAAGTCGGTCTCGTAGAGGAAGTTGTCGGCGCCGAGGAGCTCGATCGCCTGCCGGGCGGTCTCCCGCTCGAACCAGAAGCAGCCGAAGATCTGGCGCTGGAAGTACTCGCTGGGCAGCAGGTCGTACTCGGGGTGTTCGAGCGGGACACCGCAGTTGCGCCACTGCCAGTCCAGGGCGGCCAGGGCGTACGGGAGCCAGCCGATGCCGCTCTCGACCGAGACGAAGTTCAGCCGCGGGAAGCGGTGGCAGATCCCGGCGCAGATGACGGTCGCGATGGCCCGGGCGTTGCCCATGAAGAAGGAGACCCCGACCGAGGCGTAGTTCGCGTGCATCCCGTTACCCGGGACGTTCTTCTCGATCAACGACAGGTCGCCCGAGGCGATGTGGAAGTTGACCGGGACGCCGAGGTCCTGGGCGGTCGCCCAGATCGGGTCCCAGTGGGGATCACCGAGCAGCGGCAGGCCGAAGAACTCGGTCTCCTGGGCCATGATCACACCTTTGTGCCCCATCGCGACCGTCCGCTCGATCTCGGCCACGCTCGCCGCCAGGTCCCAGAAGGGCAGCGCCGCCATCGGCAGCAGGCGACGCGGGTCCGCGCTCGCCCAGTCGGTCTGGTAGTCGTTGTACGCCTGGATGCAGCGCAGCATCAGCTCGGGGTCCTTGAGCCCGAGGAACCTCCCGGTGCCAAACCCCGCCACGTTGGGGTAGAGCACCTGGGCCCAGATCCCGTACTCGTCCATTCTGCGCAGCCGGTCGGGGGCGTTCCACAGCGCCGGGTCGACGTCGGCGAGCCGGCGGGGGTGCTTCGGCGGGAACTCGCCCCAGCCGGCCATCGCCCCGCCCGCCGTGGCCGACAGGCGCGCGTCGCCGAAGTACCACGCCTCCTCCTGGCGGTCGTCGTCCCAGCGGACGTGCGGGACCAGGTCACCCCACTTCGCCGTGGAGATCCGCGACGTCCACAGATCAGCGGGTTCGATCACATGGGTATCCGTGTCGATCACCCTGATGCCGTCGATCACCGACGCCTCGGCCATGACACCGTTCCCTTCACCGTTCTTGGGGGCACCTGCCGGGGCACCGAGGGCATGGCGGTCGCCCCGGCCTATGAGCGCCCTGATGTGACGAACATTATTTCTTATGAGGAAATTCAGCAAGGTCGCGGCTCTCGCCGGTCCGCTCGACGGCCATGACCGTGATCGCTTCCTCCGGGCACGAGCGGGCACCGAGCCACGCCGCCTGCGCCCGGTCGGCGGCCACGGCGAAGGCAACGCCTCGTGGCTGGGAGAAGCCATCGTCATCGGCGTCGAACACGTCCGGAGCCAGCGAATAGCAGCGGCCGTGCCCGGTGCAGCGGGCGGGATCAATCATGATCTCCACGGCGCGCTTCTCCTCGGTCGTCGGCTCGGCGGTCATGACCGCTCCCAGGCAAGCGGCAGCGCGACCAGCCCGGCCGCGCCACCGCGCTCGAGCACCGGCTCGGCGGAGGCGAGCCGGTAGTCCGGGATACGCCGGTGCCACTCCCGCAGGGCGACGGCCATCTCGGCCCGAGCGAGATGGGAGCCGAGGCACCGGTGCGGCCCGGCCGCGAAGGAGATGTGCCGGTTGGCCGTACGGTCGAGATCGACCCGCTCGGGATCCGGGAAGGACCGGGGGTCGCGCATGGCCGCGCCCAGCGTCAGCAGCACCATGTCCCCCTTCTTCATCGGGCAGCCGTGGAACTCCACGTCGCGGGTGACCTTGCGGCCGTCCTGAATGATCGGGAAGGCCCGCAGGAACTCCTCCACCGCCGTGGGCACCACGGCCGGGTCGGTCGCCACCCGCCGCCGGTGCTCCGGTGTCGTCGCGAGATGGTGGAAGGAGTAGCTCAGCTGGCTCTTGACGGTGTCCAGACCGGCAAGGACGAGCACGACGCACATCTGCAGGATCTCGTCGTCGCGCAGTGGCCGATCCTCGTAGCGTTCCGTCATGAGGTAGCTGACGAAATCCGCCGCCGGATCACGCGGGGCCGCCCGCCGGTCCGCGACCACCCTGACGAAGTACTCCGTCATCGCGCCCATCGCCGCCATCGTCCGGGCCTGGCCCGCGGGATCGCTGAAGGCATCGAAGATCGTGTCCACCCAGTCGACGAACAGCATGTCGTCGGCCGCGGGCAGACCCATGATCGACAAGAAGACCCGGGTCGGGTACACCGCCGCGAAGTCGGCCACGAACTCGCAGCCGCCCCTGCCGACAAAGGTGTCGATGGTCTGGTTGCACAGTTCGCGCATCCGGGGGGCCATACCCGCGACCGTGCGGGGTGAGAAGGGCCGGTTGAGGATCTGGCGGTACCGGCTGTGCTCGGGCGGGGCGACATTCGTCGGAATCCAGCGGTAGCCAGGGTTCGGGTCCAGGACGATCACCGAATCACTACCGAAGATCTCGGGGGCCTGATACGCCTCCCGGCACTCCTCGTAACGGGTGAGCATCCAAAAACCGGTCCCGAAGCTGTTCCAGCAGACGGGGGCGGCCTCGCGCAGCTGCGCCATCTCCTGGACGGCGGTCAGCACCGGCCGCGGGGACATGATGTCATAGTTGATCACCGGGCAGCTGCCGGCTGGTGGCATGCCGCCCGCCGTGGACTCCGGTGTGGACTCCGGTGTGGACGTGGACGCCGGCATCAGCCGATCGCCTGGCTCTGGTCGAAGATCCGGATCTCGATCCAGCCGACCTCGAGCTCGATCTGGGTGATGAGCCAGCCCTCGCCGTCCCGGCGCAGTCGGTTGCGGTAACGGCTGGACATCTGCATGACCTGGTCGGGATCGTCGGCGGCGACCTGGTGGGACGTGAGGTAGGCAAGTGTCGAGGCCTGGTCGCCCTCGATGTCGACGTGGTAGACGGACAGCAGGTGGTGCTGGAAACCGTGGTCCGCGGTCATCTTGTCGATCAACGCCACGATGGCGTCGGCGCCCTCGACCCACTCGTTCCACGTACCGCCCAGACAGAAACGCATCCGGGCGTCCTCGGCGAAGACCGCGCGTAAGCCGACGAAGTCCTTCTGGTCGACCGTGGAGCAGTAGCGGCAGAGCGTGTCACTGATGTTGACGCGGTCGCGGACGTCTTCGAACGTCCTCACGATTGTCATCCGTTCTCCTCCTGAGATGGTGAAACCCGGTCGCGGTGCGAGCGGGCCGCGATGGGCCGCTGTGCCGGGAGCCGCCCCCGGAGCAGCCCGGTACCCACGGCAGGGCCACCCGCCTGGTGCCCCGTTCCGGTGTGTCGCTTCCGGCCGCGCGTCCCACCCCCCGTCGACGGCCGCGGCCGAGGCTGGGGACAGATTCCTTATAACGAACTAGTCTTGTCAAGAGCGATCAGTGATCCACGTCACCGACCGCGGACGAGCCGAAATGGACGATCATCTTCCCGACGTTGTCACCGCGCAGCATCGCCAGGAACGCCGGCCAGGCGGCCTCGACACCGCCGTGGACAGCCGTCTCGACGCTGCGGACCGCGCCCGCCCGCAGCCAGCGCGACATGTCACCGGTGAAAGCGGCGTGCTGGTCAGCATGATCGCCGACGAGGAAGCCTGTCATCCGCAGCCGGCGCCAGATCATCAGCAGCAGGTTGCGCGGACCGGGCACGGGTTCGGTCGCGTTGTAGGTGGAGATCGCCCCGCAGAGCGCGATGCGGCCGAACGGGCGCATGACCCGGATCGCGGCTTCCAGCTGCTCTCCCCCGACGTTGTCGAAGTAGACGTCCAGGCCGTCCGCGCCCACCTCCGTCAGCGCCACGGCGAGCGACGCCCGCACGGGCGAGTCACGGTAGTTGAACGCCGCGTCATATCCGAGCTCCTCGGTGAGGAAACGAACCTTCGCCTCAGCGCCCGCGCTGCCGATCACTCGGCAGCCCATGGCTTTGGCGATCTGGCCGGCGGTGGCACCCACCGCGCCGGCCGCGGCCGAGACGAACACGGTTTCCCCGGGCTTGCACGCGGCGACGTGCGACAGCCCGACATAGGCGGTCATGCCCGTGATGCCCAGGGCGCCGAGGTAGGTGGAGGCGGGAAAAGCGTCCGTGTCGACGGGTTCGGCGGCCGCGGCGGGGACCAGCGCGTACTCCCGCCATCCCGCCTGGTGGACCACGGACCGGCCGGCCGGGATGCCAGGCTCACCGGACGCGATCACCGTGCCGACCGCGTGTCCCAGCATCGGCGCGCCGAGCGCGTAGGGCTCGGTGTAGGAGACCGCCTCGCTCATCCGGCCGCGCATATACGGCTCCACCGACATCGCGGTGTTGCGCACGAGGAGTTCGCCCGGCCCGGGGCCGGGTACGTCAACCTCCACCAAGGCCACGTCGTCGTCCGTCGGCCACCCGGTGGGACGGCGGACCAGGTGCCATTCCCGGCTACCAGTCACTGCTGGCTCCTCCCAACCCGGTCCGCCCCGCCCGCACACCCGCGGGGCCGTGGGGCCGCACCGGCAAGTGATCGATCCATATCGGATTGGCACGATATTCGTCATGATGAAAAGCCACAAGAGTCACCCGGCCCGGCCCGCCGGCAGCGGGGCGGACATGGCGCGATCAGGGGCTTGCGGCGTTTCATCATGAGAAATACAGTTGGCTGCGCATCCGACCCCAGGGAGGCGGCACGGTGGACACTCAGCAGTCGCCGACGCGGGACTCGACGCGGCAGACGCGGCAACGGAGGCCCCGGGCCCGCCGCGGGCCGCTGACCGGTATCCGCATAGCCGACTTCTGCTGGATGGGCGTCGGCTCCGTCGCCACCCGCATGCTCGCGGACTTCGGCGCCGAAGTCATCAAAATCGAAGACCGGACCCGCCTCGACATGCCACGTCGGCTGCCGTTCTACAAGAATGATCCCCGTTCCTTCGGGGAGGAGGATCCGCATCCCGATCCGGACAAGGGCGGGCTGTTCAACAACTACAACCGCAACAAGCTCGGCGTAACGATCAATATGCGCTCAGCCGAAGGCCGGGAGCTGGCGGAGCGGCTCATCGCGGCAAGCAGTGTGGTGACGGAGAATTTCGCCCCCGGCGTCATGGACCGCTGGAACCTGACCTACGAACGGTTGCGGGCGCTGTGCCCCGAGGTCATCTACGCCCACATGAGCGGTTTCGGCCAGAGCGGCCCGCACCACTCCTACCGCAGCTACGGGCCGGTGGTGCAGGCGGTCAGCGGGCTGTCCTTCATCAGCGGCCTGCCCGGCCGGGAGCCTTCGGGATGGGGCCTGTCCTACATGGACAACCAGGCCGCCTACTGCAACAGCGCGGCTCTGCTCATGGCGGTCCTGCATCGCAACGCGACGGGGAAGGGCACGGAAATCGATGTCTCCGCCGTGGAGGCCGGCGTCTGCCTGCTCGGTCCCGACCTGCTCGACGTCACCGTGAACGCGCGGCCGACCCGCCGGCCGGGCTTCCCCCTGGGGAACCGGCTGGAGCATCCGCCAGCCGCCCCGCACGGGGTGTACCCCTGTGCCGGTGCGGACCGGTGGGTGGCCGTCGCGGTCTTCGACGACGCCGACTGGCAGCGCCTGGTGACCGTCCTCGGCAGCCCCGGCTGGGCCGCGGACCCACGTTTCGCCAGCCAGCAGAGCCGGTTTGCCCACTCCGACGCGCTCGACGCCCACCTGAGCGCATGGACACAGCAGCGATCGCCACACGAAATCATGACGCTCCTGCAGGACAACGGCGTCTGCGCCGGTGCCGTCCAGGACGCGCGCGACCTCAACGAGATCGACCCGCAGCTCGCCCATCGTGGCATCTTCTTCGAGCTGGACCACCCGGTGATCGGCCCGGCGCGCTTCGAGGGAACGCCGGTGGCCTTCTCCCATATCGAGCAGGACAACTGGCGGTCGGCTCCCCTGCTCGGCGAGGACAACGCCTACGTCTTCACCGAGCTCCTCGGCCTGTCCGCCGACGAGATGGCTGGCCTCGCCGCGGCGGGTGTGATCTGACATGCCCCCCGCTTCCCCGCCCGCGGCGAGGCCAGCCATCTCGTC
>NZ_CAKJTL010000110.1 GCF_917627385.1 Protofrankia sp. CiT1
GTCATGATGCCTACCCCTCTCTGCCTGGCCCGGCGGCCGCGCGCAGCGGACCGCTGTGCCGTCCGAGCATCCGGGAGTTTGTCGAAATGGACTCTAGTAAGAGATGCCTCCCCACACCAGACTCATAGCCGGTGTTTGTCGTTGGCCTCCGCCGCAGGAGTGCCCGCCCCGCCCGCGGCGCCCGCGGCGGAGGCCGGAACTGTTTCTTGACTGCTCTTACAGTTATGGGTCTACATTCGACATGACCGGCAAGCACGCAGCCGGCAGACGTGAGAAGCGGGGCGGTGAGGTCCGTTGGAGCTGGTGGGGATCGGTGCGCGGGCACGGCGTGAGCCGGCTGGTGTCGCCCTCGTCGACGACACCAGCCGGCTCACGTGGGCGGAGCTCGCCGACCAGGTACGCGCCGTGGCTGCCGAGATGCTTGCCGTCGCGGACGGTGACGGAGCGCGGGTCGCCGTCACCGGTGAGAACCTCATCCCAACCCTTGTCGCGCATGCCGCGGGCATCTGCGCCGGGGTCGGTACCGTGGCGCTGTCCCGCCAGCTCACCGCCGGTGAGTTCGCCGACCTGCTCGTGGACGCCGGCGCGGTGGCCGCCGTCGCCGGGCCGGCTGGCCGCGAGGGCATCGCCAGGGCCGCCACGTCCGCGCGGTTACGTGCCGTAATTGTCCACGGCGTCTCCCCCGGACAGCACCCCGGCTGGACGGACTGGCCGGACTGGACGGGTAGCGACCGGCCGTTGCCGGCCATCGCCAGCCGGCCCGCCCGGCCGCCTCTCGTCTACACATCCGGCACCACCGGGCGGCCGCGGGGCACCGAGGTGCGCTGGACGGCGCCGACCCCCGGCACCGCGGCCGGCTATGCCGCCGCGCTGGCTGCCCGCTCGGCCTTCCCGCCCGGCCCGCATCTCGTGGTCGGGCCGCTGGCGCACAATGGCCCGCTCAGCTGCCTGCGCCATCTGCTGTCCGGGCAGCCCGTGGTCATCCTCGGCCGGTTCGACGCGGAGAATGTGCTGCGGCTCATCGAGGCCCACCGGGTGACGTCGTCGGTGCTGGTCCCGACGCACTTCGCCCGGCTGCTCGCCCTGCCCGCGGACGTACGCGACCGCTACGACGTGACCAGCCTGCGCAGTGTCTCCCACACCGGCTCGGCCTGCCCACCCGACACCAAACGGGCAATGATCAACTGGTTCGGGCCGGTGCTGGTGGAGTCGTACGGAGGCAGTGAGGCGGGCACTGTCTGCCGTATCACAAGCGACGAATGGCTTGCCCGGCCCGGGTCGGTCGGGCGGTGCGTACCACCGTTCGAGGCGGTCGTCCTCGACGCGGACAACGCGCCGGTGGGCGCCGGCGAGATAGGTGTGCTGGGTTTTCGCGCCCCAGCCGACCGGGGCATTCGTTATCACGGCGACCCCGTCAAGACCGCGGCCGCCTACCTCGCGCCCGGTGTGTTCACGCTCGGCGACATCGGCTTCGTCGACGCGGATGGGTACGTCCACATCACCGACCGGCTCGCGGACATGGTCGTCTCCGGTGGGGTGAACCTCTACCCGGCCGAGTGCGAACGTGTGCTGGCCGACCACCCGGCGGTCGCGGACGTGGCCGTGATCGGTGTGCCTGACGCGGACCTGGGCGAGACGCTACGGGCGCTGATCGTGCCCCGTGGAGAACCGCCGGGCCCAGGCGAGCTCGACCGCTTCTGCCGGCTGTCACTCGCGTCGTACAAATGCCCCAAATCATATGAAATGCTCGCCGAGCTTCCCCGTAACGCCATGGGGAAGCTTGACAAAAAAGCGTTACAACGTTCTTACTGGCGCTCTGAGCGCACCATCGCGGGATGACATCCCGTACATCGGGGCAGCCCACCAGGCATCATGATCAGTCATGATGTCCAGACGGGGCCGCCCGCGGAGAGTGCGCCCATCCGCACACCCGCCGCCCGGCTGACCAGACAGACAGCCGTCTTCTGATCTCACCTGAAACCTGATGATGCTCTCTAATTAAGTGAAGTTTACTTATACTTCTGATAACCTCCGCTAGGTCGACATCAGCGATCACGGAGGTATCAGGCGTGTGGAGTGAGGTTGTCCCGAACCTGCTCATCGGGTTACGAGAAGGCCTGGAAGCGGGCCTGATCGTCTCGATTCTGGTTGCCACGCTTGTGCGTGCCGGCGAGCGGGCACGCCTGCCCCAGGTCTGGACGGGCGTGCTGGCCGCTGTCGCGCTCTCCGCGAGCTTCGGCGCCGTCCTGACCTTCGCCGCCACCGAGCTGTCGACCAAGGCCCAGGAAGCGTTCAGCGGCATCCTGAGCCTGGTCGCGGTCGGGTTCGTCACCATAATGATCTTTTGGATGCGCAGCTCGGCGCGGGCGCTGTCCAGTGAGATCAGCGAAAAGATCACGGCTGCCCTGGCACTCGGGCCGGGCACGCTGATCATCACCGCGTTCCTGGCCGTCGCCCGGGAGGGGCTGGAGACGTCCCTGTTCGTCTGGACGACCACCCGCGGCGCGTCCGAATCGGTCGCTCCGCTGCTCGGAGCCTGCGCCGGCCTCGCGCTCGCCACCGGTTTGTGCGTCGGCATGTACCGGCGGGCCGTGAAGATCAACCTGACGAAATTCTTCACGCTCACCGGCATCGGGCTCATTGTGATCGCGTCCGGCGTGGCCGGCTACGGCCTACGCGACCTCCAGGAGAGCGGCATCCTGCCCGGCATCGACGCGGCCGCGTTCAACCTCGGCACCACCATCGACCCGAGCTCGTGGTACTCCAGGCTCATCGAGGGCATCTTCAACATCACGCCACGCATGAGCGTGCTCCAGGTCGTCGGCTATCTCGGCTACCTGATCCCGGTCATGGTCCTGTTCGTCCGGGGTGTCCGCCCCGCCCCGGCGGCATCCGCCGCTGTGCCGGCAGCCGCCGGGGCCGAGGTGCCCCAGCCGGCGCCAGCCGAACCAGCACCAGCACCAGCACCAGCACCAGCACCAGCACCAGCGGCTACCAGCTCACGGCGGGTGCCCCGGTGGGTACTCCCAGCGGCCCTGGTGGCGGTGCCGGCCGTTGCCGCTGGCGGCGCCATCCTCGCCCTCGGCCCGTCCGCCCCAGCTGGTGGCACGACGATCGAGGCGACCTCCACTTCCTGCGTCACTGCCTGGGAGGCTCCGCATCCGGGTCGAATGATGTTCACCGTCCGCAACACCGGCGGGCAGGCCATGGAGATACGCTTCATCGACCCGGCAAACGGGGCGATCCACGCCGAGATCGAACTGCTCGCGCCGGGCACCAGCCGGCCACTGTCCGTGACCATCGGTGGCGGCACCTATGCCTGGCAGTGCCTGTCCGACGGCGGGGAGCCCGTCGTCTCGGCGAGCCGGCGGGTAGCCGGGTCGAGCGCTGGCGGGCAGGCGATCATCCCGGTCACTGAGGAGACCGTGAAGGCACCGGTGGAGGCCTACCGGGCGTTCGTCACCGCCGGCCTGGCCACGCTGCAACGCGACACCGACACGCTCCGGGCTGACATCGAGTCAGGTGACCTCGACGCGGCCCGTCGCGACTGGCTCCCGGCCCATCTCAGCTACGAACGCCTCGGCGCCGCCTACGGCACGTTCGGCGATTTCGACGCGTCGGTCAACGGCCAGCCCGCCGGCCTGCCGGACGGCGTCAGCGACCCGGACTTCGCCGGGTTCCACCGCGTCGAGCACGGGCTGTGGCACGGCGAATCGGTGGACTCGTTGAAGGCGTCCGCCGCGACACTCGCCGATGCCGTCAGTGCGCTCGCCAAGGCCTTCCCGACCCAGGAACTCGATCCGAACGACCTGGCCCTGCGCAGCCATGAAATTCTCGAGAACACCCTCGAGTTCCAGCTCACCGGTGCCGCCGACCAGGGCAGCAACACAACGCTGGCAACGGCCGCGGCGAATGTGGACGGCACCCGCGAACTGTTGACAATCATCACACCGCTGCTGGCGGCCCGTGCGCCAGCGACGCTGG
>NZ_CAKJTL010000111.1 GCF_917627385.1 Protofrankia sp. CiT1
CGCTTGAACGGCAGCCTCGGCGCGCTGCTGGAAACCCTCGCGCCCATCCCGGACATCCTGGAAATCAGGAGCACCGGATGACCGGGTCCGGCCTGCCCAGCCCCAACACCAGCCCCAACACCGACCTCACCGGCTCCTCTGCCGCACCGTCTGCCGCACCGTCCTCCGGAGTGCCACCCATCATGGCCGAAGCGTCCGAACCATCACCGCCGCCGCGGCAGGCAACCGCCGCTGACACCGCCACCACAGCCGCCACCAGCTGTCCGGTGCCCCGGCGCCGCGCTGGGTTCGCCGGGGGCGCGCTCGGGCGCCGCTCCTTTCTCGCTGGCGCGCTGGCCGCGGGCGCGGCCGTGGGCGCCGCGGGCACCGCGCTGGCCACCACCGCCACCGCCAACGCCGACGCCGGCAGCCCCAGGAGCTCCGACGAGGTGGTCGCCTTCCACGGGACCCACCAGGCCGGGATCATCACACCACCACCGGCGGCGGCGATGTTCGCGTCCTTCGACGCGATCACGACGGACCGGGCCGGGCTTGTCGACCTGTTCAGGACAATCACCGAACGGGCCCGTTTCCTGACTGCCGGCGGCACCCCGGTCGACCTCGGCACGACCGCCCCGCCGTCGGACAGCGGCATCGTCGGGCCCGTGGTGCCCCCGGACGCGCTGACCGTCACCGTCGGTGTGGGCGCATCCCTGTTCGACAACCGCTTCGGCCTGGCCGACCGAGCGCCGCGTCACCTCACACCGATGCGCACCTTCCCCAACGACAACCTGGACGCCACGCAGTGCCATGGCGACATCAGCCTTCAGCTGTGCGCGCACAGCCGCGACACCGTGCTGCACGCGCTGCGTGACATCGCCCGGCACACCCGCGGCGGCATGCAGCTGCGGTGGCGCATCGACGGCTTCCAGAACCAGCCCCGGCCGTCGGGAGCCCAACGCAACCTGCTCGGCTTCAAGGACGGCATCGCCAATCCGGACGTGACCAGCGCCGCCGAGCTGGACCGGCTGGTCTGGGTGCACGGCGGCGACGAGCCCGCCTGGACCACAGGCGGCTCCTACCAGGTCATCCGGGTCATCCGGATGCTGGTGGAGTTCTGGGACCGGGTCTCCCTCAACGAGCAGGAAATGATGATCGGCCGGCGCCGGGACACCGGCGCGCCGCTGGACGGCACCGCCGAGACCGACACCCCGGACTACGCGGGCGACGCCGACGGAAAGATCATCCCGCTCGACGCGCACATCCGGCTGTCCAACCCCCGCACCGCCGAGACCGCCGGCTCCCGTATCCTGCGCCGCGGCTACAACTACGACCGGGGCATCGACACCAACGGCAACCTCGACATGGGCCTGGCCTTCTGCTGCTACCAGCAGGACATCGCCCGCCAGTTCGAGGCGACCCAGACCCGGCTCATCGATGAACCGCTGGTCGACTACATCAGCCCGACCGGTGGCGGCTACTTCTTCGTCCTGCCCGGCGTCCGGGACGCCGCCGACCACCTCGGCCGTGCTCTGCTCACCTGACCCTGGACGCCGGCCTGGCCGGCAGAGGACGAGCTGGTGGCGGGCCGGGACCAGGTAACACCGGCCCGCCGCCGGCCATGATCGCCGCTATCAGGCACACACCCAATAACCGATTCCGGGCCTGCCCCGGCCCCGGCCTACCGTCTTCGCTCGGTCAGGCCTTGACAGCGACGGCTACCGCGTCGGCGAGGCTGGTGGTGGGGCGGCAGAGCAGACGGCGCAGGTCGCCGCTGTCGGTAGTCAGCTCGCCGCGGCCGATGCCGAGATCCGAGTCGGCGAGCAGGCTTGCGAAGGCCTCGGGGACACCAACGTCGACGAGAGCTTTGGTGTACTCCTGGGCAGGCAGGTTCTGGTAGACGACCGTCCTGCCGCTCTGGCGGGAGACCTCGGCGGCCAGCTCGGTCATCGTGAAGGGCTCGTCACCGCCCAGTTCGTACACGGCGCCCGCCTGGCCGGCGCCCAGCAGGACGGCAGCCGCCGCGGCGGCGAAGTCGGCGCGGGTGGCGCCGGCGATCCGGCCGTCGCCCGCGGCGCCGAGGAGCACGCCGTGTTCGAGCGCGGGAGCGAGGTTGTCGGTGTAGTTCTCGATGTACCAGCCGTTACGCAGGAAGACGAACGGCAGGCCGGAGTCGCGGATGATCGACTCGGTGGCCTTGTGCTCCGTGGCCAGCGCCAGACCGGTGGTGTCGGCGTTGAGGATGCCTGTGTACGCGATGAGGCCGACGCCGGCCGCGACGGCCGCATCCACGATGTTGCGGTGCTGGGCCGCGCGCTGGCCGACCTCGTTGGAGGAGATCAGCAGCAGTTTGTCCGTGCCGGCGAGGGCCGTGGCGAGCGTCTCGGGCCTGGTGTAGTCGGCCTCCCGAACCTGCACGCCGCGGGCGGCGAGGTCGGCGGCCTTCTCAGGGCCGCGCACGGCCGCGACGACGTCGCCGGCGGGCACGCCGCGTTCCAGCAGCTCCTCGATGACAAGGCGGCCGAGGTGCCCGGTGGCGCCGGTAACAGTGATCATAGCTTTCTCCCTGGTGGCCGATCTGGCGTTGCCCGTGCGGTAGGCACTCCAGGAGTGTACTAACTATTTGTAAGTGCAGTCATATTGGTTAGTACGGTTGATGGGGATGGCGCCCTGAATCGCTACAGTGGGTACCATGAACCGCTCGACCCCTACGACGGCCGCGTCCGCCGACCCGGCGGACGCTCTGGCCGCCGACGTCTTCGCCCGCGCATGCCCTTCGCGGCGGACGATGGAGACCGTCACCAGCAAGTGGGGGGTCCTCGCCCTGGCAGCGTTGACCCAGGGCGAATACCGGTTCAACGCGCTGCGCCGCAGAGTCGACGGGGTCAGCGAGAAGATGCTGTCGCAGACGCTACAGGCGCTGGAACGCGACGGGTTGGTCCGCCGGGACGTCCAGGCGACCATCCCACCACGCGTGGAGTACAGCCTGACGCCGCTCGGCGTGCGCATCGCGGCGAAGCTGCGCGAGCTGATAGAGCTCATCGAGGGCGAGATGCCCGCGGTGATCGCGGCCCAGACGTGCTACGACCGCGCAAAGCCCCCTGCCTCGTCGGCCTGACGTTCCTGGCGATCAGGCTGCCGGACAACGTCTGGCAGTGCCTGTTCACCATTGCCGAACCCGATCGGCGCTACGACGCGACGATCCGGTGGACCGACCACGGCACCGCGACCACCACCGCCGAACCCGGCGTCGCGGCGATCTCCCGGTTGGACGGCAGTACAACCGCCGTCCAACCGGGAGACACCATCACTGTCACCGAGGAACCGATCCTCATCGACCACCGGCCATAGGTCGTTCCCCACCCAGCCAGCTGGCATGGCCGCAGGCCCCGCAGCGTATTCCGGCCGGGGGGATTCCGGTGTGATCTCCTGCCTGGCGCCTGGCGACCGGTTACTATAGCCAGACACAAGAAACTTCGGGAGGCGTCATGGTCACGCAGGAGCCCGGCACCCGCGCCCGTTGCCCCGGCCCGTCCGCTCAGGACTACCTCGCCGCGGACACCCGGCCCGTGCCCAGCGTCCTGCGGCTCACCGTGAACGAGTACCTCGGCAACGAGGATATCGATGCCGAGCGCTACATCTCCCCCGCCTGGCATCGCCTGGAGGTCGAGAAGCTCTGGCGGCGGGTCTGGCAGTTCGCCTGCCGGGAGGAGGACATCCCCGAGGTCGGTGACCACGAGATCTACGAGATCGCCGACGACTCGCTGTTGATCGTGCGGACCGCCCCGACCGAGATCCGGGCCTTCGTCAACGCCTGCCTGCACCGCGGGCGCAAGCTGCGCACCACCAGCGGGCACGTTCCGGAGTTCCGCTGCCCGTTCCACGGGTTCACCTGGAACATCGACGGCACCCTCAAGAGCATCCCGTGCGCCTGGGACTTCCCCCACGTCGACCGGGAGAAATTCAGCCTGCCCGAGGCGAGGGTCGCCACCTGGGGCGGCTTTGTCTTCATCAACATGGATCCCCACAGCGAGCCGTTCGAGACCTTCGCCGGCGACCTGCCGGACCACTTCACCCGGTGGCCGCTGGAAGACCGTTATACCTCGTTACACATCGCGAAGATCCTGCCCTGCAACTGGAAGATCGGGCAGGAGGCCTTCATGGAGGCCTTCCACGTGATCGGCACCCACCCGCAGCTACTGGCCTGGATGGGCGACGCCAACTCCCAGTACGACGTGGTGGCCAGCGCCAACTGGGACCGCACGATCACCGTGCAGGGCGTGCCGAGCCCGCATCTGGCGGGCGGCGTGACCGAAGAGGATGTCCTGGAGAGCTTCTACTTCTCACGCGGCTTCTACGCCTCGACCCAGGGCCGGGACCTCACCGCGGCTGGCGGCGACCTGCCGGAGATCCCAGCCGGTGGCACGGCCCGCGCGGTGCTCGCCGACCAGATGCGCGCCCAGTTGAGCGCGCTCTCCGGCGAGAGCTACGCGGAGGCCACCGACAGCGAGCTGCTGGACGCGGTCAACTACATTCTCTTCCCGAACTTCCACCCCTGGGCGGGGAAAAAATCGAATATCGTCTATCGGTTCCGGCCCTACGGTAACGACCCCGACCGTTGTGTTGCCGAAATCTTCTTCCTGTCGGGATGGCCCAAGGGCACCCCGCGCCCGGCCCCGGCGAAGATCCGATGGGTGCCCGCGGGCATGAACATGGCGGACGTTGCCGAACTCGGTCTGCTGGGCCCGGTCTTCGACCAGGACCTCGCCAACCTGCCGTTCGTCCAGCAGGGCCTGAAGGCGACCCGCAAACCAGGCATAACGCTCGCGGACTATCAGGAAAGCCGCATCCGGCACTTTCACCATCTGCTCGACACGTGGATGTCACGCTGACCGCTCAGGTGACGGTAACGCCGTCCGGCATCGTGCTGGCCGTGGCCGAGAGCGAGACCGTCTTCAGCGCCGCCCGGCGGCACGGCCTGTGGTGGCCGACCGTCTGCGGCGGGCTCGGCACCTGCCGTATCTGCGTGCTGCGGGTCAGCGCGGGGGCCGACAACTGCGGCCCGGTTGACGATCGTGAACAGGAGGGGCTGACCGCCATCGGTCCGGAGGCGGACGGGCGCCTCCGGCTGGCCTGCCGGCTGCGTGTGACCGGCCCGGTCGTGGTCGTCAAGCGCGGCGTACGCCGTGTGGAGGAACTGCGCGGCCTGGAGGAGCTGTGAACGTGCGGTGAACGCAAAACCCATGAGCCTGACTCATCCGATCACCAAACAGGTGTACACGCTGACCGACACCGGGCTGGTCGAGGTCCACGACCCGATGACCGGCCAGCGCGGCCTGTTCGACTCCGAGGGCCGCTGGCAGTCGGGCGAGATCCGTCACGCGGACCTGCAGATCACCGGCTGGGTCGGCCGCCGCGCCCGGCCGCGGGACGGGAAAACCCCGCCATGAGCACCGCCGGGCGCCACACCCGGGTGGTGACGCTGGCCCGCCGTCCTGGTCCGGGCGGACCGGCGCCCGAGGACTTCACGCTCACCGAACGAGCAGTGCCCGAGCTGGGTGCGGGCCAGCTTCTCGGCGGCAGAGCCGTTCAGAGCCGCTGGGTGCGGAAGAACGCGCGGACGTCGTCGACGAGCAGCTCGGGCTCCTCCATCGCCGCGAAGTGGCCGCCCCGGGCCATATCCGTCCAGTGACACAGGGTGGGGAAAGCCGCCTCGCACCAGCTACGAGGAGCCCGGACCATTTCGGCCGGGAACGCGGCATGGCCGAGCGGGACCGTGATCGGCGGGGGCGTGTGGCGCCGGCCGGGACCGATCGACTCGTAGTAGAGGCGGGTCGACGAGTTGATCGTCCCGGTCAGCCAGTAGATCGAGATATTGTCAAGCAGCCGGTCGTGACTGAAGCGAGATTCGATCGTGCCGTTGCAGTCGCTCCACCCGTGGAACTTCTCCACGATCCAGCCGGCGAGCCCGGCCGGCGAGTCGACGAGGCCGTAAGCCAGCGTCTGCGGCTTCGTCCCCTGGATCTTCTGGTAGCCGGTCTCGTGGTCGGCGAAATGCTTCACCCGGGCCAGGATGGCCAGGTCCGCTTCGTCCAGGCCGGCGGTCGGGTCGTTGCGGTCCGGTGGCGGCGCCGGCAGCAGGTTGAGGTGGATGGCCCGTACTCGCTCGGGGGACAGGCCGGCAGCCGTGGTGGTGACCGCGCTGCCCCAGTCGCCTCCCTGCGCGAAGAAGCGCTCATAGCCCAGGCGGGTCATGAGCTCCAGGAAAGCGGACGCAGCCCGGATGATGGTCCATCCCCGCTCGGTCGTCGGACCCGAGAAGCCGTAGCCGGGCAGGGACGGGACGACGACATGGAAGGCGTCGGCCGGGTCACCACCGTGGTTTGCCGGGTCGGACAGGGGGCCGAGCACCTGCCAGAACTCCGCCACCGAGCCCGGCCAGCCGTGGGTCAGCAGCAGGGGCCTCGCCGTCGGTTCGGGAGAGCGTGCATGGATGAAATGGATGCGCTGCCCGTCGATCCCGGTGGTGAACTGAGGAAAGGCGTTGGCCCGGGTCTGGAAGCCCGACCAGTCGTAGTCGTCCTTCCAGTACCGGCACAGCTCGACCAGGAAATCGCGTTCGGTGCCGTACTCCCACCTGGTGCCGGGTATCTGGTCGGGCCACCTGGTCCGGGCCAGCCGGTCACGGAGATCGTCGATCTCGGCGGTGGTGACGCGCACATCGAAGGGTTCGATGGTCGGTGGGGTCATGGCCTGGTCCATTCGCGGGTCACGCCGGTGGGGGTCGATGGGCACGCTGTGGGTCTTTTAGCTGTGGGTCTTTTACAGGTCCGGCTGACGGGTCATCGACAACCATCTCCCAAAATAAAAAAAATTATATGACTAATTGCGGATCAAAGGACCAGGGTGGCTCCCTGCGCCGCCTTGCGACGCACGCGCCCCAGCCCCGCTCTTTGATCTACACCCCTGTTACCGGAGCCTCCTACCCGGCGCCGTGCTCCGTGCCGTAGACCGCTCTGGACAAGCAACGGTCGAGCACCGTGATGAACTCCGGGACGGTCCAGCTCCCCCGGTCGCTGTGGCCGAGGTCGTCGACGCCGAGATCCTGGACGTCGAATCGGCCGCGGCAGTGCCCAAGGGTGAGGTAGCAGACCTCGCCGGCAGCATGGCGACGCAGGTAGAGCACGGGCTGGAGAGCGTCCGCGGAAGCGGGCACCTGCCCTTCGGCGAAACCCCGGGACGGCCCGCGGTAGCGGGTGTGCAGCAGCACGTCGATCGGCGGGTGCAGCTCACTGACGTACAGCTCGTCGCTGACCTGGAAGGGGCCGATCCCCGCGACCAGCGGATGATCCGGCTGGGTGATCTCGACCTGATAGGGCGCGATCGGGGGGTGGCCGAGGAACTGGCTGCCCAGCACCGCGGCCACCGCTCCGAACACCCGCGGCGTCGTGAACAGACGCTCCCCGCCCGGCGTGGGCGCCTCGATCGCCGCGTTGGTGGCGTGCAGTGCCAGCCACCGCCCGCCGCGCGCCACGAAGTCCACCAGAACCCGCTGCTGCTCACGGCTGGGACGCACGTCACAGGTGTAGGTGACGAGCAGGTCTGCGGACTCGATCGCATCGATGCGGGCGTAGTCCTCGAAGACCCGGGTGCGCACCCGCTCGTGTCTTCCCAGGCGCTCAAGAAGGTGTAACCGCGCGAAGTCGAAGTCGTGCCAGCGCCCGCCGCACACGAGTACGGCCTCCACCCGGCCGGCCGGTCCCGCCATGGCTCGCAACCGCCGGTTCTAGAACTGCACGCGGGTGACGAGCCCGCCGTCGACCACGAGGTTGACGCCGTTGCAAAACCCGGCCCGGGGACTCGCCAGGAAGGCGACGGCTGCCGCGACGTCCTCAGGGCGGCCGTACCTGCCAACAGCGATCTTGGCCAGGACCTCCGCGTAGACCTCCGGCCGCTGCTCCCGGATCTTCTCCCAGTCGCCGCCGGGGAATTCGATCGGCCCGGGGGAGACCGTGTTGACCCGGATCCCCCGCGGCGCGAGGGTCCGCGCGAGCGCCGCGGAGTGGTGCAGCACGGCCGCTTTGATAGCCGAGTAGGCGTTGGCCGATGCCGGCCGCACCGTGTCGAAGGCGTTCGTCGTGCCGATCGCGATGATCGAGCCACCGCCGTCGGCGAGGTGCGGCACCGCGGCCTCGGCGAGCCGGACGAACGGCAGCAGGTCACCGTCCAGGCTGCGCTGCCACTGGCCAGGGTCCTTGGCCGCGCCGGCGGATACGTTGGACACGACGATGTCCAGCCCGCCCAGTTCCGCCGCGGCGCCGTTGACGAAAGCGGTGAGCGCGTCGGTGTCGCTGACGTCGAAGGGCTCGGCACACACCTGGGCACCGTCGGCACGCAGCTCGGCCGCGGCCTTCTCCAGGCCTTCGGCGCCGCGGGCGCACAGCGCAAGCGAGCAGCCCTCCTGGGCCAGCGTCGCCGCGATCGCCCGGCCGAGTCCTCGGCTGGCGCCCGTCACCAGCGCCCGCCGCCCCGCCAATTCAAGATCCATTACCTGTCACCTTTCATCGACCGTCGATGCGTTGCCCACATATCCCGCGTGTTCAGTGGGGCAATCATCAGCGCTGTGGGTACCGGTACGGCGGGCATCAGTACGGCGCTATTCCGCCGCTCACAGTGATGCACTCGTTGTGCAGATAGGGCACCTCGTCGCTGAGGATCCACGCCGCGGCCGCCGCGATCTCCGCGGGAGTGGCGTACCGGCCGAGCGGCACCGCGCGTTCCATGCCGCCCCTGAAAGCCGTCTCGCCCACCCCGGCCAGCGTCCCAAGGCCGGCGCCCAGCGAATCCATCATGCGGGATTCGACGACGCCCGGCGCCAGGGTGTTGACCCGGATTCCAGCACCCGCGACCTCCAGGGATCGGACGAACCGATACAGCCCCCGTATCGCGGTCGGCCTCGACCAGGGCTCGTTGCCCGGGGAACTTCTTCGGCAGACTCCGGACCCGGAGCACGGGAGCTGCCGCTATCGGGCTCCTCGCCCGAGAGCGGCCGAGGAGCAGCCGGGGACACGGCGCTCCCTCCGGGGCTACTTTTGTGATGGCGACAACAGTAACTGCCCTTGGCCGTCCCGCCAATATCTGTCCATAGGTTCCGTGCGGGCGGCACCGTCCGGTGGCGGAAAAATCAATGACAAAGCGTCGACCATTAATCGACAGTGAGTATCCGTTCGGACACGGCATCCAGCGCGCGGCGCAGCGCCTTCGGCGGCTGCTGGCTCAACGGGCCGTCGTCCATGCGCATCGGATGGATGGCGAGCAGCAGGTGGTTGAGGGTACGCGCGGCCAGTGACTGGGTGGCATGCTTGGCCACGGCGGAACGCCGCGTGGCCGGCACCCGCGCGGAGACGATGTAGTCGAACGACCGCTCGATGTGCAGTTCCTCGAAGTCCCGCCGCAGCGTGCGCGCCTGCTGGGTCGCGCCGGGCATGTGCAGGTAGAGCAGCCGCGCCTCGTCGGGGTGGGCCTCGATCCAGTCCCAGACCGCGGCGGTGACCCGCCTGAGCGCGGTGAAGTCACCGGGCTCGTCATCGGAGCGAGCCGCGGCGACGACGGCGTTGGTCGCGCCGACCACCCGCCGCAGCGCCACGTCGAACAGCTCCTCCTTGCCGGAGAAGTGGTAATAGACAGCGGTGGGGACGACCTGGGCCGCTGCCGCGATGTCCTGGACACTCGCCTCGTCGAACCCCTTGCGTGCGAACACCCGGATGGCGGCGCTGATAATAATCTGGCGTCTGGATGGCCGGTGGGCCGGCGGCCTGCCCCGCTCGGGCAGGTCTGCGGGCTCCGCCACGGTGAACGCCTCCCGACCGTCTGTTGCTGTTCGCAGAGCCATGCCGGCCCAGGTGTCCCGCAGCTTTCAGGAGTAATCTGCCACATGACCGCGAGCACCGACCGGAGCGGTGAACCACGACGACCGGCACACCGGCCATCCCGCCGTCCTGATGTCATCGAGGCTGCCACCCGGCTGTTTGCCATGCGTGGCCTGGAAACGGTCACCGTTGCCGACATCGCCGACGAAGCCGGGATGACGCCGGCTGCCGTCTACTACCACTTCCCGTCCAAGGCTGACATTCTACTGGAGGCCATGCGGAGCTTCAGCGACGCCTTTGTCAGGGAACTGGATGCCCAGATCACCGGGCCGGCCGCCGACGACGGCCCCATCGGTGATCTGCTGACCAGCATGCTGGGCTGGCTCGACGGCCAGCGCCTCGCCGGAACGGTCTACTTCGTGACATCGTCCGGGGCGAATCTCGCGGCGGAGGCGTTGCGCCGGGAAACCCGGGTCCGCCTGATGGAGCTGCTTACCCAGGCGGTGCGCACGGCCCGGCTCCCCGCCCAGCGCATACCGGCGGCAGAAGCCGGTGTGATGGCGACAGGCCTGCTGTCTCTGATCGAAACGGCGGCGGCATCCTGGCTGGCCGAGGACGCCATCCTCGAAGGGCTCGGCCGACGCCGTTTCCTGCGGGAGACCGCCGCGCTGGCCGAGCGCATCGTCGGCACCTGACGTCAGCTGGGCTGACGATGACTGTTGAGCTATGCCTCGTCTGAACTATGCCTCGTCGGCATCGGCTGCCGGTGAGGCTGGTTCCACCGGCAGGGCTGGCTCCGCGGGGGCGGATGCCGGTGCCGGGATGTCGACATGCGGCGCCGGAACATCACCAGAAACGGTACCGGAAGCTGGCGGGCCGGGCCGCGCCTGGCCCGCCAGCAGGGACCGCGCGAGCTGGAGACCGGCGCTGCCCTGGGAGAGCGCCTGGGTCAGCAGCTCGCCGATACCGGTCGCGCCATTGAGGAGGATCATCTGGTCGACGTCGCCGAACGGCTTCGCCGCCGCCTCGACGATGGCCGGCCACTGCTCGGCGAGCTGCTGGCCGATCACGGCCTCCTGGTTCACCGACAGGGCGTCCGCCCGCGCCCTGATCCCCGCGGCCTCCGCCAGCCCCTTGGCCTGCAGGGCGTCCGCCTCGGCATCACCGACGGCGCGCCGGGCATGCGCCTGGGCATCACCGAGGGTACGGGTCGACTCGGCCTGCGCCGCCGCCAGCAAGGTCGCCTCCCGGGCGCTCGCCTCAGCCGCGCTGATCTGCGCGTCGCGGCTGGCACGGGCCAGGGTGATCTGCTCATAGGCACGGGCGTCCGCCGGCTTGCGGATCGTCGTCTGCAGCCGCTGTTCTTCCAGGTCCGCCTCAAGCTGGGCAACCTTGGTCTGCTCGACCACGACCTGCTGGTGAGCGGCTGCTTCCGCCAGCGGGCCGGCCTGCTGCCCTCGCGCGGCGGCCTCGTCGACCTCGGCTTGGAAACCCGACTGCTTGATGGAGCTGTCCCGGGCCGCTTCCGCTTTGAGCGCCGCGGCGACCTGTTCCTGCTCGGTCGCCTCACGGTCGGCCTGCGCCTCGGCGATGCGCGCCTGGGCGGCCACGGCGGCGACGTGCGGGCGGCCGAGATTCTTGATGTAGCCGGTGGGATCGTCGATCTCCTGGATCTGCAGGGAGTCAACGATCAGCCCGAGCTTCTGCATCTCCATACCGGAACTCGCCCGGGTCAGCGCCGTCAGTTTCTCCCGGTCCCTGATCATATCCTCAATGGTGAGCTGGCCGACTATCGCCCGGAGATGGCCGGTGAAAACATTGTGCACCCGGTCATCCATCTTGTCCTGCTGGTCAAGGAATCTCCGGGCGGCGTTGGCGATCGAGGCGTAGTCATCCCCCACCTTGAAAATCACCACACCGCGCACGCCGACCGGGATGCCCTGCTGGCTGACACAATCGGTACTCAACTGAGCGGCTCGAAGATCCAATGACAGGCGCCGCACGTTCTGCCCGCCCGGGAACACCAGCACCCCTTTCCCGGTGATAATCTTGAAACCCAGGCTTTCCGCCACGGCGTTGTCCGGATTTTTGTACGCCCGTAAGCCGGAGATAATCAGCGCTTCGTTGGGTTCCGCCACCCGCCACATCAACTTGATAACGCCGATGATGCCGATGACACCCGCACCCACCGCGATGAGGATCGGGACCACGCGATCTCCTCTGTTGAGACCCGGATTTGCTGAAACTTACGAGAATGCGCTGGCCAGAAGCCAGAACGGCGTACCCAGCGGTGGTCCTCACAACCTGGTGACGATCACGGTACGGGGCGGGTGATACTCCACGATAAGCACGCGGGAGCCGATCGCGATGGTCACACCGTCCTCAGCGGCATAGGCATGGAACGCCTCCGCGCCACCACGCACGGAAACCATCACCTCGCCCACCATATCCGGCCTGATTGTCCCGGTCACCCGAGCCGTCTTGCCCAGCATGATCTGATCGGCCATGCACTCTCCCACTCGGTATCGGGATAGAGCATAGGCACTCAGAGCGTGTGTGAGATCGTCATTCCGGCTCGCCGCGCCCAGGCGTCCCCTGGCTGCGTTGTCGGCCAAACCGATACAACTCATCCGGTATCGCTTCGGCCTTCCGCCTTGCCAGGGAGCGCCTGGACACGGCTCACTGATCGAAAGCCCGATCTCACACACGCTCTCATGGTTCCCGACCGTAGGCCCGTGGCGAACAGCCCATACACCATTGTCGGGAGCATGACGATCCAATGCGATCGGATCAGGCGCCGCGGCGGGCACGGCCACCGGCAGCGGTCAGGATGGAGGCTCGCCCGGGGCTCCGCTCCGCCAGGCGTCGGCACCGGCTGACGTGGCCGCGGCTGTGGCGGCCCTGGCCTGCTGGAGTTTCACCTTCGCGATCTCACTGGGCGGCACCTCCAGCTGCCGCGCCCACTGCCGGGTCGCCGACACCACGGCGACGCTGACCAGAGCCATGCCCGCAGCTCCCAGCAGGCCGCCGATACCGACGAGCAGCCCCCCGCCCACCAGCAGCCGCCGGCTGGGCTGAATGCCACGGCCGTATGTCTGCGCACCCATATATCCGCCGCCTTGTCGTCCGGTGTCTTTCCGGCACCTTGCCGCCGGTCAGCCGGTGGTTTGACGGTGCCACCACCACGAGACCCGCGACATCAGCCCGGAGCTTTCCCGTCACCGATTCTGGCCGCTCGGGGCCGCGGCGCATCACCCGCCGCGAGTGATTCAGGACCGGTGATTCAGGACCGCGGGCGCGCCATCCGGATGGGTGGGATAGCCATCCGGATGGGTGGGATAGCCATCCGGATGGGTGGGATAGCCATCCGGATGGGTGGGATAGCCATCCGGATGGGTGGGATGCGGACGGCCGGGTGGCCCCCCGCATCCCACCCGCTGTCAGCCGTGCCGGGTGGTCTCAGCCGTCGGCGGGGACGGCCGAGACCACCGTGACCGTGCCGGCCCCGCCGTCCACCGTCACCTCGACACCGTCGCGCAGCCGCGCGGTGCCGTCGCCCACCGAGATGACACACGGGATGCCGAGCTCGCGGCAGACCACGACCGCGTGGCTGTTGAGGCCGCCCACGTCCACCACGGCCGCGCCAGCCACCAGGAACAGCGGCGTCCACGCCGCGTCCGTGATGGGGGAGACCAGGACCTCGCCGGGCTCGAGGGCGTCGCAGCCGGCCAGATCGGTGATGATGCGGACCCGGCCGGTGTAGACACCGTGGCTGCCCCCGACGCCGGTGAACACCTCCCCCACCGCCGCGGCCGGGCTCTCGCGGTCCCGCCGCGGCCAGGTGGCGATGTCGGGGTCCTCGGCGACGAAGAACGGCGGCTCCAGCTGGGCCAGTTCGGCGTACTCGACCAGCCGCCGCGCGATCACCGGCGTGAACCGGCCGGGGTCGGTGAGGTAGCCGTCGAGCTCGTCCGCGAGCAGCATCATGATGTCCTCGGGATGGGCGAAACGACCGGCCTCGACGCCGCGGCGGCCCAGCTCGCGGATTGCCATGCGGATCTCGTGCAGCGCCGCGACGCAGTTGGACTTGGTGCGTTCCCGCGCGGGCATCCAGACGTCGACCGCCCGCATACCGATGTCGAAGGTGGCAAGAGCCTCGGCGTTGCCAGCGAGCGCCTCGCGGATCTCCGCCGCGATCCGCGCGCGGCGGGCGGCGAGCATGTCGTGACGCAGGGCCGGCGACTCCGAGTCCGGGCTGGTGCGGAGCCGGTCGACCAGGGCAAGCGCCGCGGCGGGATCCACCTCCCACGCCAACGAGTGGATGTCCCACTCGTTGGGGCCACGGTCACCGTAGCTGTCGAGGAAAGCGGCGAAGGCGTCCCGGAAGAGGGCAACATCGCCCGTGGCGTCCTCGCCCAGGGCGATGGCCACCGTGGCTGGGCCCTTGTCGAACAGCGTGGCCAGCTCGGTGGACCCGGTCACGGCGCGGGACAGGTCCCACAGGCCCACCGCGGGCGAGGCGGAGTCGATGCCGCCGATACCACTGATCACATCGAGCAGGTCGCTGCCGCGTCCCACACTTTCGCAGATCGGCCCGAGGATACCGGGGCCGAAACTCGCCGGGAGGCTGGAGAACACGTGCCGGTAGAAGATGCTCTTCTCGCTCTCGTCGAGCAGAGCACGGACCCGGGCGACCAGTTCGCTCTCGGAGAGCGTCGTGAGATCGGGCCGTTCGCGACGCCACGCCCGCACGCGATCACGATCGGTCATGGCATCGGTGAACTCCGTGGTCGCGAGGAGCCGCTGCACCGAAGCGCCGGCCGCCGCCGCGCGCTCGGCGTCGACGTCGTCGGGATGCGCGACGTAGGGCGGGATGTCGGGCCGCTCCCCGACGAAGGCCCGGTCGGTCTGCTCGACCGGCATCCCCAGCCGCAGCGAGAACAGCCGCATGTGCGACAGGTTGAGGTAGAAGTAGCCTCCGAACAGCCCCGCGATCTCGGGCCGGTCCGCCGACATCTCGTCGGGGCGGTAGACCCCGATGTCGATGAAACCCTGCCGCCACGCCCGCAGGACGCTGACATAGGCGAGTGTCCAGCCCAGGGGGCTCGCGGGCGCGGGCAACGTCTCGCCCGCGTTGGCCCTGGTGTAGTGGGGCAGCCGTGGGCTGCGCTCCCAGTCTGCGACCCAGCTCTGCACGGCGCGTCCTCTCTCCGCTGATGCCAGGCGCCAGTACGGACACACATGTAATGGCCGGCACGAATGTGACGGCCATTACATGGCACTAACTATGTGTTGTCAACAGAAAGTCTGCGATGCGCACGCCTGCACGGCCGGGCTCACCCGGCCCGGCCGAGATCCTCGACCAGCTCGATGACGTTGCCCTCGGGATCAGCCCAGAAGGCGATCAGCCGCCCGCTCGCCTCGACCAGCTCCGGCTCTGACAGCGGGCTCGCTCCCCCACGACGCATCCGCTCGGCGGCCCCCACCGCATCGGCGGCGTACAGGGTGAGGTAGGACAGGCCGCGGCGGGCGGTCAGCGGCACAGCCGGCGCGAGCGGGCCCGTGCCGGTGGCGGGCCGCAGCAGCTTGATCCGCTCCCCCCACGGGGTGCGCAGCCAGACCACGGTGGCCGCCGCCCCCAGGCCCAGTTTGGCGTTGAGCTCGGCAGGCACGTCCGAACGGTGCGCCTCGGTACAGCCGAGCGCCTCACGGTAGAAGCGGACCATGCCCACCAGGTCGTCGACGACGATCCCGACCTCCAGCGGCCGGGTCATCACCAGCGCCGGGGTGGACGAGGGCGGGGTGGCCATCGCCCCTCCTCCCCGCGCCTTCTCGACCGCACGTCACCGTGACACCCATCACAGCCGAGAAACTAAATACTGTCAATAGTAAGAACGTCCGACGCCGGGGAGAACCGGCCATGTCCCCGCAGGAGCGCACGCAGCCCCGCGGCGAGCCGGGGCGCGATCCGCTCGGGCGGCTCGGCACGCAGCCGCTCGGAGATGACCTCGATCGACATACCCACCTCGGGACGGCGGCGGGCCGCGGCCGCCAGCAGACCGGTCAGGTCGAACTCGCCGTCACCGAGCGGCCGCCGGTTGGCCAGGCAGTCAGCCAGCAGATCGTCGTCCTCGGCCACCAGCGGCCCGTCGGACAGCTGTAGCCGCACGACATACGGCCAGACACCGTCGCCGAGGTCGTCCGGGGTCTGGCCGCCGCGGTAGACGTGCCAGACGTCCAGGCAGACCCCGCCGTTGGCCCGGCCGGCGGCACGCACCAGCGACGCTGCCGCGGCCCCGTCGGGGATATTGGTGAACGGCAGGAACTCGACGCCGAGCACGACGCCCGTCCCGACGGTCGCCGCCCGGTCACAGGCCCCGGCGAAGCGGGCCACCGCGTCATCCCAGCTCCCCGCATAGGGACCGATGACTCCCACGTAGGGCACCCGCAGCCGCTCCGCGACCGCCCAGCAGACCTCCTCGGCCTCGTCGGGCTGGCCGCCCAGCGGTCGCAGCACGTCGAGCTCGCCCACGGTGACGCCACCCTCGGCGAGCGCGTCCTCCAGCTCGGCCAGGCCGTGGCCGGCCGCCAACCAACGGCGCAGCCAGCTCAGGCTGAGACCGATGGAGGTGAAGCCGGCGGCACGCGCCACCTGTGCCCGCCGCAGCGGCTCCAGCGGGGGCAGCGAATAGAACGACAGCACCACCCTGGCGAGGTCCTCCGGCCCGGCCCGGCCGGGCACGGGGACACGCCGGGGCAGCCCGCCATCGGCACCTGCGATCACAGCCATCGGGCTCCTTCACGAACACATGCGCCGCCTATCGGCGTCGGACGCGCATACGGGCAACGCCTCCCGGACCGGAGCGGACCCGGACCGTGCTGGCAGGTGCGCCGTGCCCGCCGGGAGCGGCTCACTGGGCGACCGCTCCCGCCGCGCCGCTGGAACCCGTGGGCAGCTGCAGCGACATCAGCTCGACATACTCGGCCAGCCCATGTTCACCCAGTTCGCGTCCGACACCGGAGCGCCGGAAACCCCCGAACGGAGCAAGCACGCTGAACCGCCCGCCGTTGATCGCCACCTGGCCGGTGCGCAACCGGCGCGCCACCGCGATCGCGGCCGCCTCGTCCGCGGCGAACACCGCGCCGGACAGGCCGTAGTCGGAGTCGTTGGCGGCGGCGACGGCCTCGTCGGCGTCCGCTACCGGGATGACCGCGAGCACTGGCCCGAAGATCTCCTCGCGGGCGAGCACCGCGTCGTTACGCAGGCGGCTCACCACGGTAGGACGCACGAAGTAACCGCGGTCGAGCCCAGGCACGGGCCCTGGGCCGCCGACGAGCACGGTGCCCTCGTGCCTGGCCTTGTCCAGATAGGACGCGACCGAACGTGCCTGCGCGGCCGAGGCGACCGGCCCGATCGTGGTCGCCGGGTCCAGCGGATCGCCGACCACCTGCGCCTCGACCAGGGCGACCAGGCGCTCCTCCACCTCCTCGAGCAGCTCGTGGGGGACGAGCAGCCGGGTGGTCGCCGAACAGGTCTGGCCGTTGTTGACAAAGCAGCCCCGCACGGCACTGGTGACCGCACGGCCGAGGTCCGCGCCCGGGCAGAGGATGAAGGCGGACTTGCCGCCGAGCTCCAGGGTCAGCCGCTTGATACCGGGCCCGGCGAGCTGGGCGACCCGCGCGCCCGCGGCCGTCGACCCGGTCAGGCTGACAAGGTCGACCTCGGGATGGCTGGCGAGGGCCTCCCCAGCCACGGGCCCGCGGCCTGTCACGATGTTCAGGACACCAGCGGGCAGGCCAGCCTCATGGGCGACGTCGGCGAGGGCGAAGGCCGCGAAGGGCGCCACGCTGCTCGGCTTGGCCACCACCGTGCATCCGGCGGCGAGCGCCGGGGCAACCTTGGCGGCCAGCTGGTAGAGCGGATAGTTCCACGGTGTGATCGCGCCGACGACCCCGGCGGCAACCCGCAGCACGAGCGACGATCCGATCCGCTCCTCCAGCGGGAGACGCTCGGCGACATCGGCGGTCGAACGGATGACGGACACGGCCAGACCCACCTGGATGCGCTCGGACGTGACCAGCGGCGTGCCGACCTCACGGCTCATCAGCGTCGCGAGCGCCGCGCCGCGGGCCTCGAGGCCATCGGCAATCATCCGCAGCAACGCGATCCGGTCGCTTCTGGGAGTGGCCGACCATCGCTCGAAGGCGCCCCGCGCGGCCATGACGGCAGCGGTGATGTCGGCAACCTCGCCCGCCGGCACCACGCCGATGGTCTCCTCCGTCGCCGCCTCGATGACCTCGATCGTCCCGCTGCCGCTCGGCGCCCGCCACGCACCGCCGAGGTAGAGCCCGGTCCTTCGGTCCATGCGCTCCTCCGAGACAAGCCCAGGCTTTGTCGAACAACGGTTTCCGGAACACGTCGTAAGACACCATCCAGCGGAGATGGCCCTCGGAGAATCCAGCAAAACCAGGCCCTTCGCAACCGCCTTGTACCGTTCGTCCTTGTACCGTTCGTTCATGGATCGCCGGATGTTGCTCTCCTTGCTGGCTATCGGCGCCGCGCAGGCTCTGGTCAGTTGCTCGGCCCAGCCCGCGGCTCCGGCGGCACCGCGTCCCGCCGGGGCGCCCATGCCCGTTTCCGCCCGCCCCCCCGGAAACCAGCTCGCCGCGCCGCGCCCGGCGCCAGCGGCACAGCAGACGCTTCCGCCCATCCCTGCTGCCCACCCGGAAAACCCGGCGGTGGTGTTCGGCGCACCCGCGCCAACCCGGCGGATCGCGATCACGATTGACGACGGCTACTCGCCCGAGACCGTGGCCGGTTATGTGGAGTTCGCGCGACGGTCGGGAATCCCCATCACCTTCGCGCCCAACGGCGCCTACCGGGCGATCTGGGACCGGCACGCCGACGTCCTGCGTCCCCTGATCGAAACCGGCCAGGTCCAGATCGCGAACCACACCTGGACACATCTCCAGCTGCCTGGCCGCCCGGACGACGCGATCCGCGCGGACATCGAGAGAAACGAGGACTGGATCGAGCGGACCTTCGGTATCACCTCGCGCCCCTGGTTCCGGCCGCCCTACGGTTCGCACAACGCACACGTCGACGCGCTCGTGGGCGAACTCGGCTTTACCAGAATCCTGCTGTGGAACGGGAGTTTCGGCGACTCGACACCGATCAGTCCCGAGCAGCTCATGGGCCTGGCCAGCCGCTACCTGCAACCAGGAACAATCATGCTCGGTCACGCCAACCACCCGACGGTCCTCGGGCTGTTCGATCAGATCCAGCAGCTCATTGCCGAACGCAGGCTGGAGCCGGTCACGCTGGACACGATGTTCCAGACCTCCCGGGCCATCGGCTGAATCCGCCCGCTCTCCCGCCTGCCTATGCGGCCTGCTGTGCGGCGGTTTCGGCTCGAGAACCACGGTGGCCGCCAGCCCGGTGCAGACAACAAGCGCCGAGCCGTCGACGATGAGGCTGCCAACGGACGAGGAGAGTGGGAGGGCGATGGCGACGCCGATGATCGAAGTGAAGGCGGTAACCAAACGGTTCGGGTCAGTCAACGCGCTGGCCGGCGTCGGCCTGACGGCCGGGGCGGGTACGGTTCTCGGGCTGCTCGGCCCCAACGGCGCCGGCAAGACCACCCTGGTGCGGATCCTGAGCACACTGCTCAAACCGGATAGCGGCCAGGCCACGATCGCCGGGTACGACGTCGTCCGGGACGCGCAGCGGCTCCGTTCCATGATCGGGCTTGCCGGCCAGTACGCCGCCGTGGACGAGCTGCTCACCGGACGGGAGAACCTTGAGCTGGTCGGTCGGCTTTACCATGTCGGAAGAGCCGAACGGCGGCGGCGGGCGCAGGAGGTGCTGGAGCGCTTCTCGCTCACCGAGGCGGGCGACCGGCAGGTGAAGACCTACTCGGGTGGGATGCGACGGCGCCTCGACCTCGGCGCGAGCCTTGTCGGGCATCCGTCCGTACTGATCCTGGACGAGCCCACCACCGGGCTCGACCCGCGGACCCGCAGCGAGCTGTGGACGCTCATCGAACAGCTGGTCACCGACGGTACGACCGTCGTGCTGACGACCCAGTACCTCGAAGAGGCCGAACGCCTCGCGCACCAGATCGTCGTCATCGACCGGGGCCGGGTGGTTGCCGCCGGCACCGCCGACGAACTCAAGACCCGCGCAGGCGGTGCCGTGCTCGAAGCCCGGGTCGTCGATCCCGGCGACCTGCACCGGGTCGCCGCCCTCCTGACCGACCTGGGCGACGGGCCGCCGCAGCTGGACACCGAGCGGCGCCGGGTCGCGGTCCCGACCGGTGGCGGGGCCAAGGTCCTGCTGGCCGCGGGGCGCCTCCTCGACGACGACGGGGTCACCCTGGACGACCTCGGTATCAGGCGTCCCTCCCTCGACGATGTCTTCCTCTCCCTGACCGGCCACGTAGCCACCGAGGCGGCCGATGACGAGGCGAGCGGCCAGCCCGCCGTCATGGCCGGCCCGCCCCCGCCGGCCCCGGCAGCCGCGGCAGCCGCGGTCTCCGCGACACCGGGAAGGAACTCATGAACGCCGTCGCCCTTGGTCAGCCAGCGGCGCGCACAGCGTCGCTCACTCCGGTCATCGCGCTGAGCGACATCGCCGGGATCGCCCGGCGCAACCTCGTCCGGCTCATACGCACGCCCCAGCTGCTGCTCATCTCCAGTGCCCAGCCGGTGCTGATCCTGCTGCTGTTCCGTTACGTCCTCGGCGGCGCCATCGCCATCCCCGGCAGCAGCTACGTCAACTACATCGTCCCGGCGGTGTTCGTGGAGGCGTCGCTCATCGGTGGCGCGGCAACCTCGGTCGGGCTGGCCGAGGACCTCAAGAGCGGGATCATCGACCGGTTCCGCGCGCTGCCCATGGCCCGCTCGGCCGTGCTCGCGGGACGTACCGTCGCCGACCTGTGCCGCGCCGTCGTGGTGCTGGCAATGATGATCGCGGTCGGGGTCCTGGTCGGGTTCCGTTTCAACAACTCCGCTGCCGCGATCATCGCCGGGCTCGGGCTCGTGCTGCTGTTCGGGTACGCCATGTCGTGGGTGTTCGCATCCATCGGCCTCGCCGTGAAGGATCCCGAGACAGCCCAGGTCGCCTCGATTCTGCCCTTCTTCCTGCTGGTGTTCCCAAGCTCGGCGTTCGTGCCCGTGAGCACCATGCCGGGCTGGCTGCAGGGTTACGCGAAGGCCCAGCCAGCCAACATCACAATCAACGCGGTGCGGACGCTCATGGAGGGCGGGCCCGCCTCGCACTGGGTGTGGCAGTCGGTGGTCTGGTCGGTGGGCATCAGCGCGGTGTTCGCCCCGCTGGCCGTGCGCCAGTACCGCAACCTCACATCATGATCATATTTCATGATCATATCGGTGGGCGCGAATCGCCGGCCCCCGGGGAGGCGGGGCTTGGCTTGCGGCCGTGCGGGGATCTACCGTGAGGTAACAATCGGGGTGGGGAT
>NZ_CAKJTL010000112.1 GCF_917627385.1 Protofrankia sp. CiT1
GGCCAGTACGGGGCGAAGCTCATGCTCACGACCGCGCCGATATAGAGTGCCCAGCTCACGGCGAAGCCCAATAACCCGCGGGCAACCCGCGGCTCGATCAGGGATTTCGGGATCGCCGCGGCGAGCCGCTCGTTCCTGATCTGCTCCGACTTCTGGAGAAAGTCCTCGAAGTATGCGTCCGGGGCTGAGGGGAAGCGGTATGTCGGCATGGTGTCCAGTCCAGTCCAGTCGGTTGCCAGCCCTGCGGCGACCACTTAGTGGTCGGCGAGGCGTAGCTCCGTGGCCAGATAACCGCTCAGGTCGTCGATGGTCGGGTGCTCATAGAGCAGGCCGGGCGACAACCGCCTTTCGACGATCTTTTCCAGTGACCCGGAGACCTGAACAGCGACCCGTGAGTCGAGCCCGTACGCTTCGAACGGCTTGCGGGTGTCAATCTGGTCGGCTGGCGTGTCGATCCGCCGTGCGAGCTCCCCGATCAGCCACTGCCGGATCGACTCCTCGGTCAGCGGGCCAGTGGGTACCGAGCTGGTTTTCCTACGTCCGAACACGGATCTTCATGCTCCTGTCCAATTCGTGTTGTGTCGCGCGGCGCCGGACGGCTGCCTGCCGTTTCGCCGCGATGGTCGCTCTGTCCGGAGACCGCAGGTCCCAGACGACGCCGGCGCTGCCGAGCAGGGCCAGCGTCCAGCCGCTCAGATCTGGCTCCCAGGCACGGACGCCATGCCGATAGGAGCCCGGGAACGCGTGATGGTTGTTCTGCAGTCCCTCTCCGAAGGTGACGAGGGCTACCGGCCAGTTGTTGGCGCTGCGGTCGCCGGTGTCGAATGGCCGGCCGCCGATCATGTGGGAAATCGATCCGACGCACCAGGCGGCCTGGTTCGCCACGAACATCCGGGCAAGGCCACCGAAGACGAGGCCGGTCAGTGCCGACATGGCGGTCCGGCCGGCGGCGAACCCGATGAGTGCCGGCAGGAGCAGGCCAGCCAGCATCCAGAGCTGGTAGGTCCGGTGGTAGAAGAACAGCCGGCGGTCGCGCATGATATCGGGCGCCCACAGGCTCCAGCTGGAGCTCTCGTCGCTGAGCATCCACGGCATGTGCGCGTGCCAGAGTCCACGCAGCTTGTTGCGGACACCTTCGCCATGCAGGTTCGGGGTGTGCGGATCGCCCGGTCCGTCGCTGAACCGGTGATGCCGGCGATGGGTGGTGACCCAGTACATGATCGGCCCCTGCCCGCCCATCGAACCACTGATTAGCAGGATCGCCTCGAAGAACCGCGATGTTTTGAACGTCTTGTGGGCGAGATAGCGATGAAAACCGATGGTAATGCCACCCATATGCACGAAGTACAACGCGGCGAACAGCACCAGGTCGATCGTCGCGTACATTCCGCTGGCCAGCAGGTAGATCGCGGCGACACAACCGAGTCCAGGCAGCGCCATCATGGTGAACGCGGTCACCCGTTTGATGCGCCGGCTGGCCGGGTCGAGCTTCACGATGCCCGCGGCGAGCGGTTCGGCCGTAGCCGAGGACATGGCAGTCCCCCTAAATATCTACTCGGAATCTCCGCGCGGACCGGATTTCTTCGGATACCGCACATCCCGGGCAAGACCTGCGACATCGAGCAGCTGGATGAACAGCCCGGCGATGTCGAGCTGCCAGCGGGTGTGCCGGGTCTGGGCCAGGGCCGGCTGGGCATGGTGGTTGTTGTGCCAGGAGCCACCGACGGAGAAAGGAGAGAGCAGCGAGATGTTGCGGCTGTTGTCCCGAGTCGGATTGGGTCGACGGCCCAGCGTGTGGCCGAGGGAGTTGACTCCCCAAGTCACCTGGTCAAGCAGGAAAATCCGGGCGAGCCCGCCCCACAGAAGCCCCCCGACGGCGCCGCGTGGGCCGTCGACAAGGCCCCCGATCAGTGCCGGCAGCGCAAGGCCGAGAACGATCCAGCCGAAATAGTACCGGTTCAGTCTCATGACGAGCCGGTCCCGCAGCAGGTCCGGCACGTTCCTGCTCCAGTTGGCCCGGCGGATCGTGAACAGCCAGCCGACATGGCCGTGCCACAGGCCGCGCAGCCGGGCGAGGCGACCGTCGCCGATCGGGCGAGGGGAATGCGGGTCGCCGTCCCGGTCGGTGAACGCGTGGTGGATCCGGTGGGTGGCGACCCAGAACAGGATCGGTCCCTGCGCCGCCATGCTGCCGGCGACCCCCAGGAAGCTGGTCAGCGCCGGCCCCGCGCTGAAGGCGCGGTGGGAGAAGAAACGGTGCAGGCCGCCTTCCACCCCCAACGCCGTCACCAGGTACATGCCGGCGAGCAGTCCGAGGTCGGTCCAGGTGAACCCGTAGCGGACGGCGAAGACGATCGCCGCGACCACGCCGAGGGCCGGCAGCCCGACGGTGACGTAGGCCATTCTGCGGGCGAGGGCGTCGGTGTCCGGACCGGTACCGGCTGATCCGGGAGCGATGATCCGCGTCCCGGTAGCCCCGGTAGCCCCGGCGGGCAGCGGCCGGACGGCCGGCGCGGTGTCGGTACAGGAGGTCATGCCGGGCATCCCGTCACAGCCGGGATGGGCTCGCGGCCTGGTCCGTGGCCGGCCGTGGCCGTGGCCAGCAGCCCCTGGCGGTACGCCGACCGGGTGGCGTCGCGCCGGATCTTCCCGCTGGTGGTGACGGGGATGACACCGACCGGGCCGAGCTGGACGTCGGCAGGCCGGACGCCGTGGTCGGCCGTCACGGCCGCTACCACCGTGTCGCGGATCTCCGCAGCCAGCGCGGCAGCCCGTCGCGCTGTCCCCCGGATCTCGGCGACGATAACGAGCCGTTCGGTTCCAGTATCACCGTCATCGTCCACGGAGAAGGCCGCGGCACGCCGCAGTGCGGGGTGTGCCCCGCGCACAGAGCTTTCGATGTCCTGGGGATAGAGGTTACGTCCGGCGATGACGATCACATCCTTGATTCGACCGGTGATGAACAGCTCGCCGTCGAGCAGGAATCCGAGGTCGCCGGTACGCAGGTAGCGGCGCTCGGAGGTATCAGCCGGCGGAGCCGAGGAGGCCAGCCGGGCGGCGAATGTGTCAGCGGTCCGCTCGGGCTGGCCGAGGTACCCGGCAGCGACGTTCGGGCCGTGTATCCAGATTTCGCCCACGCGGCCGGCGGACAAAGGCCGCATGGTTTCCGGACTAACGATGACGACCTCATGGCCTTCCGCGACCACACCACAGCTCACGATCGCCGCGGCATTCCTGTCAGCCGCGCTGAGCGGGCGGGCGTGCCCGTGCTCGAGCGCATCCCGGTCGAGCCATTCGGTGCGGACCGTGCTGCCCGCGGCCCGGCCCGAAACAAACAAAGTCGCCTCAGCCATGCCGTAACAGGGAATGAGCACGGACTCCCGGTAGCCGCAGCCGGAGAACCGGTCCCGGAACCGATCGAGAGTGGCCCGGGAAACTGGCTCCGAGCCGCAGAAGACCTGCCGCAGCGAGCTGAGGTCCAGCGTTGCCAGCTCGTCGTCGGTGACTGTCTCAGCGCACAGGTCGAACGCGAAGTTCGGGCCGACAGAGATGGTCACCTTATTGTCGGTGATCGCCTTGAGCCACCGGTAGGGCCGTTGCACGAAGTGCGCTGGCGAAAGCATGACAAGTGGCCAGCCGCCGTGCAGAGCCAGCATGATCGTTCCCATCAGGCCCATGTCATGGTAAGGCGGCAGCCACGAGCAGCCAACCCGCTCCGGGTCAGCCCCCATGTTGGCTTCGAGCGTCCGGCAGTTGCTGACCAGGTTCGCGTGGGTCAGCACGATGCCCTTGGGCTGGCCGGTCGAACCGGAGGTGTACTGCAGCAGCGCGGGTGTCGCCGGGCCGGCACCGAGACTGGGAAGATCCGCACCGTCCGTGACGGTGCGGTCCGCTGCCGCGCCCGGTGGGGCTGATCCGTGCGGCATGGCGACCGTGTCCTCGACGAACAGCCACACCGGGCGGGTTGTGGCCGGCGGAAGCCTGGCGGTGAGAACGTCCGTCCGCCCCGCGAACCGCGCGTCGGCGATAACCGCGTCAGGTGCGCAGTCCCTGATAATCGACAGGAAGCGATCGGTCGCTCGGCGCCCGGTGGGCGGGAATGACGGCACCGCCGTCGCGCCCGCGGCGAAAATGCCGAACAGCGCGGCAATATAATGCAGCCCCGGATCGAGCGCGAGCATCACCCGATGACCTGTGAGCCCGTCACGCCGCAGTTTCTCGGCCAGCACTCCGGCGTGTACGGCCAGGTCCTGATAGGTCCAGTCGACGGCGTTGTCACCACTACCGTCCGGCAGGAAACGAAACGCGAGACGTGGTTGTTGCCGGGCACGAGCTGTAAGGATTTCACTCAACGAGGCACCTGGCCAGCAAACAGCAGGCTCCAAGTCGACTCCCCGAAATTTTTAGATCTGGAAATTAAATAAAATCATGCCATGTGCCTCGATCGGACGTCAATGCCTGCGATTCAAGTCCACACGAATCCCGCACATGATGTGCCAGGGAACAAGGAGAGCCGATCCAATTGTGCGCGGACACAATCCGACGCTGGGACGGCGGGAATCAGCTGGGTCGATCGTGCGCGACGATAAGATCATCAATCATTCACCGCGCCAGACGCTGGCAGCCCAGCGATGACCGATACCTGCTCCGACACCTTAAAATTACTTTCCGTAATAATTGGTACGCTCCGCAACAAGAGCCTGTTTCTGTCATGCTTCGATGCGCTGGCCTCCTCGATCCGCATGCCACCGTCGTGGCTGCCACCGTCACGCCGTCCCCGGCGCGCGGAGGCCGGGCCGGGCCCCATCCCCTGTTGGATAATGTTCACCGAGTCCAGCCGCTTCCTGATCGCCGCCGGATTTCGCTGCCACGCCACGGGGCCGCCAGGGGCCCGGAACTCCGTACCATCCCGCTGGGCGGGCGGACTCGGTTGCATAACAGGCGGACGCCGCCCTTTGGGTTCCGCCTGGTTGACTGATCGGATCACCATGCACAAAAACAGAGCGTAAAATCATGGCGTGCGCGTGGATGGTCTGCCGTTTTCCCGATGAAGTCGATACCTTTATAAATCCATCCGGCGGGGCGACAGGCCTGCGGATGTCAGCGCGCCACAAGCGGTCCCAGCCTTTCCTGCCGTACGACGACGTGTGATCGTGTGCGTGGTCGCGTCCTGCCGATAAGGAGCGGATACATGCCAACCGACCCGTTGCCTCCGACGGTGTTCACGCCGGCTGGGTGGGAGCAGGAGGCGGCAGGGGAGGACGTCGCATCGCTGCAGGAGCGCGCGCTGCACGCGCTGAAAGCGCGCCTGCCCGAGCTCGCGGAGGTTGTCGCCGCCTCGCTGCCTGCCGCGGAGCCGGCGTACTACGACGAAAGCATCCTGCCCCAGGAGCCAGCCCCGATGATCGGAAAATCCATCGAGAACGCCCTGGCGGCGCTACGCATCCCCGCGGATAAAACAGATAAAAGGGATAAACTGCTGGACTGGCCGCGCAGGGTCGGTGAGCGCTGCGGCCGGCAGGGGATGTCGGGCAAGGCTGTGCGGCGGGCATACGAGCTTGCTGGCAAAGCGGTCGCCAACGCGCTGACGCGGTGGACCGTCGAGGCCGATGTGCCCCTCCCCCGGGCCGCCGCGCTGCTCGACGATCTGTGGGACATCGTTGACGAGCATGCCGCCGCGGCGCTGGCCGCCCTGCGTGCGACCGAGATGGAGCTGCTGCGCGCGCAGACCGCCGACGTCCTGCTCGATGCCCTGCTCAACGGGGCAACCGACGCCAGCACCATCGCCGCGGTCGCCAGATCCTTCGCCATGCCCGAGCAAGGCCGCTACGCGGTCATCGTGCGGCGCCCAACCGAGGGCGGGCCGATCCTCGACCCCGTCGATCTGCCGGTACGCGCGGGTACCGCCCGGCTGATCTGGCGGCTGTACGGGGAGAGCGCGGTCGGCGTGGCGGTGCTCGGGACGCTGCCGGTACCGTCCCTGGCCGGCCGCCTGCCCACGAACGACGGTTTCCGGACCGGCGTGAGCATGGCGGTGACGGGGCTGGCCACGCTCGGCCGGGCCCGCCGGCTCGCGGAACTGGCCTCCCGGACCCTCCCCCATGGTCTCGCCATTCTGGAGGAGCAGCTCCCGGCCGCGATTCTGACCGCCCAGCCGGACCTCGCGCACGAGCTGAAGGTTCTTGTGCTGGCACCGGTGCTGGGCCTCGACCCGGTGAGCCGGGATCTGCTGCTGAACACGTTCGCGGTCTGGTTACGCTCGGACGGCTCGGCAGCGCAGGCCGCGACCGCGCTGTGCTGTCATCGGAACACCGTGCTGAACCGGCTACGGCGACTCGAACGGCTCACCCTGCGCTCACTGACCATTCCCCGGGATCTGGTCGAGCTGTCCCTGGCCCTGGAGGCGTTCCAGCTCCAGCGCCGCTCCATGGTCCCGCGCTGCCCGTCCTTCGGTGATCTCACCCCTTGGGCCGGGTCTCGCTGACGGGCCGTCCGGCCACGCACGCCACCGCCGCCGGCCTCGGGAACGGCCATCGTGGCGGTGCCCGGCGCGTCACCGGTGGCGGGATGGGCGAGAGCCCGCGCGGAAGGCACAGCCTGGAATTGAACTATGCGCCTTCGCTGTCCCGTGAGATGACGAGACCCCCGCGTCGGAGTCTTGGGATGGAGCTTACGACGCGGGGGTCTCACCTGGGAGCGTGTGTGAGATCGTCATTCCGGCTCGCCGCGCCCAGGCGCCCCTGGCCGCGTTGTCGGCCACACCGAGACAACTCATCCGGCATCGCTTCGGCCTTCCGCCTTGCCAGGGGGCACCTGGCCGCGGCTCACTGATCGAAAGCCCGATCTCACACACGCTCTGAGTGGCTTCGCCGCACATCGTTCCCGCGGGCGTGGTAGTGCCCGATGCCGATGGAGTGCCTGACGTCACCCCCGCTACCGGCCACGGCCCGCGGCGGCGGCAGCGAGATCACCGATCAGAGTGGAATAATACGGAAGGCCACCGGGGCATATCGTCAGCCGACGGCACGGCCGGCGGAGCCACTAAGAGCGACCGGCAATAGGGACGCGGCGTCGCGGGGCTGGGGCACGCACCTCACCGCGTTGTCGTCGGTCGCCACCCAACACCAGGGTGACTCCCTCCGCCGCCTCGCGATGCACGCACCCCAGCCCCGCTCCTTGATCCACGCCCCTATTGCCGGGCGCTCTAAGCGCGGAAAACCATGATCGCGCACTTTTTTCACGCTTTCTGGTCGATATCACCCCGTCGGGGTCGACAGCAGCCCGTCAGAAACACGCACCCCGGCGGAGCGCGAGCCGGGCAGCGTGCGCGCCCGCCATCCCGTGCGCACCCGCTCCGGGCGGCGTGGCGGCCGAGCACAGGTACACACCGGGCACCGGTGTCGCCCACGGCCGGGGCGAAAGGACCGGACGAGCGAGGAGCTGGCGCAGGTCGGCGCTGCCACCGCCGATGTCGCCGCCGATCTCGTTGGCGTTGTGCGCCGCCAGCGCCCTCGGCGGCATCGTGTGCCGGGCCAGCACGCGGTCACGGAAGCCGGGAGCGAACCGCTCCACCTGCGCCTCGATCTCATCGGTCATGTCGACGGTGGAGCCGAGCGGGACATGGCAGTAGGCCCACGCCGTATGCCGCCCGGCGGGAGCACGCGACGGATCCGCAACGCAGGCCTGCACGAACAGCACAAACGGGCGGGACGGATGCCCGCCGCGGGCCACCGCCCGCTCGGCCGCGGCGACCTCCGCGAGGGTGCCCCCCAGATGCACGGTGGCGGCACCAGCCACGGACGGGTCCCGCCACGGCACCGGAGCGTCCAACGCCCAGTCGACCTTGAACACGCCCGGCCCGTACCGGTAGCGCGCCAGCACGCGCCGGTAGCCGGCCGGCAGCCGGTCGCCGGCGACTTCGAGCACCTGTCGTGGGGTCAGGTCGAACAGCACCGCCGCTGCCGGTGGCAGCTCGGCGAGCGAGCGCACCGGGGTGGCGGTGGCCAGTTCCCCGCCGAGCCTGCGCAACCGTCCAACCAGGGCGTCCGCAAGTGACTGGGATCCACCGACCGCGACCGGCCAGCCGACATGATGCGCCAACAACGCGAGGAACAGCCCATACCCACCGGTGACGGGTTGACGCAGGTCAAGCATGGAATGGGCGGCGCAGCCAGCGAGCAGCGCGCGGCCACGGCCGCCGCGCAGCGCCGCCTGGGCGAGAATGGTCGCCGGCCACAGCCCGCGGGCGCCGAACCGGGCCAGGGTGACCGGCGCCGCAGGGGGCAGATCGAGCGGGGCAAGCACATCTGCCGTAAGGCCGTCACCATCCGCGACGAGCGGAGCGAGCAACCGGCGCCACCCCGACCCGGTTCCAAGGCCCGCGTCGGTCCGCGCGACATCGCGGTGCAGGAGCGCAGCCGGCCCGTTGTCGAGCGGATGCGCGAGCGGCACCGCTGGATGCGCCCAGCGCAGGCCCTCGTCAGCCAGCGGCATCGCGCGCAGCGCCGGTGAGGCCAGCGCCAGCGGCAGCACGGTGGCGCACACGTCGTGCCGGAACCCCGGGAGGGTCAGCTCCTCGGTGCGCAGCCCGCCGCCAGCCGTTGGCGCGGCCTCGACGACCAGCACCCGCCAGCCGGCTTCGGCGAGCGTCACCGCGCCGGTGAGCCCGTTGGGGCCGGAACCGACGACGACCGCGTCGAACCCGTCCGCACCGGCCCGGCCCACTCGCCGCCTCAACGGCTTCCATGGGCGGACGATGCTGCGCCGATCCCATCCGCACGGCTCGCGGGCAGTCCCTTCACGCGCTTACAGCGTGCTGGGACCGAAGCCAGTCGAGCGAGGTCTGGGCTATCTCCCGCCAGCCGTGATCGATAGTCAGGGAATGACCGCGATCGAACTGCTTGAATTCAGTCACCGCGCTCGAGTGCCGGTAGCGCTTGAACGCGGCGCGGCTGACCGCGTCAGGAACCGTGTGGTCCTGACGGCCAGAAATGATGAGCAGCGGGCCGCGGGCCGAGTTCTTGACGTCGACCCGGGCCGGGGAGTGCGGCGCGAAGTTCGCGGCCGCGGTTTCAAACAGGGGGCGAGCCGGGGACGGGATCGTCCACATGTCGTACAGTTCGTTCGACTCCTGGCGGCTCAGCTCGTTACCGAAGCCGTACTTGAACTCGTTCCGGTTCGGGACGAAGCTCTTGGTGAGATTCAGCGGATTCCGCAGGACCGGGAAGGTGGACTTGAGCTGAGTGACGGGCAGCGGCAGCACGCCCCGGATCTGCGCGGGATCGATCGCGATCGCGGCGGCGGCCAGATTCTGGCCGAGCAGGCTCTGCGCGATGAGGCCGCCGAAGGAATGACCGATCACGATCGGCTTGGTGTCAAGGGTCCGCAGAAATTCGCCATGATGATTGATGATCTCGCCCAGCCCTTTGCCCGCCTGGGCTTCCGGGTGCGCCCGAGCCGCCTCGACTGTGGCTGCCACACCTGGCCATTCCGGTGTAAACGTCTCATAACCGGCGGCCGTGAACAGCTCGGCCCAGTTGCGCCAGCTCGTCGAGTGCAGCCACAACCCATGGATGAACACGACAGGTGCGCTCAGTACGGTCACGATCCCGCTCCCTCCCGACAAGCCCGGCACGCTGACCGACACATAGACAGAAGCATCAGTCAAAGCCGATGACGCGAGAACTGTCAAGCGCGGCGGGTGGGATTCACCCAGACCCGTCGTGGTCCGCGGCTGGCCACCGCCCCCGGACAGCCCGGACCACAACAGGATTCCCTCAGGAGCTGAACGTGTAGGTGGGGAGATTCGCGGGGACGATGTGCTGGTGAAAGCTGAAGATCTGCGGATCCGCCGGGTCGACCGTCGCGCTGGCCCAGTGGTTGAGTGAGCTGCCGAAGGTCATCACCCGGGTGAAGTTCTCGATGACGTTGCCCGCGTCGTCACTCAGCGGCTTGTCCACGGTGAAGTAGTGACTGTCGCCGTTGACAAGAACAACCGGCTTCCCGAAGTCGACGGCCGCCCGGGCGAGCAGGGCCTTGGTGTCGGCGAAGTGGTCCGTTGGGTCGACGGTCGTGCCGCCCGGGGCGGTGGGGCTGTCGCCGAACATATCGGCCTGCACAGTGATCATAATGGCCTTCGAGCCGCTCGCCTTCGCCGCCGCGAAGGAATCCCGGATCCACCGCAGGTTCGCGGCGTTACGCGCCGCATATTCCGCGTTGGCCTCGGCCTGCGGGCCGTCCTTGACATCGCCGTCGGGTATGTAGTTGTTGTTGCTGCCGGGGACGTTGACACCGACGTAGGTCACTGGGCCACGCGTCCATCGCACGTTTTCCGGGTACTGCGGGCTCTGTCTCGTCAGCTGGAGGGTACGGCGCCCCAGGCTCCGGTCATCCGGGAAGAAGACCTGGCGGAGGTAGTTCAACCGGTCGACCGAATCGAATGTGGGCCCCGCCGTGGACGGCCGGTCGCAGTCTGTCCACTCGTTGTCACCGGGAACGTAGACAACCGGGTCCCGGAACTGGTTGAACAGATTCAGGGCATATTTGTAGACATCCGGCTGACCGGCTTTCTGCGCGGAACCGTCAATGTCAGCGTAGCACGGCTCGCCACCGTTCTTGATATCACCGTCGAAGATGGAGAACGCCAGGTCGTGAGAATTCATGTCGGCGATTACATGAGGATACTGCAACCGGCCGTTGGGGCCGTATGGCATGTCGCCGAAAAGCCCGATCTCATAGTTCCGCGTATTGCGCCACCCATCTCGTCGATCGTCATCGTTCGGATTGGCACTGGCCACGCCAGCCGTCACACCGGCGGCGGCGAAACCAAGTGCGAGCACGATGGCGGTTAAGCCGACAACTCTGCGCTGAGAGGTCATGAATACCCTTTCTGAGGATGCGGCTGGCGCAGGCTCCGTACTGGAAGAAACAAAGCAGCAAAGTACGACGGACGGGTGATGGCGGGGCGAACAAACGCTGACCGGGAGATTACGGTTACCGTATTGCGCGGAATCGAAGCCTCGATTGATCAATCGTAGTACGCCCAGCGCGGCGCAAGCCACCGAAGGTAAGCAAAGCCGTGTCCGGTGGAGCGGCGGGCTGTATCGATGGTGCGGCCGCCGTAGCCTTGAGCCCATGGTCAAACGTCTGTACTTCCGTCAGCTGCTGTCCGGGCGCGACTTCGCGGTCGGCGATCCGATAGCGGCTCAGATGGTCAACTTCACCTATCTGATCGGCGATCAGGAAACTCGGGACGCGGTCGTGGTCGACCCGGCGTACGCGATCGACGACATCCTCGCCGCCCTTGCCGACGATGGTATGCGGCTCGCCGGTGTGCTGGTCACGCACCACCATCCCGATCACGTCGGTGGCGACATGCTCGGCTTCTCCCTGCCCGGCCTGAAGGATCTGCTCACCCGTGTCCAGGTTCCGGTACACGTACACCGCGATGAAGCCGAATGGGTACGGCGCACCACCGGGGTCAGCGCCACCGACCTGGTCAGCCATGACCATGACGACGTGGTCGACGTCGGCGCGGTGCCCATCCGGCTGTTGCACACCCCCGGGCACACCCCCGGCAGCCAGTGCTTTCTGGTGGACGGCGGACGGCTGATAGCCGGCGACACACTTTTTCTGGAAGGGTGTGGGCGAACGGACTTCCCCGGAGGTGACCCCGACGCCATGTACACCAGCCTCCAGCAGCTGGCCGCGCTGCCAGCGGACCCAGTCGTCTTCCCTGGGCACCTTTACTCGGCACAGCCGTCCGCACCGATGTCGGCGGTTCGGCGTGACAATACTGTTTTCCGGCCCCGGAGCATTGAACAATGGCGGATGATGTTCGGCGGGTGACCCGCCCGACGAACCGGCGATCAGCAGCTCCCGCAACTAGCTGTATGTAATCGGATAACCCGGCACCGCTTTCGATGACCTGGGAGACAATGATGATTCCTGCTAACGCGGTGCCTGCCGATGCCATACCCACGGGCCTCGATCTCGCCGCGCTGACCGCCTACTTCGATGTACGGGTACCAGGGCGGTGCGGTCAGCTGCGCGCCGCCCTGCTGGCCGGCGGCCGCTCGAACCTGACGTATCGCGTGTGGGACGAGGCATCCAGCTGGGTGGTGCGCCGGCCCCCGCTGGGTGGGCTGACCCCCTCCGCGCATGACATGAGCCGGGAGTTCCGGGTGGTCGCCGCTCTGGCGGGGACCGACGTCCCCGTGCCCGACGCGATCGCGCTCTGCGAGGACAGCACGGTGATCGGCGCTCCGTTCTCCGTGGTCTCACTCGTCGACGGTGTTGTCATCCGTAGCCGCGAAGATCTGGACAGCTACTCCAACGCTCAGGTCGCGCAGGCTGCCTTCGGTGTGCTCAGGGCATTGGCCCGCCTGCACGCGGTACCATACGCGGAGGTCGGCCTGGCTGATTTCGGCCGGCCGGAGGGTTACCTGAGCCGGCAGGTAACGCGCTGGCGCAACCAGTGGGCCCACGTCGCCACCAGGGAACTGACCGACATCATCACCCTGCACGCCCGGTTGCGGGACGCGCTGCCGGCTGAGAGCGGCGCGGCGATCGTCCACGGGGATGTCCGGATAGACAACGCCATCCTCGACCCGGACAGCCTCGGTACCGTCCGCGCGCTGGTGGACTGGGAAATGGCTACGCTCGGCGATCCGCTCGCGGACCTCGCGCTGGCCGCCGTCTACCGTGACCCCGCCTTCGAAGCGGTGCTCGGCGGCTCGGCGGCGTCGACCAGCAACCGCATGCCAGCGGCGGACGAACTGATCGAGGCATACGCCCTGGCCGCTGGGCGAAATATGGTGAACCTTAGCTTCTACCTGGCTCTGGGCTATTTCAAGATTGCTGTGATTGCGGAGGGGATCCACGCCCGCTACCTCGGCGGAAAAACCGTCGGTGATGGTTTCGAGACGGCGGGGGCCGCTGTGCCGGAACTTGTCGCCGCCGGTCTGCGTGCCCTGCGCGCCCTGCGCTGAGGCCCTCGTCACCAGAAGCTGCGTGCGTTGACAACCTTCGGCCCACGTGGCAGAGTACTGAAATATACTTACAGCGTAAGCGCAGAAATAAAAAGAGGTAAAAGAGGCAAAAAAGAGAAAGAAGCGCACTATGACCATGAGCGCTTTGTTTATGGAAATTTCTTTCCAGCGCTGGGGCCGACGTGCGCCCGCCATCCCACCGAGGTTCCCTGGCATCGCTCCTGCCTGCGAGTAGACCGCGGCCCGTGGTCACGGACAGGACCGCCTCCCTGCCCCTGGCCACGGATCCGCTTCAATCCATTGCCGAGAGTGACCTGCGCGGAGGTGCAGCAGGCACCTCGCGTCATCGCTCACCATCCATCGCCGCGCGACGCGCGAGTGCCCCTGCTCGTCGGTTGACGTCCACCACCTCCGGTGACTCCCCGCGCCGCCTCGCGATGAACGCGCCCCCGCCCCGCTCCCTGACTCATCCCTCTGTTAGCGGGCGCTCGTACTCTGGGCAGCGATAAAAGAATCGTCCGGCGCGGGACGGCCATTATCATGTTCCCGTCGCGCCTCGTCCCGCGGCTGTGACGTTCTCGGCCTCAGGGCGTTACAGTGTGCCATATCGTGGCCCTCAGCAATCATAGCGGTAGGTTCATAGCGGGCAGATAACCAAGCACGTGCACGAGTCTCTCTCCCGTTCCGGTCCTGGACCGGTCTGAACCTGTCGTTCGCCCCGAATGACCTGGCTGACCCAGCGGGCACCTTTTCGTGCGGCCGTATGCCCAGTGAACCGAGGACGGACAACAACCATCATGGCGAAGAGCAACGGGTCCAGCACCCACCGGCCCCTCAGTCGTGAGCGGATTCTTCGTACCGCTCTTCGACTCGTCGACCGCGACGGCGTCGACGCGCTCAGCATGCGCCGTCTCGCCAGCGAACTCGGCGTGGAGGCCATGTCCCTGTATAACCACATCCCCAACAAGGCTGCGCTACTCGACGGGGTAACCAAAATCATACTGGATGAGATCAAGCCGGCGGTGGCCGCGAGCGGGCCGTGGGAGGAGCGAATCCAGGCCATAACCAGCGAGTTCCGCCGCGTGGCGCTGGCCCACCCCGCAGCCTTCATTTTGCTGGCCACCCGACCGGTGGCCTCGACAGTGGCCCTCCAGGCGTTCGAGACCGGGCTGGCTCTGCTGGCTGACGTCGGATTCGACAGCGCCACGTCCGTTCACGCGATACGCGCAATAGTCGCCCTCCACACCGGCGCCATCCTGCGCCAGCTCTCCGGCGGCGGGAGCTCGTTGATCGAACGGTCGGAGGCGCCTGAGCTGCTTGCCCAACAGGCAGCGGCGCTGCGGGCGGGCGGCTTCCCCGCGCTGGCCGCGGCCGTGCCCGACCTTGGCAGCTGCGATCATGATGAGGAATACCGATTTGGGATGGAATTGATCCTGGCCGGACTCCGCCAGCAGCTGGCCAGGCAAGAGGAGGCGCGGGTCGCATCCTGAAGCAGCCTATGATCCGCCATCTCATGGAGAGGCTCCGGCAACAGGGCAGGAGCCTCTCCGCATCACTCTCCGTACGTGACCGTGCGACGCACGGATACCTCGGCTCGTCGATCGCCACCTACCACCTCCGGTGGCTCCCCGCGCCACCTTGCGATGGACGCGTCCCAGCCCCGCTCCTTGATCCAGCCCCGTGTCGCCAGGCACTCTAACTACACACAGGAGGCACCTGAGATGACGGAGGTCAGGGGACGCTGGCTTCGGCGTGATATGCCCCGCATTCGATCGTTCGGTGATCGCCCAGCGATTGCCACGCGATTGGGTTGAGTCGCCGGACGTCGATCGCGGTGGTCGACGACGGCAGTCGGCAGTAGACGGATGCGCAGGACAGCAGAGGCTCGGACCAAGGAGCGCTGGCGGCACCGGCTCTGGCGGTGGACTCACGAGGAGGTCCGCGTGGCGGTGGGTGAGGAGAGTCCCGGTATCTCCATGTGGCGGCTGCGAGTGGCCGCGCTCGGGTGTGCGACCGCCTGTCTGAGCGGGTATGCCATCACAGCTGGTACCGCAATGACCACCTCCGGGTTGCCAGGCCGTGCCGGTGACGGCCCGATCGTCATGGGGCCGGGAATCCGCGCTGCCGCCGCTGTCGCTACTGTGGCCGTTCCCGACGTGTTCACCGCGGCGGCTGGCAGCCCTATTCCGGCGCAGCGGTCCGGTGCCGCGGCCCGAGTTATGCCAGGCGTGGTTCGTATCGTTTCCAAGCTCGCCACACAGAATGGTTCTGCCGCGGGAACCGGCATGCTCCTGAACTCCGGTGGCGAGATACTTACCAACAATCACGTCATCCAGGACTCCGCAGGTATCACCGTGACCGTCGCCAGTACTGGTCGTGCGTATCCTGCCGCGGTAGTCGGCGCCGATCCGACCGATGATGTCGCCGTACTCCAGCTGCGCGGCGTTTCAGGGCTCACCGCGGTTCCGATCGGGGACTCCGCGAAGGTTTCCATCGGCGATTCCGTCGTTGCTGTTGGCAATGCTGAGGGCGGTGCGCCGATCACCGCCAGCGGTGCCATCACCGCCCTCAACCAGAGCATCACCGCTACCGAACCCGGTGGTGGTAATGCCGAACAGCTGACCGGCCTCATCAGAACCAACGTAGCGATCAAACCCGGATTCTCCGGTGGCCCGCTGGTCAGCGCGGCGGGTCAGGTCATCGGTATGGACACGGCTGCGACGATGTTCAACGAGTATCTGCCAGCCGGCATGCGGGCCGGGTACTCCATTCCAATCAATCATGCCATGTCCGTCGCTCGTCAGCTCGCGTCCGCCGCCTCCGCGGGTAACACGGGTGGCCATGACAGTCGTGCTGCCGCGGCCAGCGCCACGAGCAGCGCCTCGCCCGCCTCACAGGTAGCGATGATTACTGTCAGCCACGCTTCCGCCGCCGGTTTCGGAGGCAGCGGCGCCCAGGGCCGGCGAAACGGTCCGGTCGCCCCGGTCGCTCCGGTGGCCGCAATCGGAGCGGAAGCAGATCGGCGGTCCAGGCAGCCCCGGCGCCGTCTCTTCGCTTAGAGCGCCCGGCAATAGGGGCGTGGATCAAGGAGCGGGGCTGGGGTGCGTGCATCGCAAGGCGGAGGAGAGAGCCACCCTGGTGTTGGGTGGCGACTGACGACAACGCGGCGAGGTGCGTGCCCTGGCCCCGCGACGCCGCGTCCCCTATTGCCGGACGCTCTTAGTGGTCGCCGCCGGAAGTTCGTCCGGCGCCAGACGGCGCCAGACGGCGCCTCGCCTCGTTTCCTGGCCCCGCGACGCCGCGTCCCCTGTCGCCGGGCCTACAACAAGCCGCCCCTAC
>NZ_CAKJTL010000113.1:1285-2413 GCF_917627385.1 Protofrankia sp. CiT1
AAATCGCTGACATCCGCCACAGGGTAAACCACCGCCTCTCGAGCCCCTGATTGATTCTACCATAGAGGCCAACGATAGACAATAACTCCCCCTCGAACACAGCTTACAACTTTCATCGGCTCTCCGAAGAGCAACTCTTCTCAAAATCTCAAACGGTGCTGAGTTGGAATCCCATTCTAACTAAGGATTCTTGTGGTTCCGGAGGATCCAGATACAGGAGAACCAAGAATGGAGAGCTTTCCCCCCTTGTTCACTTGCCTCTTTGGTCTTAAGAATGTTGGTTTTAAGAATGAGTGATTGCCCTTCTCCGACCCTTACTGCCTAACCGAAGAGCAGACAGTCAATGCGTTCCACTTATTGAACAGGGTTTTATGGTCGGTCCGCGACCCTTGGACACCGAAGGCGTACTTGAGGTGATCTCGTAGTTCCTACGGGGTGGAGACGATGGGGTCGGTCCATGGATTTTCCTTCCTTTGGTTGCATTTCGCTGAAAGGGTTGAAGGGAGATAGTGCATCAAGCTGTTCGCAAGGGCCAACTTGATCCCCTTCCCCAGGGATCCCAGATAAGGAAACCCTAAGAGTGCCGCCGCCTCCAACTACCGTCCATGTACGATCTATACTAGATCTGACCAACTGCCCATCCTACCTCCTCTACGTTCTTGACAGCCCATCTTTGTCTTAGTAGAGTCTTTCAGTGGCATGTTTTGGTCCTCTTCCCCATTACTTGGAAAAAGTGAGCCACCGGTTCAGTTACAAGATACTATCATTATCGCCTAGAAAATTAGACATCCAACTCGTAATAGCAACGACCCAATTGCAAGAGCGGAGCTCTACCAACTGAGCTAAATCCCCCCGAGCCAAGTGGGGCCTGCATGAAGGAGTCAAATGCTTCTTATATTCTTTTCCTTGGCACAACTGGGCCATCCTGGACATGAACCAGAGACCTCGCTCGTGAAGTAAATCATCGCACCTACGGTCCAACCAATTTGAAGAGAATCAATAGATTCCTTTTCCGGAGCAATTCATCCTTCCCGAACGCAACATACAACCCTCCGTTGTACTGCGCTCTCTAAGTGTGCTTGTTCCCCCCTTCTTCCTTACCATGGCAAGTATTTGTGAAATAACTCT
>NZ_CAKJTL010000114.1:0-998 GCF_917627385.1 Protofrankia sp. CiT1
ACAAAAAGGGAGGGGTTATCCGACATGGATAACCCCTCCCTGAAAGAAGTCCGGCGGCGTCCTACTCTCCCACGCGGTCACCCACGCAGTACCATCGGCGCAGAAGGGCTTAGCTACCGGGTTCGGAATGGAACCGGGCGTTTCCCCCTCGCTAAAACCACCGAAACACTATGAAGTTCACAACCGAAACCGGCCATCCCTCCAGAACCGCACAGTGGACGCGCAACACATTCGTGGTCAAGCCCTCGGCCTATTAGTACCGGTCAGCTACATGCGTCACCGCACTTCCACCTCCGGCCTATCAACCCGATGTTCTCGTCGGGGGCCTTACCAGGTTAACCCTGTGGGAGACCTCATCTTGAAGCAAGCTTCCCGCTTAGATGCTTTCAGCGGTTATCCCTCCCGAACGTAGCCAACCAGCCGTGCCCTTGGCAGAACAACTGGCACACCAGAGGTTCGTCCGTCCCGGTCCTCTCGTACTAGGGACAGCCCTTCTCAAGTCTCCTGCGCGCGCGGCGGATAGGGACCGAACTGTCTCACGACGTTCTAAACCCAGCTCGCGTACCGCTTTAATGGGCGAACAGCCCAACCCTTGGGACCTACTCCAGCCCCAGGATGCGACGAGCCGACATCGAGGTGCCAAACCTTGCCGTCGATATGGACTCTTGGGCAAGATCAGCCTGTTATCCCCGGGGTACCTTTTATCCGTTGAGCGACGGCGCTTCCACAAGCCACCGCCGGATCACTAGTCCCTGCTTTCGCACCTGCTCGACATGTCTGTCTCACAGTCAAGCTCCCTTGTGCACTTGCACTCAACACCTGATTGCCAACCAGGCTGAGGGAACCTTTGGGCGCCTCCGTTACCCTTTAGGAGGCAACCGCCCCAGTTAAACTACCCACCTGACACTGTCCCTGATCCGGATCACGGACCGAGGTTAGACACCCAATTCAACCAGAGTGGTATTTCAAGGCCGACTCCACCGAAACTGACGTCCCGA
>NZ_CAKJTL010000114.1:1454-3954 GCF_917627385.1 Protofrankia sp. CiT1
CTTCACAGTCTCCCACCTATCCTACACAAGCCGAACCGAGCACCAATATCAAGCTATAGTAAAGGTCCCGGGGTCTTTCCGTCCTGCCGCGCGTAACGAGCATCTTTACTCGTAATGCAATTTCGCCGAGTCTGTGGTTGAGACAGTGGGAAAGTCGTTACGCCATTCGTGCAGGTCGGAACTTACCCGACAAGGAATTTCGCTACCTTAGGATGGTTATAGTTACCACCGCCGTTTACTGGCGCTTAAGTTCTGAGCGTCGCACCGAAGCACTAACCCGTCCCCTTAACGTTCCAGCACCGGGCAGGCGTCACTCCGTATACATCGTCTTACGACTTCGCACGGAGCTGTGTTTTTAGTAAACAGTCGCTTTCCCCTGGTCTCTGCGGCCTCTCTCCGCTACGGAGGCAAACCCCTACACGGAAAGCGGCCCCCCTTCTCCCGAAGTTACGGGGGCATTTTGCCGAGTTCCTTAACCACAGTTCACTCGCTCGCCTCGGTATTCTCTACCTGACCACCTGTGTCGGTTTAGGGTACGGGCGGCCCTGCCACTCGCTAGAGGCTTTTCTCGGCAGCATGGGATCATCCACTTCGCCACAATCGGCTCGGCATCAGGTCTCAGGCACATGAGATACGGATTTACCTATACCTCGCCCTACACCCTTGCCCCAGGACAACCACCGCCTGGGTTGGACTACCCTCCTGCGTCACCCCATCGCTTGCCTACTACCAGCCGGGATCCCGCGCTCCCCACACCCAACCCGAAGGCCAGATGCAGCTCGGACGGTTAGCACGAACCAGATTCAACATGATCGCAACAATGCCGGTACGGGAATATCAACCCGTTGTCCATCGACTACGCCTGTCGGCCTCGCCTTAGGTCCCGACTCACCCTGGGCGGATTAGCCTGGCCCAGGAACCCTTGGTCATCCGGCGGACGGGTTTCTCACCCGTCTTTCGCTACTCATGCCTGCATTCTCACTCGCGTGGCGTCCACGACTGGGTCACCCCGCCGCTTCACTCGCCACACGACGCTCCCCTACCCATATGCACGTCTGGACCCCCTCCAAAAAGGAGGCCGAACCAGCACATATGCCGCAGCTTCGGCGGTGCGCTTGAGCCCCGCTACATTGTCGGCGCAGAACCACTTGACCAGTGAGCTATTACGCACTCTTTAAAGGGTGGCTGCTTCTAAGCCAACCTCCTGGTTGTCTGGGCGACTCCACATCCTTTTCCACTTAGCGCACGCTTAGGGGCCTTAGCTGGCGATCTGGGCTGTTTCCCTCTCGACTACGAAGCTTATCCCCCGCAGTCTCACTGCCACGCTTCACTTACCGGCATTCGGAGTTTGGCTGACTTCAGTAAGCTTGTGGGCCCCCTAGGCCATCCAGTGCTCTACCTCCGGCAAGAAACACGCAACGCTGCACCTAAATGCATTTCGGGGAGAACCAGCTATCACCGAGTTTGATTGGCCTTTCACCCCTATCCACAGCTCATCCCCCAGGTTTTCAACCCTGGTGGGTTCGGTCCTCCACACGGTCTTACCCGCGCTTCAACCTGGCCATGGATAGATCACTCGGCTTCGGGTCTTGGACATGCGACTCAACCGCCCTATTCGGACTCGCTTTCGCTACGGCTACCCCTCAACGGGTTAACCTCGCCACACACCGCAAACTCGCAGGCTCATTCTTCAAAAGGCACGCGGTCACAGAGGCGAACCCCCGCTCCCACGGATTGTAAGCACACGGTTTCAGGTACTATTTCACTCCCCTCCCGGGGTACTTTTCACCTTTCCCTCACGGTACTAGTCCGCTATCGGTCACCAGGGAGTATTTAGGCTTAGCGGGTGGTCCCGCCAGATTCACACGGAATTTCACGGGCTCCGTGCTACTTGGGATAACGCTCAGGAGGTACCATGTTTTCGTCTACAGGGCTGTTACCCTCTATGGCGGCCCATTCGCATGACCTTCGACTAACACAGCACTTTCTCACTCCTCGACGGAACGGCAGCATCCATCCAAACGATCCCACAACCCCAACCACGCAACGCCTGCCGGCTCTCACACGAGATTGGTTTAGCCTCATCCGCTTTCGCTCACCACTACTCGCGGAATCACGGTTGTTTTCTCTTCCTGCGGGTAATGAGATGTTTCACTTCCCCGCGTTCCCTCCACACGCCCTATGTGTTCAGGCGAGGGTGACAGGATTTAGGGTCCTGCCGGGTTTCCCCATTCGGAAATCCTCGGATCACAGCTCGGTTGACAGCTCCCCGAGGCATATCGCAGCCTCCCACGTCCTTCATCGGCTCCTGGTGCCAAGGCATCCACCGTGTGCCCTTAATAACTTGGCCACAAAGATGCTCGCGTCCACTGTGCAGTTCTCAAGGTACGGACGGCCCCACCCACCCACACACGGCCCACCGGCAGACACCGGCAGTTCCCTGCAGCAGACGGCCCGTTCCGCGACCGAACCCCCCGGCACCCACACCGAGGGGCTCACA
>NZ_CAKJTL010000115.1:0-1737 GCF_917627385.1 Protofrankia sp. CiT1
GTGCCTCCATGAACGGCCGCCCGCGTAGGTCGGTCTCGTCAAGACCCAGCATGGATTTCGCGCCGGCGCTCAGCCGCCAGAAACGGGTCTGGGAATCGTAGATGACGATGAAGAGCTCAGCCTGGCGAAACCCCCACTCCACAATCGTCCGATCGCCGACGTGCCCGAACGAGTCGTCCGGTGGATCCGCATATCCCGCCGCCGCGGGAGCGACCAGGAACCACTGGATCCTCCCCGCGGCGTCCCGCAACGGGTACGCGCACAGCACGATATCCAGCTGCCGGCCGTCTCGGTGGCGCACAGCGACTTTCCCGCTCCATCCTCGCTGGTCCGCCACGGCACGGCGGGCCGGACCTGGAACACCGGTGGCAAGAAGGCCGATCCCCAGCTTCCCAACGATTTCATCCGGCGAGTAACCGAGCAGCTGATACGCAGGCGCGCTCCACGCGGTGATGATGCCATGCGGATCCACCGCCGCGGTGGCTGTATTCACCACACCCAAAAGATCATCAATGATCGGGTCGCACGCCTCCATTGTCATCTATCTCGCTCTTCCCCCTCGCGGCCCCGTTAGAACCAGGCAATCGCGACCTATGCCGGACAGCCGACGCCGCGGTCAGCCGGAGTCGCCGAGAGCGAGCATGGCCTGGCGGAGCTCGGGGAACGCAACCGATAATCGAAGCCTTCGGTCAGAGCGCGCCTACCGCTTTCCGGCTCACCCAGGGGACGGCACCACGATGAGATCCAGCTCGATCGCCTGGTAACGAGCGACCATCCCCTTCATCTTCGTGACACCGAACTCGTTTCGATCAATCCGGGTGACGGCGTTGAACCGCGTCTCGCCACTGGCCGGTACCACGGCGGTGAGAGTCAGGTCCACCGGTCGGGAGACACCGCGGACGGTGAGTGTACCGGGCACAACCCACGCGCCAGACGCATCCCGAGCTCCGTCGGCGATGAACGTGATATCCGGGTAGGACGCAACATCGAGAAAGTCCGCCGTCCTGAGATGGTCATCCCGTTTGCGGTTGGCGGTGTTGACGCTGCTGGCGTCGAGCACGGCGCGAACGCCGGACTTCTCGACCGGGTCAGCGACGATCACCGCGCCCTCGCGGATTGCGACGATACCGACCACCTTGGCAAGGCCAAACATACCGCGGGTGGTGAACCGCACCGTGGAGCGATCGGGGACGATACGGTAGGTGCCGACATGGGGCACCGTCACGGCCCGCGCCGATATCGACTGTCCTGCCATGGTCCCTCCTGACAACCGTGAAAAACCGCGATCATTCCACCACCGCCGGACAGGCGGGAGGCCCCGTGGTAGCACGTCGTTCGGCATACCAGGGCCCCACCAACCGTCGACGGAATCCAACGAGAAAATCATCCACAGGATGCGCGAATGACATTTACATACATTACCGGTAGGCAGATTGCCCGCCTACCGACGATGAATACTGTCAGTCTAACACGAAAACAAGAGCGCCCGGCAATAGGGACGTGGATCAAAAAACAAGGCTGAGGCACGGACGTCGCGAGGCGCGGGGATGCTTCGACTTGTCCAGCCCCGCATCCGGTCACGCCCGGCCACCGCCGGATCCAACGTCGCCGTAAGAGCACCCGGCAATAAGGGGTGTGGATCAAGGAGCGGGGCTGGGGTGCGTGCTCTGGCCCCGCGACGCCGCGTCCCCTATTGCCGGTCGCTCTTAGTGGTCGCCGCCGGAAGTTCGTCCAGAG
>NZ_CAKJTL010000115.1:2117-12524 GCF_917627385.1 Protofrankia sp. CiT1
AGACAACGACACCGCTATGATCATTGACTGTGACCGTGCCGCGCCAGCCGTCCGCAGGCCAGACCGATGATCCACACGATGGGCGGCAGAGCACAGCTCACCCGCACCACGCCGATACCGATACCGTGATCGACGTCGCCGAGGTCGAGAAGACGTTCGTGCTGCGGCGCAGGGCCGGCCGGTTTCGCCGCGAACGAGTGGACGTGCCGGCCGTAACCGATCTGACCTTCCGTGTCCGGGCCGGCGAGATGGTCGGGTATCTGGGCCCGAACGGCGCCGGCAAGTCCACGACCATCAAAATGCTCATCGGAATCCTGACGCCCACCACCGGCCGCATCCGGGTCAGCGGTCTTGATCCTTCCCGGCAGCGGATGCAGCTGGCCCATCGCCTGGGGGTGGTCTTCGGACAGCGCACAACGCTGTGGTGGGACCTGCCGCTGCGGGACAGTTTCAACCTGCTCCGGCATATCTATCATGTTCCAGCCGCCCGATTTCGACAGAATCTGGACCGTTTCGTCGACATCCTCGAACTGGCTCCTTTCCTCGACACCCCCGTCCGCCAGCTGTCATTAGGCCAGCGCATGCGCGGCGATCTCACCGCCGCGCTGCTGCATGACCCCGAAATCGTCTACCTTGATGAGCCGACAATCGGTCTTGATGTCGTGTCCAAGACCGCGGTGCGCGAATTCCTTACCGGCCTCAACCGCGAACACGGGACAACGGTCCTGCTCACGACCCACGACATGACCGACATCGAGCAGCTGTGCCCCAGAGTGCTGGTCATCGATCAGGGCCGGCTCGGCTTCGACGGGCTGTTGACCGATCTGCGCGCCCGCATCGGTGGCGAACGCACTCTGATCGTCGATCTTTCTGGACCGCACCCGCCGATCGACGTCGCTGGTGCCAGGGTGGTGCGGGTCGACGGGCCACGCCAGTGGCTGGCGTTCCCCACAGCGGCAAGCGCGGCACCGTTGGTCACCGCGATCGCCAACCGCTACCCCCTGGTGGACCTGTCCATCCGGGAGCCCGCGATCGAAGACGTCATCGCCCAGCTCTACGCCGCGGGCATGAGCGGGACGCCCCTGCCCAGCCAGACCGGCCCGAAACCCAACCCGACAACCGCACGGTGATGACCTGATCACGATGACAGCCCCACTCATCACCTACCTCACCGTCACCCGATGCAGCGCCCGCCGATACGCGAGCTACCGAGCCGCGACCGCCGCCGGAGCATTCACCAACACCGTTTTCGGGATCATTCGCGCCTACGTCCTGCTCCAGGTCTGGAGCCAACGGCCAGGTCTCGGTGGGTACGACACTGCCGGCGTGGTCACGTTCGTGTTTCTCGGACAGGCGCTGATCACATCCATGGCGCTGTTCGGCGGCGGCATCGAGCTGCCGGAACGCATCCGCTCCGGCGCTGTGGCCGTGGACCTGGCCAGGCCGGTGAACCTCCAGGCCTGGTGGCTGGCGGATGACGCCGGGCGCGGCGCCGTCCAGCTGGTCGTCCGCGGGGTGCCGCCGATGGCGGTCGCCGCGGTCCTGTTCGACCTGCGCATCACCAACGACCCGACCATCTGGGGGCTGTTCGCGTTATCCATCATGCTGGGCTTCCTGGTCAGCTTCGGGCTGCGTTATCTGATCGCTCTCGCTTCGTTCTGGCTACTCGATCAACGCGGTCTGGAAAACGCCTACACCCTGTGCGCGGTGTTCTTCTCCGGTGTCTCCGTCCCTCTTGCCATCATGCCCGCCGCGCTGCGGGCCACGGCCCAGGCCCTGCCGTTCGCCGCCATGATGCAAATACCAGCGGACATCTTTCTGGGCAAGCGTACGGACACGTCGCTGTTCACGGGGCTCGCCTTCCAGGCCGCGTGGGCCGCCGCGCTGTTCGGGATCGGTGGCCTTCTCACCGCTCAGGCCACCCGGAAGCTGGTGATCCAGGGTGGGTGAGAACGCCGGCCCGGCGCCCCGGCTGGAACCGGAAAGACATGCGGCGGCCGGAAACCATGACCGCTTCCTCCTGGTACGCCAGTACCTCCTGTTCGCCGGGATGTGGACGCGGGCATCCTGGCAGTACCGCGCATCGGTGCTGCTGCTGACGATGGGACAGTTTCTCGCGACCGGCCTTGACATCGCGGTGATCAAAGTGCTGTTCACAAACGTGCCCCGGCTCGCCGACTTCAGCCTCGCCGAGGTGGCCTTCCTCTACGGAACATCCGCCACCTCGTTCGCCGTGTCCAATCTGCTCTTCGGGTCGATGGAGCGCATCGGCGAACGCATCCGCGACGGCAGCCTCGACGTGATGCTGGTCCGGCCGGTCGGGCTGCTTGTCCAGGTCGCCACGGACGGCTTTTCACCACGTCGGCTCGGTGGCCTCGCTCAGGGGCTTGGGGTACTCGGGCTTGCGATCGCCGGGTTGGACGTCCCGTGGAACATGGGCCGGGTGCTGCTCGTACCCGTGCTGCTGACAGCCGGTGTCGCCCTGTTCAGCGCGATCTGGATCATCGGTGCGGCCGTCCAGTTCTTCGTCCAGCAGACAGCGGAGGCGATGAACTCGGTCACCTACGGCGGCAACTTCCTGACGCAGTACCCGATGTCGCTGTATGGACGGCAGGGCATGCGGACGCTGACCTTCATCGTGCCGCTGGCCTTCCTCAATTGGCAGCCCGCGCTGTACGTGCTCGCGAAGCCCGACCCGCTCGGCCTGCCGATCATGGTCCGCTTCGCCTCACCGCTGGTCGCCGCCGCCGGGCTCGCGCTCGCCGCGGCCGCATGGCGTACTGGCCTGCGGCACTACCGGTCGACCGGAAACTGATCATCAACATATGCCGGTGACGCATCCATACCGTGACCGCGATATCACGATCGTGATCATTGGCACGGCGGCACGGCGGCACGGCTATGCCGTGGTAGGTGTTACCGCGGCACTCGTCTCCCGCTCATCCGGTGCGCCTGTCGCGGTCATTTCCCCGGTTATTGGCAGGCAGGCATGCCGCAGGTTCCAGACATCACCCGCACGCCCGTGCAGGAACGTCGTGGACAGTGGCGGGACGTCGATACGCCAGAACACCTCCGCTGGCGACCGCAGCACCGCGACCAACGCGGCGCGGATCACGGCCGGATGCGTCACCGCGATGGTGCGTCCCGATACCCGCGCGCCGCGCGCCAGCCACTGCCCGACACGGCCGATGAGCTCGGCCACGGACTCGCCACCGTGCGGCGCCTGGGCCGGGTCACCGACCCAGGCCGCAAGATCGGCTGATGGGATCTCCGCAAGCGCGCGCCCCCGCCAGTCCCCCATATCCAGGTCACGCAGTGCCGGATCAGCTGTGGCGCCGGCCAGGCCGAGCGCGTCCGCTGTCTGACGGGTACGCAGCGACGTGTCACACAACACGAGGTCAGCACGGCGGGCTCCGACGGCCGCGAAGCGGCGCAGCTCCCCGGCGTCGAGTCCTTCATCACTCGGGAAGCGCGCGGCCCGCGTCGCGGCGGTCGGCGCGTGACTGATCAGCGTGAGGCGCGGCGGGCCGGTGCCAGGACCGGTCATGCCTCGGTGGCGACCAGCGATCCAGCCCCGGGCGCGCCGCGGCCCCCCGGCGAGCCAGCCGCTGCCGAAGCCCGCAGCGCGCGATCGGTCAGCGCCCCGAACAACAGGCCGATCGTCGCCCAGAGCGTCACGTTGATCGCTAATGAGGCGACGCGGAACCGCCACAGCACATCAGCGGGAAAAGCGTCCGGGGTCTCGTGCACCTGCGGCAGGAGGTAATAGGCCAGCCCGACTATCACCAGCCCACCGGCCAGGGCCAGCAATGCCGCGTCCCAGGCACCGAACCTCGCCGTGAGCCGCCGAGCCGTCACGCAACCGCCGATGACCACCGACAACGCAATCAACATCATCGTGAAATACAGGCTGGTGCGTTCGCCGATGGTGTCCGGATTACCGATGGACGGCGGGTTGGCCGGATATTTCAGGGCAGGCACAAGGTACATTCCCACGAATCCCGCGAGCGCCACGAACGCCGCCGTCCCGCGCGCCCCCAGCGCGCCGAGGCGGCCCTGTGCGCAGGCATAGGCAAGGGAGAAGAGGCCGCCGAGCGCGACACCGAACGCCAACAGGCCCGTCAGCAAGCCGATGGTGTTCTGCAGCGCCCGGGGAACGAGTTCTGTTCCGTGTACACCCTCGGCGGCTTCCCGCGCCGACTCGAAGGCGATCGCGCGCCCGACCTCGCTCTCCCCAAAGACCTTGGCGACGGCGAAGGAAAACACGGCGGCCACCACGCCCACCAACATCCCACGAATCAACAGGGCGCGAACCATCTCGGCGCCCGCTCAGTGGCAGGGGAAGCCGAGCAGATGACGGGCGTCGTGCACGAACTCGTGGACATAGCTGCCGCCCACAAGCGATACCGCGCCCTGCTCGGCGCCGACAAAGTACAGCAGGAGCAGCGCCAGGACCGAGCCGAAGATCGCAAATGGGGCCAGCTCACGCAACGGGATCGTCGGCAGGGCCGCGGGCGCGGCCGGAACGTTGGCGGCAGAATACGCCAGTGCAGATGCCATTGCGAGACCTCCACAGGAATCACGCGTTCCACTCGGCAGGACATGTCCGGCGATGGGTCTGACTCCCGACGTCGCTCCTTGTGGGCGGGCCGGTCACAGTGGCGCGACCGCGCCGGATTCACACCGGCTTCCAGCACTCGGACATCAGAGAGACAATCAGCAGCCAACCCTCACGTCAAGTCTCATCAATCACTCAACCGTCCGGGGGTCCGGGCGGCTGGGGGTCCGGGCGGACCGACGCCAGCCCGAGCCATTCATGATCATATATGTGGGCGGGCTCGCGGCACCCACAACCACCATCACCGGTAGACGGATGCCGCGACCCGGACATGCGGGTCAAGATCCCGGAACGGGACGACCCGCCGGCCCAGTGGCGCGATCGCCAGCGGGACCATCTTGAACGACGCCACACCGAACGGGATGCCGATAATTGTCACACACAGCACCAGGCCGAAGATCAAATGACCGATCGCGAGCCACCACCCAGCGATCAAGAACCACAGCAGGTTGACCAGGAAAAGCATGACCGGAGCGTCACCGGGCTGGTCGACCACGACCCGGCCGAAGGGCCAGACGACGTAACCCGCCAGCCTGAAAGCCGCGATCCCGAACGGGATCGTCACAATCAGCAGGCAACACACAATACCAGCGACAAGATAACCAACAGCCAGCTCAAACCCGGCGAACAACAGCCAGAAAACGTTTCCCACCATCCGCATAACGCTTTCCTACCCAGCCGGAGGGCTACGATCCGGCCCGGCCCGAAGCCTGGATCCAGTGGGGCGAAGATCGCGCATATACCACACGCGTCGCGGCCGCCACCTTCTTGACGGTGGCCCTGACTATGCCCTTGGTCGCCGGCACGCCCTGGCACTCTGCTACCTCCGGATATTCATAAGTTCACCCGGCTCAGGACTTTCGCCCCATTTTCCCATAATTATCATGAGCTGTAGCATGCCGGGGAGGCGGAAGTTCAGAGCGTCCGGAACGTCCGGACGTCACGCTAACCCGCACCGACGTATGTGGCACGAATCGACCGCGCGCCGGATCCCATCCCGCTTCGGAGACCTCCACGACGGCGCTCGACGCATCCTGACACCGCCCGGACGGCAGAAGGAGCAACATGGTGAACGACAGGAACGCAACGGACCAGACAGCGGACCAGCCGTTGCATGTACAGGGCCGGGACGCGGTCATCGCTGGTTCCGCTGGCGTGCGGTGGCGCGGCGGCGAGCCACCCGACTACCATCTGTCAAAAGTGACAATGCCCCAGGAACGCACCCACGAGCACGCCAAGGGGTCCTTGGCCGACATCGTCGAACGCGTGGTCCAGGTCTTCGAGATGGAGGTCTCCCACAAGAAAGACCCGGCCCAGTGGGTCAGCATGGTCACCGACCAGTTCCGTACCCGCGTCAACGGAGGCCCCTGGGCAAACAGCCAGGACCTCGTTGAAAGAGGCAGTTACAACATCCTCATAGGTGAGAACCCCTACTACTCGGCGAGCGACGAGACCTTCGAATCCTCCCATCAGGTCTTCCTCAAGGCCCTTCCCGGCGGCTTCTTCTGGGAGATCCTGGAGGTCTACTCACCGCCGCCTGTAATCACTTTCAAGTGGCGCCACTGGGGTACCTTCAGCGGACCCTACAAAGGGTTCGAGCCGACCGGTGAACGCATCGAGATGTTCGGTGTCAGCGTGGCCCGCGTCGCCGACGACCTCAGACTGCTCGAGGTCGAGCACTTTTACGACAACACCGAATTTCTTGGCCGGCTGAGCGGCAACCACCTGGTGTCATAGGCTGCCGGGCGCACGGCAATGTTCTCTCCCGTGCGCCCAGCGCCCCGTTCCCACCACAATGACGGCGATCACAATGACAGCGATGATGATCTCCGCCGGAGGAACCCAGCGGAGAACGGTGATTCAGACCGTGACGGGAATACAGGACCAGCCACGTTGCACAAACGTGGGGCGCCGGACAGGGGTACCAGCCAGGGAAAGCGTCGGGTAGCGCTCCAGCAGGCTGCGCAGGGCTGTCTCGAGCTCCACCCTGGCCAGCGGCGCCCCCACGCAGAAGTGGACGCCGCCGCCGAAAGCGACGTGCGGATTCGGTTCCCGGCCGACATCGAACTCGTCGGCCCGTTCGAAGACCTCGGGATCGCGGTTGGCCGAACCGAGCAGCGCCGCGATCCGTTCCCCCGCCCGCACGACGACCCCACCGATCTCCACGTCGGCCATGGCGGTCCGTTCGAAAAGGTGCAACGGCGAGTCAAAACGCAGGAACTCCTCGGCCGCGGTGGCGGCCAGTTCCGCCGGCTGGCGGGCGAGGCGCCGCTGTTGCTCGGGGTGGCTCAGCAACGCCACCATGCCGTTGCCGAGGCAGTTGACACTGGCCTCGTGCCCGGCATTGAGCAACACCACAACGGTGGCGACCAGCTCGTCCTCGGCCAGCCGGTCGCCCTCCTGCTCCGCCTGGACGAGATGGGTGATCAGGTCATCGTCCGGACGCCGGAGACGCTCGGCGGCAAGGGCGTGTACGTAGGCGCTGAACTCGGCGGCCGCCACCCGTGCCGCGGCCTCCTGCGCGGGGCTGCGCTCGTATTCGTTCATCTTCACCAGATCGGCCGACCACGGGCGTAGCAGGTGCCGGTCGCTGTCGGGAATACCGAGCAGCTCCGCGATGACCATCACCGGGAGCGGCTCAGCGTACTCGGCGATCAGGTCGAACGGTTGCCCGTCGCGCGCCCGCGCCTCGATTCCGTCGAGCAGGACCTGGCACAGCTCGCGGATGTGCGGCCGCAGCCGTTCGATGTTGCCACGGGCGAACGCCTTACCGAGCAGCCCGCGCAACCGGGTGTGCTTCGGTGGCTCACAGCCCAGGATGGAGTCCCGCTCCAGCTTGTTGAAACCGGCCCACAGCTCCTCGGGCAGGCGTGGCTGGCAGATCCGGCCCAGCCCACGGTGGCGCACCACCGCGTCGGCATCACGGTAGCGGGCCGCCAGCCACATCCCGAGGTCGTCGTTCCACACCGGCCGGCCGGCGGCCCGAAGCTCGGCGAAGACCGGATACGGGTCATGGACAAGATCATGGCTACGTGGGTCGAAGCGGCCTGCGTGAGCATTGACCCGATGGGACGGGACCACCGCGCGCTCCTTCCGGGACGGCTACCCCCACCCCACCATGGAACCAGCGCGGATCGGCACACGGCGGGCAGACCCGGCCCTATCCCCCGCCACAGCCTGCGTTGTTGATCACGTCAGCCACGCGGGCTAACGCAGCGTGCCCAACCAGTTGGCGAGCAGCTGCCGACCGGGGTCTCCGGACTTCTCCGGATGGAACTGGGTGGCGCACAGCGGCCCCCGCTCCACCGCGGCGGCAAAAGGCTCACCATGCTCGGCCACGGTGTCCTCGGGCGTCGGCTTGGCCGCGTACGAGTGGACGAAGTAGAACCGGACGGCTTCGGGCAGCCCGTCGAACAGCACCGTGCCGGCCGGCGGGGCCACCGTGTTCCAGCCCATATGCGGGAGGATCGGCGCGGCGAGACGCCGTACCTCGCCCGTGAGCACGCCGAGCCCCGGGGTCCGCACCCCGTGCTCGTCTCCCAGGTCGTAGAGAACCTGCATACCCACGCAGATCCCGAGGACCGGACGCCCGCGGGCGACACGCTCACGGATGACCGCCGCCCCGCCGACCGCGGTGATCCCGGCCATGCAGGCGGCGAAAGCACCCACCCCGGGCACCACGAGCCCGTCCGCGGCCCTGGCCGCAGCCAGGTCGGACGTCACGGTCACGTCGGCACCGACCCGCGCAAGCGCCCGCTGCGCGCTGCGCAGATTCCCCGATCCGTAGTCGAGGACAGCCACCTTCGGAGCCGTCACCGCCATCCCCCGCGCGGGACGCGTGCCCCGGTCACGGTCCTCACCCCGGTCACAGAACGCCCTTGGTGGATGGCACGCCGGCCACCCGCCCATCGCGGGCCACCGCGTCCCGCAGCGCCCGTGCCACGGCCTTGAACTGCGCCTCGACCACATGGTGCGCGTTGCGCCCCGACACCACCCGCACGTGCAGCGCGATCCGCGCGGCGGCGGCTATCGACTCGAACACATGACGGGTCAGCGTCGTGTCGTAGGTGCCGATGAGCTCGATCAGCTCCGGCTCGACGACCACGCAGTACGGCCGGCCGGACAGGTCCACCGCCGCCTGCACCAGCGCTTCATCCAGGGGTACCAGCGCATCACCGAACCGCCGGATCCCGGTCTTGTCGCCGAGCGCCTCGCGCAGCGCCTCACCGAACGCGATGGAGGTGTCCTCGACCGTGTGGTGCGCGTCGATGTGTAGATCGCCGCGGGTACGCACGGTCAGGTCGAACCCGCCGTGCTTGCCAAGCTGGCTGACCATGTGGTCGAAGAACGGGACCCCGGTGAACGACGACGACACGCCCGTGCCATCGAGGTCCAGATCGACGACGACGTGCGACTCCAGGGTCTTGCGTTCGATCCGGGCGGTGCGGCTCATGCGTGCCCTGCCTTCCCGGAAGCCGGTTGCCGGGTGGCCGCCGGGTGATCGGAGCACGCCGGCGTCGTGGCCGGGTCGGCCAGCAGCACGCCGACGGCCGCGAGAAAGGCGTCGACCTCGCTGGGAAGACCGGCGGTGACCCGCAGCCAGCCAGCCAGGCCGACGTCGCGGACGAGGATGCCCGCGTCGAGCAATGCCTGCCAGGCCGCGCGTTGATCGGGAAACCGCCCGAACAGCACGAAGTTCGCGTCGCTGGGCGCCACTGCGCAACCGAGCCCGGTCAGTTCGGCCACCATCCGGTCCCGTTGCGCCTTCACCGCCTCGACGGTGCCGAGCAGCTCGTCGGCGTGCGCGAGCGCCGTGCGCGCGACCGCCTGCGTGAAGGTGGACAGATGGTACGGCAGACGCACGAGCTGCAACGCGTCGATGACGGCCGAGTGCGCGGCAAGATAACCGACCCGGGCGCCGGCGAGCGCGAACGCCTTGCTCATCGTCCGGGTCACCACCAGCCGCGGCCGTGACGGCAGCAGGGCGAGAGCGCTTGCGACCCCGGCCCGCCTGAACTCCGCGTAGGCCTCGTCCACGACAACCATGCCGGTACCGGTCTCGTCGACGGCGGCGCACGCGGCGGCCAGCACGTCGTTCGGCAGCGCGGTGCCGGTGGGGTTGTTCGGCGACGTGAGGAAGACCAGGCAGGGCCGATGCCGGCGGATCGCCTCGGTCACCGCGGCCGGGGTGATGGTGAAGTCGGGTTCACGGGGCTCGCCGGCCCAGCCAGTCCCGGTCGCCATCGCGATAAGCCGGTGCATCGTGTAGGACGGCTCGAAACCGAGCGCGACTCGGCCGGGCCCGCCGAACGCCTGACACAGCTGCTGGAGCACTTCGTTCGACCCGTTCGCCGCCCACACCTGATCGGTACGCAGCCCGAAACCGGCGTCCGGGGTGAGGTAGTAGGCGAGATCCGCCCGAAGCGCCTCAGCCTGGCGGTCGGGGTACCGGTTGGCCTCGGTGGCCGCGAGCGCCGCGGCCTTGCCCATGGCGTCCACCAAGCCCGCGGACGGCGGATGCGGATTCTCGTTGGTGTTGAGCAGCACCGGAACGTCGAGTTGCGGGGCGCCGTACGGCGCCTGGCCCCGCAGGTCGTCGCGCAATGGCAGTTCGTCGAAGGTCAGCGGGCGTGTCATGCGGCCTCGGCCCTGGCCACCGGCCCACCACCGGAAGATGAATCATGCTCTGCCATCGCATGTGCGGTCATCGCACGTACACCTCCACCGCGTGGGCGTGGACAGGGCGGACCGCGCCGAGAACGGCCGGCACGTCCAGCGCCGTGGGCGGG
>NZ_CAKJTL010000116.1 GCF_917627385.1 Protofrankia sp. CiT1
GGGTGTGTGAGGGTGGGTGGTGTTGGGGGTCTGGGTGGGGTGCTCCTGCCCAGACCGTGGCCAGAGCGTGTTTCGAAAGCCGCCTGTCCGGTTCGCCATGCCCAGGCGGCCCTGGCCGCGTTCTCAGCCATCCCATATACCACTCATCCGGTATCGGGGTAGCCCGTGCCCTTGCCAGCAACCACCTGAACGCGGCTCCCCGATCAAACGACGACTTCCGAAACGCGCCGTAGTCCGCGGCAGAGCACCGACGGAGGGCCAGGTCATGCATGATCACGTTGTCAGGAACGTCTTCCGCAGCGGCTTCGAGATGTCCGAACTCACCTGGACTCCATGGGTGGAGCCGGGACGAGCCGGGGTCGAACACCACATCCTGTGGGCTCCGGACGATGGCGGTGAGGACTCCGCCGGGCTGCTTTTACGATTTCCCCCCGGCGCGCACGGAGATTTCCACGAGCACCTTGGCTACGAGTTGATGCTCGTCTTCGACGGCACCCTCGACCGCAGCGACGGGCGGTCGTTCAGCGCCGGTGACCTGGTGGTCGAAGGCCCGGGAACGCGGCATCAGATGTCCAGCAGGCTGGGTTGCACGGTACTGGCGATCCGCAGCAAGCCCGCGGTGGCGAGAGAGCCGTCGGCGGGTGAGATCAGGAACACGGCCGAGACCGCCACGACAGGCACCCACGCACGTCCGGCTGCCTCGACGGCCGAGGAATCGATCGTCCGGTGAACACGCCCACCATACCGAGCCGGCAGGTGCTGCTGACCACTGTCTCCTCAGACTCCCACACCTGGAATCTGGTATTCCTGCATCTCCTTCTCGAAGAGGCGGGCTACCAGGTTCACAATCTCGGCCCGTGCGTACCGGACGACCTCGTGCTGTCCTCCATCACGGCGCTCCGGCCCGATGCCCTGGTCGTCAGTACCGTGAACGGCCACGGGCGGATGGACGGGGCACGGCTGATCCGCCAGATCCGGACAGCGCCATCCACCCGATATATACCGGCCATCATCGGAGGGCGGCTGGGAATACACGGGGACGCTGGAAAAGGAATATCGGCCGAGCTCCTCGACGCCGGATTCGACACCGTGTGCGACGAGCGGACCGACCCCCGAACTCTGCCCGGTCTCCTGCTGGCCCTCGGTACCCGAGCCGAGCTGGGGAAAGGTGCGGCATGACCCTCCTGCTGCCGGCGGACCTCGGTTCCTACGTTCGATTCCACGCGGCTGCCGGCCGGCTGGTTGTCCAGCCGCGTATGGGCATGCCCGACCCGGCACAGATGGCCGCCGGCATCCAGGCGGTCGGTTCCATCGATGCGCCCACCGTCGGCACGATCACGCTCGACAGCTACACCCGGGTCGGCGATCATGCGGCGGCCCAGCGGGCGCTGGCCGCGGGCGGCGAGTCCCTGAACGGCTTTCCCATCGTCGCGCACGGTCCGCGCATCACGGCGATGGTGGTCACGGCCGCCCGTGGAAAGATTCCCGTCCAGGTCCGGCACGGGTCAGCCGCGCCAGCCGAGATCTTCACGAACATGCTCCTGGCCGGTCTGTCCGCGACCGAAGGCGGTCCGGTGTCCTACTGCCTCCCCTATGGACGGACCCCACTGGCCCGGTCGGTGCGCCAGTGGAGGACCGCCACGCGCCAGTTCGCCGCCGATTGTCGGACGGCCGGGCTCCGAGCGCATCTGGAGACCTTCGGTGGATGCCTGATGGGCCAGCTGTGCCCGCCGTCCCTGCTGGTCGCGATGAGCCTGCTGGAAGCGCTCTTCTTCGTCGAGCATGGTGTGGACAGCATCTCGCTCAGCTACGCCCAGCAGACCCACCCCGTGCAGGACATCGAGGCGCTGGCCGCGCTACGCCATCTGGCCACGGCCCTGCTTCCGCCGGATGTCGAGTCACACATCGTGCTTTACACCTATATGGGTGTCTACCCGGCCAGCGCCGCTGGCGCGCGGCGCCTGCTGGAAAGCAGCGTCGACATCGCGGTGTGCGGGGGCGCGGAACGGCTGATAGTCAAGACAGCGGCCGAGGCGCATCGAATACCGGCGGTGCCGGAGAACATCTCGGCCCTGACGGCCGCCGCCCTGCGCGCTGGCATCGCGCGTGAGGCGGCCGGCCTGCCGACCCTGTCCGAGGTGGACTACGGGGAGGTGTTCGACGAGGCCAAACGTATTGTCGACGCTGTTATGGGCCTGTGCGACGACATCGGCCAGGCGCTGCTGCGCGCCTTCGCGCACGGGCTGTTGGATGTGCCGTTCTGCCTGCACGCTGACAACCCGGGAATCGCCCGGTCCATGATTGCCTCTGACGGTCGGCTGCGCTGGGCCGAGGTCGGGGGGCTTCCGCTGCCGAACCAGCACCCGTCGGCGACGACGGCGACAAGCACGGCGATAAGCGCGGCGATAAGCGCGGGCCAGCTGCTGGAGATGCTCTCCTACACCGCCCGAAAAAACGATCGTGCCGCTCAGCAGGCGGCCACTGTGGCGGTGCCTGGATCGCCCCGGCCACTGCGGATCGCGGTGATCGGTACCGGGCCCCGAGGCACAGCCGTGATCGAGAGGATCGCGGCCCGCTGCGCGGACACCCGACCGATCCGCGGCATCGAACTGTACGCGATCGACCAGGAACACGTCGGTGCCGGCCGGATATGGCGGCCTGATCAGCCCGAGTGGTTGCTGATGAACACACCCGCCGGCGAGGTGACCATGTTCTCGGGCCCGCCTGACAGCGGCCCGCCCCGGCCTGGAGCGGGACCGAGCTTCGGGGAATGGTGGTGCGCGTCCGGTGCGCAGAACGCGGATCCGTACGGGTACGCGCCCCGCCAGAGCTACGGGCAATACCTGTGTTTCGTCCTCGACGCGGTGCGGAACAGCCTGCCTGCCGGCATCCGCTTCGTCGGTGTCCGCGGGCGTGTGGACAGCCTCGACCGGCAACACGACGGACAGTTCCGGTTGGGGCTGGCGGACGGAACCGAGATATTTGCCGATCGGGTTGTCATCTGTACCGGTCATACCCTGCCGGCGCTGGACGAAAACCAGCGCCGCCTGTCGGCATTCGCCACCCGCGGCGGCGCCCGGTACGTCCGAGCCGACTCGGCGGCGGATATGGCTCTCGATACGCTCCCGGCCGCGTCAACGGTGGGGGTAATCGGGCTGGGACTGGCCTTCCACGACGTCACGGCGTGGCTGACGGTGGGCCGGGGCGGCCGTTTCGTGTGCGGCCCCGATGAGCTGCGTTATATGCCGAGCGGGCGGGAGCCGTTCATCGTCGCCGGCTCGCGCGGTGGTGTTCCAGTCGCCGCACGGGGACGTAACCAAAAGAGCTTCGATCATGCCTATCAGCCACGCCTGTTCACGCTGCGAAGAATCACAGCGGCGCGCCGGCGGGGACACTGGACTTTCGCGAGGACGTGCTGCCCTGGCTCCTGGCCGAAGTCGAGCTGGTCTACTACGCCACCGAGATCCGCAACCGGTTCGGCGCTGAAATCGCCGCCATGTTCAGCGATGCCGTAATCATCTCGGCCCGCGACACGCCACCGCGGGAGGCCCTGTCCGCGCAGGCATGCCGTTTCGACGTCGGCGATCTGCCGAAACTGGACCTCCCGCAGTGCGCCCGGCCGTTCGCGGGCCGGCGGTTCACCAGTCCGCAGGCTTTCCAGGAAGCGCTCGCTGAATTTATCCGAGCCGATGTCGCTGCCGCCGAACTGGGTAACGTCGACGGGCCGGTGAAGGCCGCGCTCGACGTCCTGCGAGACGTCCGCTCCGTTATCCGGGCAGCGGTGAGCTATGCCGGCCTGACACCAGCGTCCCATCGCGAGGACTTCCTCGGCTGGTTCGCGCCCATATGTTCCCTCGTGTCGACGGGACCGCCTTTCATACGGCTGCGCCAGTTCCTCGCGCTCATGCGCTGCGGTGTGCTACGTGTTGTCGGGCCCGCGGCCGTCTTCGACATCGATGACACCGAAGGCTGTTTCTTCGCGGACTCCGAACAGGTCGAGGGTGCCCGCGTCCGGCTGGACACGGTGATTGACGCCCGGATTCCCGAGCCGGATCTGCGGCGCGCGCAGTCACCGCTGCTGCGTCAGCTGGTGCGAACCGGGACGTTCACCAGCTATATAAACAGCGGAGCGGGAAAATCCTATGACACCGGCGGTGTCTGGGTGACCGGCGCGCCCTTCCACCCCGTTGGCGGGAATGGTGTGCCACAGCCCGGGCTGTACGTTCTCGGTATTCCGTCCGAACATACCCGGTGGTTCACCCAGGTCGGCAGCAGCCGGCCTGGCCCATGGGGTGAGTTCATGGCGGACGCGGACAGCATAGCCGGCGACGTGCTGGCGTCACCCGCGGATGTGACCAGCCGGCAGCCGTTCATACCGACGAGCCGGCCATGACCACGACACATGTGCCAGACAGCCCCCGCGCGGACCCGGCCGGAGCGACCGAGTGGTTTCGTGCCGCCCGGGATGTCCTCATCCGCCTGAGACTTGATCACGATGCCGCCCGCGCCGCGTTCGCGTGGCCGCGCCCGGCCACGTTCAACTGGGCGCTCGACTGGTTTGACGTCGTGGCGCGGGACAACGACCGGCCCGCTCTCGAGCTGTTTGACCCGAATGGTGACACAGCCACGGTCAGCTATGCGCAGATGTCGGCCCGTTCCAACGCGGCCGCGAACTGGTTGCGGGGCCTCGGTGTCGCGCGGGGAGACCGTGTGATGATCGTCCTTGGCCAGCAGCGGGAGCTGTGGGAGTGCGTGCTCGCCTGTCTCAAGCTCGGATCGGTGCTCATCCCCACCTATCCGAACCTGACCGCACCGGAAGCCGCCGACCGTGTCAGCCGCGGAAGAATTCGCCATCTGGTCTGCCGCGCGGACACCGCCGGGCGTTTCGACGGAATCACTCTCCCCGGCGTCCGGATAGCCGTTCCCGGTGATGTTCCGAACTGGGCTTCCTATGACGACAGCCTGTCCGCGGCGACGGCATTCACCCCGGCCGCGCCGACTCCAGCGGACGATGTCGCCTTCTGTTATTTCACCTCTGGTACAACCGACCGCCCGAAGCTGGTGGCCCACACCCACAGCAGCTATCCCGTCGGGCATCTGTCCAGCATGTACTGGAATGGCCTTCTTCCCGGGGACAGACATGTGAACATCTCCGCCCCCGGCTGGGCCAAGCATTCATGGAGCAGTCTTTTTGTCCCCTGGAGCGCCGAAGCCACGGTCGTCGCGCCGCGTGCGGAAACACTCATGCTGGGAGGGCTGCCAGGCCTGCTCGTGGAGCTGCGTATCGACACCTTCTGCGCGCCGCCGAGCGTATGGCGCGGGATGCGCCCGTATCTGCGGTCGGCACGCCCGGCGCTGCGTGAGGCGCTCAGTGCCGGCGAGCCGCTTGAACCTGATCTCGCCGACGCCATCCGCGGCGCGTGGCAGGTGCCGGTCCGTGATGGTTACGGCCAGACTGAGACGACCGCCCTGGTCGGCACCACACCCGGGCTGCGGCCACGACCGGGCTGGGTTGGCAAACCGCTCCCGGGTTACCAGATCACCTTGGAAGATCCCGATGCCGCCGGATGCGGCGAGCTGTGCGTGGACCTGGCGACGGGGCCGGTCGGTGTGATGGCCGGCTACCTCGACGACGCCGAGCGAACCGCTGGCATCCGGGCTGGCGGCAGATACCGCACCGGGGACATGGCGCAGATGAGCCCGGACGGATGGATTCGCCTGCTTGGACGCCGTGACGAGATGTTCAAGTCGTTCGACCGGAGGATCTCTCCGTACGAGATCGAATCCGTGCTGCGGCTGCATCCCGCTGTCACCGATGTCGCGGTCGTGCCGCTGGCTCACCCGACGGGCGGTACGGTCGCGCAGGCCGTGGTTGTCCCAGCCCTGGGCCACCAGCCGGGCAGCGCGCTGGAGGCGACGCTGCTCACCCACGCGGCGCGGCATCTGAGCGCCGGCCTCTGCCCCCGGTCAGTGCGGTTCACCGACCGGTTGCCACGGACCATGTCCGGTAAGGTCCGTCGCCGCCAGCTGGTGGCCGAGCCCGCCGCCCCGGTCAACGCAGACGCGCCTCCACCGCGTCGACGTGAGCGATGAGATCCTCAGCGCCACCGAGCGCGGCGATCCAGGGAGCCACCTGGGCGAGCGCCGCACGGTCGCACTCCACTACGTGGACCTGCCGTTGAAAAGCGGCCACCGCGAGCCCGCCGCTGTGCCGGGCGGTGCCGCCCGTCGGCAGGACATGGTTGGAACCGGCGAGATAGTCACCGAGCGACACCGGCGCCCACGGCCCGACGAACACAGCCCCGGCGTTACGGACCCGGGCCGCGACCGTGGCCGCGTCCACGGTCTGGATCTCCAGATGCTCGGCGGCCCAGGCGTTGACCACGGTCAGGCCCGCATCCACATCGTCGACCACAGCCACCGCGCCCTGACCGGCCAGGGCAGCCTCCACCCGCTCGCGATGGCGGGTCACCGGCACCCGCTTGGACAGCTCGACCACGACCGCGTCGCGCAGCTCGACGGACGGGGTGACGAGCAGACAGGCGGCCATCGGATCGTGCTCGGCCTGCGACACCAGATCGGCCGCGATGTACGCGGGATCCGCGGTATGGTCGGCGAGAATCGCGATCTCGGTCGGCCCGGCCTCGGCATCCACTCCGACCAGGCCACGCAGCAGCCGCTTGGCCGCGGTCACGTAGATGTTGCCCGGCCCGGTCACCACGTCCACAGCCGGGCAGCTGGCTGTTCCATGCGCGAACATCGCGATCGCCTGCGCGCCACCCGCCGCGTACACCTCGTCCACACCCAGTAGCGCGCAAGCGGCAAGAACGACCGGATGGGGCAGCCCACCGAACTCCCGCTGTGGCGGCGAGGCCACGGCAAGCGAGGCCACACCAGCCTCCTGCGCTGGCACGACGTTCATCACCACGCTGCTCGGGTAGGCGACCCGCCCACCCGGCACGTACAGACCGACCCGCTCCACCGCGATCCAGCGTTCGGTGACCCGGGTACCCGGCGCCACCTCGACGGTCACCGGTTCACGGCACTGCGCGCGATGGACCAGCCGGGTACGGCGGATCGCCTCCGCCAGGGCGTCCCGGACGGCCGTGCCGATGTGCGCAAGCGCGTCGGTGAGCGCGGCGGGCGTAACCCGCAGCGCGTCCAGGCGCACCCCGTCGAAGCGCTCGCCCGCGTCGAGGACCGCGGCGTCACCACGGTCACGCACATCGTCACAGACAGGACGAACCGCGTCCAAGGCCGCGTCGACGTCCAGGGCCGCGCGGGGCAGCAGCCCACGCAGCCGCACCGGCGAGGGAAGGGTTCCCCGCAGATCGAGTTCTCTCAGCACGATGAGGAGAGTATCGCCACCCGGATCCGGTGGCCTCCAGCTCCGGTGGCCTCCAGGTCCTGGCCTCCGGTCGAATGCCACCCGAACGCGTCGGTTCACCGTGGCGGCCGGCGGCGGGCCTCCATCGCCAGCCGCCGCGCGCACGTGGTGTGCATGGCTCACTACCGGTGACCACTTCTGTCACCGGTAGCAAACCCGTCGTGCGAACGCCCGCCGACCGCCTGGGCCAATGTCTGGTCCGATGCCCCGCGACGATCCGGGCTACCCGCGGCTGCCGGCCCTACACATGGCTGTCGATGCCCGGAGGCGACGCTGGCGGTCGATTCCGCACCGTGCGGCCGGCGGTCACGATGTCGTTTTGATCAGCTTCCCATCGGCGCCGATCACGAACCAGACACCGTCGACGCCCTGCCCATCGACGTCACCGGGTCCCATGTCGCCGACATAGAGGTAGAGAGGCCAGTCGCCGTAAACCGCCTGGTTGGTTCCTTCGGCCCGGGTGACCTGCGACAGGAGCCCCTTGTCGGTGCCTGTCCCGGCGACGACAGGGGTGCGGCTGATCAGCGCGGGCCAGGTGGCGACGCACTGGCCCGTGCAGGTGCTGGTGCCGTTCTTGTCCTCAGCGAAGGCGTAGAGAGTCCGTCCGTCCTGGTCGGTCAGGATGGGCCCGAGGCTGGAATCTGCGATCTTGACCGCTACCGGCTCCGCGGCCTGGGTGGCCGGGGTAGCCGGGGTGTCGTGCTGGCCCTGGCCGGATCCGCTACCGCAGGCGGCGAGGCTGGTGACAAGGAGTGCCCCGAGTAAGAACATCCGGGTGCGCATGAGATTTCCTCCAGACAGGTGAGATGGATTCGGAACTCACACGTAGCCGTCCCCGCCCCAGTTCAACGGACGACAGAACCAAGCTGCGGTGAACCAACGGCAGCCCGCGCCACGTGTCTATGATGATCCGCCAAATGGACTCTATACGGAGCTACCGGTACGAAAGGATATGGGAGATGCGAGCACCCGCTTTAGCGCTGTCGACGCTGGCACTCAGTCTTGGTTTGGTCGGTGTCACAGCGGTGCAGGCAACCGCCCAGGCGGCCCCGCACACGCCAGACCACACGACCGTCACAAGCACCACCGCCAGGCCAGATCGCGCCGCTGGCATCCGGCGCGCCCGGCTCAAGCCGGTATTCTTCAAAGCCAAACTGGAGGGCTCCAACGAGGTACCGGTTGCCGGCAAACCAGCGGTCGGCGATCCCGACGGTAGCGCCACCGCCATCATCCGGTTGCAGGGTGACCGCGTGACCTTCGCGTTCTCCTGGAAGGGAATCGGCGCGCCGACACTCGGTCACATCCATCAAGGCGCCGCTGGCGTCAACGGCGATGTCAAGGTGGCGCTGTGGGGTACCGCGGTGCCAGAAACGGTGACCGCGGATGCGGGTGCTGTAACAGTCAGCGACCCAGCTATAGCGGACGCGCTGCGCGCGGACCCGGCCGGGTTCTATCTGAACCTGCACACACAGGAATTCCCCGGTGGCGCCGTACGCGGCCAGCTCACCAAGCTGGATGCGCCCGCCGATCTGCTCAGCCTGCTCGGGGGCAGCGGAAGCAAGGCGTTCCTCTCCGGTGACCAGGAGGTCCCGGTTGCCGGCGGTCCGGCGGTCGGCGACCCGACCGGTCGGGCGGTGGCGTTCATCCATCCTCGGGACACAGAGGTCGGCTATTCCTTCGCCTGGCTGGGTATCTCACCGACCCTCGGCCACATCCACAAGGGAACATTCGGGGTCAACGGCCCGGTCGTCGTGCCGCTCTTCACCACCCCGATGCCCAGCACGATCTTCGCAGTCGCCGGCACTGCCACGGGCCTTGACGCGGCGCTGGTCAAGGACATCGCAACTCAGCCTTCGAACTTCTACACCAACCTGCACACCGCGCAGTTCCCCGGTGGCGCCGTACGCGGCCAGCTCTTCAACTGGCGCTGACCACCATCCGCCGGATCGCGAAGCCCGCGGCACTCCGCCGCGGGCCCTGCAATCCGGCGGACACTCCCCCACACCAGCCACACCAGCCTGGCGGCAATCGCGGCCCGGCGGCGACCGCTGAGAGCGCCCGAGGATAGAGCGTTCGGTCAGGGAGCGGCTCATCCGCGCCCGATCCGGACAGTCCTATTCTCGGGCGCTCTCAGAGCGCCCGGCAGTAGGGGCGTGGATCAAGGAGCGGGGTCGGGGTGCGTGCATCGCGAGGCGGAGGAGGGAGCCACCCTGGTGTTGGGTGGCGACCGACGAGCCGGGGTACCCGTGCATCGCGCGGCGATGGACGGGGAGCGATGCGGCGAGGTGCGTGCCCTGGCCCCGTGACGCCGCGTCCCCTATTGCCGGGCGCTCTTACTACCTAGAGTTCTGCCATGGCCCATGACGATCGACCAGCCACCTACACCGCCACCGCGCTCCGGCCCACCCCGCGATGGGTTCGCTGATGCTGGTTCTCCTGCTTCTGCTCATTATCGGCAGCATCGTGTGGTATACCCGCAACCATAAAGCGAGGCAGGAGGAGCCGCCCTCGATGGGCGGAACGGATCCTGCCCTACCACCGCTGATCTCGGGCAAGGGCGTGCGATCGGCAACACCGCGCCCGGCGTTCGACGGTCAGATCGTTGTCTCCGGCCTGACCAAGCGTTATAACGGAGTCACGGCAGTGGACGACCTGTCGTTCGTCGTGCGGCCGGGCCGGGTCACAGGTTTCCTGGGCCCCAACGGCGCGGGGAAGACCACGACACTACGCATGATCCTCGGCCTTGCCGCACCGACCGCGGGCACCGCCACCATCGGCGGCATCTGCTATATCGACCTGCCGGAGCCGCTGCGCCATGTCGGCGGGCTGCTGGAGACAAGCGCCGCCCACCGGGGCCGCACCGGCCGCAACCATCTGCGGATCATCTGCCAGTCCGTCGGCATCCCCCTGGAGCGCGCCGACGAGGTCCTCGAACTCGTCGGTCTCACCCCGGCGGGGCGCCGCACATTCAAGGGCTACTCGCTGGGCATGCGGCAACGGCTGGGGATCGCCGCGGCACTGATCGGCGACCCGCGGGTCCTGATCCTCGACGAGCCGGCCAACGGCCTAGACCCCGACGGTATCCGCTGGATGCGCGACCTGCTCAAAGCCCTCGCCGCCGACGGCCGCACCGTGCTGGTCTCCAGTCATCTCCTTGCCGAGATGCAGCAGCTTGCCGACGACCTGGTCATCATCGCCGCCGGCCGGCTGGTCGCCCAGGGGACGGTCGACTCGGTGCTGGATTCGATGGCGCATTCCGCCCGCGTCCTGGTCCGCATCTCCGACGCCGAGAAGCTGACCGCCGCATGCGGCGAGGACGCCGTGGTTGTCACACGCGAGAACGGCGACCTGCATATCACCGGCATGGACGCCACCGCGGTCGGCGAGGCTGCCGCCCGCGCCGGTGTCGTCGTGCATCAGCTGGTCACCGAACGGCCCGACCTGGAAGACGTCTTCCTCGAACTCACCAGAGGCAAGGCCACGATCCGATGACCCCGCTCGACAGCCTCGTCATCTCGGCCGCGCCGCGCACCGGCTTCGCCCCGATGCAACGGGTCCGCGCCGAAATCATGAAGATACGCACCACAAACACGTGGTGGATGTTCAGCATCGGCATCGTTCTCGTCACCGCGGAGGCGCTGCTCCGCAACGGCGTCTCCCACCACTACGACCTGCACCCGGCACTCGCTGGTCTGGACCCAGCCGACAAGGCCCAGGCCCTTGCCACCGCCGCCCGTGCGCACACGCACGCCGGCCAGGCCGCGATCGCCAGCAACATGATGACCTCTGGCCAGTTCCTCGGTGTGCTGTTCGCGATGCTCATCGGTGTCCTGGTCGTGACCAACGAGTACAGCCACCAGACCGCCACGGCGACCTACCTGGCCAATCCACGCCGCGGCACGGTCATCGTGGCCAAGTTCATCGCCGCCGCCTGCTTCGGCGCCCTGTTCTGGCTCGTGTCGACCCTGATCGATGTCATCGTCACCCCGATCTACCTACACAGCCAGCAGCTTGGTGTTTCACTGGCCGACTGGGCCGTGGTCCGATCGGTGCTGCTCAACCTACTGGCGTTCATCATGTGGGCCATCTTCGGCCTGGGACTCGGCACCCTCATCCGCAGCCAGCTCGGCTCGGTCATCACCGGCATTGCCGCCTACCTGCTCGGCACCGCCGCGGTCGCGGTCATCTTCGAACTGATCTACAACGCCTACCACCATACGTGGGTTCAAGGGGCGATCGTGATCGCGCCCGCGGTCGCCTCGCTGGTCATGACCACCCCCGGGCAGGCGTTCGACCGTGCGCCGCCGCAGTGGACCGGCCTGATAATCATGATTGGATACACGCTGCTCTTCGGCACAATCGGCGTCCAGCTCACTCGGCGCCGGGATATTTAGAGCCTCCGGCAATAGGACTGTCCGGCCCGCGCCGCCCGGTCGGCGCCTCGCGTCATCGCTCCCCGTCCATCGCCGCGCGATGCACGGGTACCCCGGCTCGTCAGTCGACGCCCCACACAGGGCGCCTCCCTCCGCCGCCTCGCGATGCACGCACCCCAGCCCCACTCCTTGATCCACACCCCTATTGCCGGGCGCTCTTAATGATCCTTTAGTCTGATCCGCCTCGCCGGCCGGCTGACGTGTCCAGATCCAGGCCCGGCGTAGTGCGGGACTGTGGGCCGCGGGCCGCGGGCCGCGGGCCGCACATACTCAGTGGCAGAGCGGGGACAAAGCGGATGACGATCGACGAACGGCTCTCTGGCCCAAGCGACAGCGAACGGGAATGGCTGCGGGTCCGCAGCCACCTGATCAGACACCGCTTCACGCTCGCGGTGACGGCAGCCGATGACTACCCGCCGGACGTCCGCGTGGCAGGCACTCCGCTGCTCGCCGACCAGCGGTGGCTGCCACCCGTCCCGTTGCCGCTGGACTCGATCGATCTCCATCTCGACGTGACCGGTGGCGCCCGCGGGCTGACCGGCAGGGAACAGCTTTCCGAGCCGGTCCGGCCCCTGCGCGCGAACGGCACCCGGTACGGCACCTACTCCGCCGCCGTCGCGGAGCTCGCCGCACCGGCGGTGTTCAACAACCTGCCCACGTACCGGCTCCTGGCCGCCGACCTGTCCGGCGGCCGAGGCCGCATGCTGTTCGGCCGTGGGCGCTACTTCGACGCCCTGGACCTCGGCGAAGCGTGCGCCCACGAGTACGCGGCCCACACGCTGGGCCTTGGCGGGACGCCGCTGCGCGCCGCGGTCGCGCAACCGTGGGACCTCACCGCCCGCTCGACGAACATGGCGATCAGCACGCTGACGCTCCGCGTCGACCGGACGGCCGGCGCGGCATCGTTCCTGCTGCACTGGCGCGACCCGGCCACGGTCGGCCACGCCGGCGGGCTGTATCAGGTGATCCCCGTCGGGGTCTTCCAGCCATCCGGTACCGCGCCGGGAAACGAAAGAAACGATTTCGACCTGTGGCGATCCAGCATCCGCGAGTTCTCTGAGGAACTTCTGGGAAACCCAGAAAACTACGGCAGTGACCTCTTACCGATCGACTATGATGCCTGGCCGTTCGCCGCCCGCCTGAACCGCGCTCGCGACCGCGGCCAGCTGCGGCTGTTTGTGCTCGGCATGGGCACCGACCCACTCACCTTCGCCACCGACCTCCTCACCGTCGCCGTGTTCGACGCGCCCATGTTCGACGAGGTGTTCGGCAATCTGGTCACGGCCAACAATGAAGGCCGCGTGCTGTCGACACTGGCTGCCGGCAGCAGCGGTCCCGGCATCGCCTTCAGTGAACAGAACGTAGCGCGCATCGTCCGCCGCGAACCGATGCAGGCTGCCGGCGCGGCGCTGCTGGCCCTCGCGTGGCGGCACCGTGATGTGCTCATGGCCTGAAAACCCCTACATCGATGCGGCCTGACGGTCCCCGGGCCGCGCTCCGGGATCCCCGCTCAGCCCATCAGCGAAGCCGGGCTTCCCCGCGCGCTTCGGGACGTATGGCTGCGCGCGTGAGCTCCCGTGCGTCAGCGCCACGCTCGCGCCGGCCGAAATGGCCACCGCACCGCGTTATGCGGCCGACGACCGGGCTGTCAGGAAAACCGTACTCAACATCGTGCCCCCGGCAGGGCCGGCCCTGACCGCTTCCGCCGGTTGGCTCCAGCCGCGGTACGGGCCGAGAACCTGCCCCGGCCCGAGAATCGGCATGATGGACACCAATATCCCCGGATGGGAAGCAGGAGAACGTGCATGGGTGCCCAACAGGCGTTGCTCGGGCCGTTGTCTGGGCGGGATCCGGACCGGATCGGTTCGTACGTCTTACTGGGCCAGCTCGGGGCCGGCTCCATGGGCCGGGTCTATTTAGGCAGGTCAGCGGCTGGCCGTCTGGTTGCGGTGAAGACAATCAAACCGGAGTACGCCGAAGAACCGGATTTCCGGGCTCGGTTCACGCAGGAGGTGGCGGCGGCACGGCGGGTCAGCGGAGTGTTCACGGCTGCCGTGGTCGCGGCTGATCCGGACGCCGGCGTGCCATGGCTGGCTACCGCATACGTGCCAGCTCCATCGTTGGACCGCTTGGTGCGGGCGTGCGGCCCGTTGCCGGTGCCGGCCGTCCGCTGGCTGGCCGCCGGCTGCGCGGAGGCGCTGGAGTCGATCCACGGTGCCGGGCTGGTGCACCGGGATCTGAAACCGTCGAACGTGCTGGTCTCCCTGGACGGGCCGCGAGTGATCGACTTCGGGGTGGCGCGGGCGGTGGAGCGAATCCAGCTCACCTCGACACACGGAGCGGTCGGCACACCCGCGTACATGGCGCCGGAACAGGCCCGGAACACCCGCCAGGTAGCCGTCGCGAGTGACGTGTTCTCGCTCGGCTCCACGCTGCTGTACGCCGGGAGCGGGCACGCCCCATACCGTGGGGAAACTGTGATGGACATCCTGATCCAACTGGCCACCGAACCGCCGGACCTCAGCGGGCTGCCGCCGGAGCTGACCGACCTGGTAGCCGCCTGCCTGGACCGGGATCCGCAGCGCAGGCCCACTCCGGCGGTGCTGCTCGCCGAGCTCGCGCCGTATGTGGACCTTGAAACAGAGCACGGCTCGGAGCCGTCGGTACTGCCGGCGGCGGGACTGGCCCTGATCCAGGAGTACCGGAAACGCCCCCAGG
>NZ_CAKJTL010000117.1:0-4991 GCF_917627385.1 Protofrankia sp. CiT1
GGCTCACTGATCATCCCTAGAGGGATTGAAACGGACAACTCCTGAAGTGCTTCTACGCTTTTCACGGTGTCACTGATCATCCCTAGAGGGATTGAAACGTAAGGTGCCTCCAGGCTCGTCAACGGTTGCGGGATGTCACTGATCATCCCTAGAGGGATTGAAACACGTCAAAGAAGGCACCCGCGGAACCCTTATCAAGTCGCTGATCATCCCTAGAGGGATTGAAACACCGGGCCCGCCGCGCCCAGAGCACCCACGGCCGTGTCGCTGATCATCCCTAGAGGGATTGAAACCGCCACGCGGCCGTCAGAGCCGCGTACGCCTCCAGTCGCTGATCATCCCTAGAGGGATTGAAACGGGGATTTCGATCAGGACGAGTGCCCGAACTGCACCGTCACTGATCATCCCTAGAGGGATTGAAACACTGAGATCTTCTCGTTCGACCTTCGACGTCACGATGCGTGATAGTCGCTGATGGCATGACGCAGGCATGGGGATCACCGTCGTGGACCGCGCGGTCTGCTCGATGAGCGAGGCGGCTCGTGCTCGTCCTTGCTCCCGGCGCGGTCGCGTTCGTGGGGAAGGTCGAGTTTGCCCCTGGTGACGGGGAAGTTCACCGCATCCGCCCAGGCGCACTCTTGATCATAAACCTAACGAAGTACTACCAGCTGGTTGTCGACCTGGTGTCTTATGGTCAGTGGCGAGACGCCGAAGTGGCTCGCGATCACGTCGAGGGCGGCGTCTTCGTCGTATGTCTCGAGGGTCGCCAGCGCACGGCGTATTCCCTCGGCCGGGGCAAGCAGCTCGGCTGCGAAGGCACCCGCGACCCGGTCATCGCCGGTGTGGGCGGAGGACAGGAGGAAGATTTGCCGATGCGGCCGGAAAAGCGCCCAGCCGAGTGCCTTCGCGCGGCGGAACGACTGATAGTGGCTACCAGACACCGCAGCGCTCGCGAACTTCGGTGGATCACTCAGCGCGAGCCCGCACCGGTCGTCCCTGACAGCGGCAAAGCCTTGTAGGCCGCCCGCAGGGCCCTGAAGCGCCTGTGCACCCACCCAGGCGGATATGTCGAAAGGCGCGGTTGCCTCGGCGTTCAGCGCCTGCCGTACCGCGCGTGCCATATCAAAGCCGATATGCCATGGCCGCCGAAGGCCAGCGCTGTTCGGCACAGCGTCCGCGGCAAGCTCACCCGCCACCGCCGCACGAAGAGGCGTCAACGACATCGCGGCGTCCGCTGACGCGCGGCCTGCCGCTTCGGACGCCATTGGGATCCACTGAGCGGCTATCTCAAGGGCGTCGAGGTCCGCAGCGTCCAGAAAGTCGGCCTGCAGTTCGGCCGGGATGGCGGGCACGATGGCCAGCAGCTTCGTCGAGGTCGCTTCGCCGACGGAGTACGGGTCGAGGCCCAGTCTTGCCGCCGCCAGGCAGAACTCTGCTCGTCCTCGTCCGCGCTTCCTATCTCCGCCCATTCCACGGAAAGCGGCGTTTTCCCGACGTCCGACTCCGCGAGCCGGTCCAGGACGCGCTGGACGACGCCGGCCATCGCCTTTCTGGCCTCGTCGGAACGCACCAGTGCTCGTCCGCTTGACGCGAACCGCAACGGCCCCAGTGCCCGGTCCTCGTCGGCGGCCCAGACAACCCGGGTGACCGCGCCTTCGGGCACCACCGTCAGGTCAGGCCAGGCCATCCCGTCCCCGGCGCCCCGCAGGTTGTGCTGGCGCAGCCAGGGATACCGGCGCAGGTTGGACCACGTCCAGTACGCGGGCCTGGTAGCCGAGGGACGAAGGTGCCCCGTCAGCAGCCACCAGTTGGCAGCAATCCATTCAGCCAGTGGATAAAGACTGCCATAGATCGACCGTCGGAAGGTGCCATCTGGCTCCTCTACCTGCGTCACGCAGCTGCCACCCACCCACAGCTGGTACCTCGCCCACGTGGCGGCCAGCTCAGGAGCACGTACGCCCGGTGCGTCGAACCACTCGATCTGCAGTTCGATCCCGACGCTCACGGAAGCCACTCCGGAGCTTCCTCGGGAAGGATCGGATACCTCTTGTACTCGCCGGAGCCCAAGTTACACAGCCGCACCTTATAGACGCGTTCCCCGGCCCGCGTCCACCCATAGCGCGGGAAGTCACCCTCGACGTACGCGCTGAACATTGCCGGCCCGCATCGCGTCGTGCAGCCACTTGGTGACCTCGTCGAGCGCGAGATCACGTGGGCACGCCGACGCGTCGCTTCGCAGCTTCCCCGGCCCAGCGCTGGTCATGTAATCCTTGTGCTCAGGACTCGGGGTATAGGAAACCCGCGCGGCCAGGTCAACCAGCTGCCCCGGATCGGCGGGTGTCAGCCGGGTCGAGCTGCGTGGCCGTCGACGACGAGGAGCCCGCATCGCGACCCCCTCTATCGTGTCCGACTCAGCTGAGCTACGAGACGAGGGTACCGGCGGTCGTCGGCCCGAGCACGCCACATCTGTGTCCTCGGGGTGGCCCACGACTCTCCGCCGGCCGCGTGAGATGTCCCCCGCTGCTGTTCCAGTCCGGGTTCGACCTTCGTCCCGTCGGCGTTCGTGCTGGTGGGCGCGGCAGGGATCGAACCTGCGACCACTCGCTTGTAAGGCGAGCGCTCTCCCGCTGAGCTACGCGCCCTAGCCCCTCGTAAGGGTACGCAACATCGCCCTCCCGTGGGGAACCGGTGCCGCATCAGTTTGCCACGAGCCCCGACGCCGCCAGCCACCTGGTCGGGAACAGGGGCAGGGGCAGAGCGCGGACGGGCGGCCGCGGTTATGTCACGGCACGGCCCAGCACCCGCGCGAGCGCGGCCCCGATCTCGTCGCTGAGGTCGGGAGACACGGGCATGGCCTGCCTACCGGCGCTCCCCCGCGGCAGCTGGGGGCTGGCAGCCGAAAGGCCCTCGCCAGCCGACACCGGTGAGCTCTCCCGGCCGCAGTCCCGGCACGAGACCGCGCCAAGGGCCTTGGCCAGCTGGGTGGAGCCGCAGCCATCGCACCGGTCAAGAACCTCCGACCATCCCGTCACCTGCTGGCATGGCGGGCAGAACAGAACCTGTTCACCGTCGACCACCGCCCGTCGCCATGGGCTGGACCCGCGCGCGGGATCGGTCTGACGGACGTGACAACGAAAACACGGCATCGCGCGACTACTAACTCCCTCAAGGCCGCCGGGCACGGATTCATGATCGCACACCCGGCGGCCGGCCAGCTCCCTCAGGACCACCAGTGACATACCGGATGATGCTTGCGGTCTGGCACCTGGCGGGTTGACGGGACGATCGAGGCAGGCTACAGGGCCGCGAGCGCCTTCAGATACTCGGCATGGTCGCGTGCTTCGCCAGGCCCGTTGACAACCCTCCAGCGCACGATGCCCTCTTTGTCGATGACGAAGGTCGCCCGCACCGCGAAGCCCTTGCTCTCCTCCAGAACGCCGTAACTGCGCGCAACCTCGCCGTGCGGCCAGAAGTCCGCGAGCAGCGGGAAATCATAGCCCTCGCGGTCAGCCCACACCTTGTGAGCGTAAGGCGAGTCGACGGAGATGGCGAGCAGCTGCACATCGTCGTTCTGGAACGACGAGAGATCGTCACGGACCGCGCAGAGCTCGCCCTGGCAGATGCCGGTAAAAGTAAGCGGGTAAAACAAAAGAACAACGTTACGACGTCCATGGAACTCCGAGAGCACAACCTCCTCGTTATTTTGATCACGCAAAGTGAAATCTGGGGCAGCGGTGCCCACCTCTACGGCCACTGGGCAATCCTCTCGACAGCGGACGGTGTCCCGTCAGGAAAGGGCGGTCGACCACGCGCACCCAGCATGCCACCTGATCAACCTTGACATCCGCCACGGCAGGCCGAAGGTGTGCGCCGGCCAGGTAACCATGCGGAAGGGACGCGTCCGAAGTCTCACCTGCGAATATCACAACCAGTAATATTTGCCCTGTTGCGTCGCTCCGGGTAAAAATCCGCTACCTCGGTCGCTTCGTCGACCATCGGACTGGACGCGGCCGAAGCCGCCACGCCCTAGACCATCTGTGATGACCATGCATGACTTAGAGCGCCCGGCAATAGGGGTGTGGATCAAGGAGCGGGGCTGGGGTGCGTGCATCGCGAGGCGGCGGAGGCAGCCGCCGGAGGTGTCGGGTGGCGACCGACGAGCCGGGGTACCCGTGCATCACGCGGCGATGGACGGGCAGCGATGACGCGAGGTGCGTGCCCTGGCCCCGCGACGCCGCGTCTCCTATGGCCGGTCGCTCTTACTGGGGCACTACTGAGATCAGTTGCGACCGGGCGGCCGACCGTACACCGAGCGGTACACGGAACAGGGGAACGCGGTGACCGACCAGAACCTCAGTCCGTACGGCCAGCTCCACGGGGACCAGCAGCCATGCGGGCCGCGGCGCGTCGATGAGCACGACCAGCCCCGCCGCCCGCGTCCACCGGGCGACAGGCCCGAACGCGACGGCCGGCTCACCAGCGTGTCCCAGCCTGGTGTGCCCCAGCCCGGCGGGCCGCCGGTCCCCGGCCGCGCGAACCCGGGTTCGACAACACCCGCTCCCAGCGGCTACCCGCAGCCGGCAGACACCGGCATCTACGGCAAACGCCGCAGCCCCTTCGCCGTCTGGCTCGGCCTTCCTCTCATCACTCTTGGTATATACAGCATCATCTGGATCTATAAGATCACCAGAGAGCTCAACGAGTACGACCAACGAAACGCGATCGATCCGATCCGTCCGGTGCTTGCGGTGACGCTCGGCGTCTTCCTCATCTTTCCACCGTTCGTCACTATCTGGCGACTGTGTGCGCACGTACGCCAAGCGCAACAAGCGGCGGGTCTGCCCCCGCTACGAACCGGAGCCGCGTTCACCGTCTTTCTTCTCGGTTGTGGCCCGCTGAACCTGCAAGGTGAGATCAACCGCATCTGGGACCGCTACCCGGGCGCGGTCGAGGGGCAGCAGGTCCCCCTGCCCGCCCGGCCTTGATACACC
>NZ_CAKJTL010000117.1:5216-21497 GCF_917627385.1 Protofrankia sp. CiT1
CCCACAGCCGGCCCCGCTCACCGGCCGCCGCTGCCCAACGGGCGGCCCGTACCCCCGGTCGCCACCGGATCTGGCCGGCGACCGGGGTCCCAAGGGACACCAGGAACCTGTTTCAGATCTTCTGTCCGGGCGATCCACGCCCAGCCGGCACCCGGCTTCGTTGTCGGCCACACCGATACGGCTCATCCGGTATCGGTTCGGCCTTCCTCCGTGCCAGGAACCACCTGGACGCGGCTCGCGGTCCGAACACAAGATTCACAACGGGCTCTAACGATGCCGGATCCGTTGGGACTTCGGTGCGGCCAGACGCATTCCGGCCCATTCCGCGGCAACGCTCACGGTGCTGGTCTGCACCAAGCCAACGGTCGGTACCGCCTCCAGGACGTCACTGGGTTCGACATGCCCCTGTCTGCCGGCCTTCGGCGTCAGAAGCCAGATCACCCCAGCCTCGGACAGCTGGCGGCGCGCGTCGATGAGCGCCTCCACGAGGTCGCCGTCGTCGTCCCGCCACCACAGCAGTACAACGTCGACCACATCGTCGGAGTCCTCCGGGACGAGTTCCGTTCCGCTGACAGAGGTGACGGCACCTAGAAGATCATGGGCGATGTCATCGTCTTCGTTAAGCGACTGAACCAGTACCCCTGGCGTGATACCCAGACGTTCCGCACGCCGCTGACCCTCGGCGTTCGCCGCGGTCGGACTCACCCTCAACAACCTCCTGCTCGTGTCAGCAGCACACGGACACGCTGTCCGCGTGCAACGGCTGGGCCGCGCGGTGGACTTTCGATCCACCTACCGCCCGCATCGCCGTAGACCTAGTCCACCGGAGCACCCCCGGGCAGCGCAAGTGCCACGCCGGTAGTTGTGGACAAAGGTGCCGCTCGCGCCCTCTCATCCGGACAGGAACGAGAGCCGAACCGTGCGTTCGGGATTGTCCACGTTGAGATCAACCAATGCGATGGACTGCCATGTCCCGAGCAGCAGATGACCATCGAGAACCGGGACGGTCAACGATGGTGCGATCAACGCGGGCAATACGTGTGACCTTCCGTGACCATTCGACCCGTGCGCGTGATACCATTTATAATCAACTGGCAGCAGGCCCGCAAGTGCGGCGAGAAGATCCGCGTCGCTGCCCGACCCGAGCTCAAGGATCGCGAGTCCGGCAGTCGCATGCGGGACGAACACGGACAGTAGACCGCTCCCGCGACCGGTCACGAATCGTCGTGCCGCGGCTGTGAGATCACAAACACATTCCTCGTCGCCGGTGCGCACCGACAGCGTCGTCGTCTCCATGAATCCCCTTCGCCCCCGCCGCCATCCGTCGTCGTCGTCAGCCATTGTCCCCAGCGGTTTCACAAATCCGGCGCACCGGTGACAGGCCGATCGGCCGGTGGCGCCGGGCCGGCCGCGGCGGGCCGCCAGCCCGCCTCCCTACCGACAGGTAACCAGGGGCGCGCGTGACGAGACGGCCCGCACAGAGCACGATGGAAGGGGACCTACTCGCGACCAAACATGCGAACAACGACCAAGTGACGACAGGGAGAACGCGTGGCGAAGGACAGCGGCAGGAGGTTTTCGGTCATCACCGATGGCCTTCCCAGCCAGTTGCCGGACATCGACCCGTCCGAAACCAGCGAATGGCTGGATTCCCTGGACTCAGTGATCGACGAGCAGGGCCGCGGTCGGGCAAGATTCCTCATGCTCAAGCTGCTGGAGCGGGCCCGGGAGAAGGCCGTCGGTGTGCCTGGGCTCACCAGCACCGACTTCATCAACACCATTCCGCCGGAACGGGAGCCGTGGTTTCCGGGCGACGAGCACATCGAACGGCGCATACGCGCGTATATTCGATGGAACGCGGCAATCATGGTAAGCCGGGCAAATCGGCCCGAATATGGTGTTGGTGGTCATATCGCCACCTATGCCTCAAGCGCCGCACTCTACGAGGTCGGATTCAACCACTTCTTCCGCGGTAAGGACAACCTGACCGCGGGGCCGGGCGGCGACTCCGGCGACCAGATCTTCGTCCAGGGCCACGCCTCGCCAGGAATCTACGCCAGAGCCTTTCTTGAGGGCCGGCTGACCGCCGGCTCTCTTGACGCGTTCCGCCGCGAGAGCGAGGCGGGTGGGCTTTCGTCATACCCACACCCACGTCTGATGCCCGACTTCTGGGAGTTCCCGACGGTCTCGATGGGCCTCGGACCGATCCATGCCATCTATCAGGCCCGGTTCAACCGGTACCTGCTGAACCGGCGAATCAAGGACACCTCGCGCAGCCGGGTATGGGCCTTCCTCGGCGACGGCGAGATGGACGAGCCCGAATCAATCGGCGCCCTCGGCATCGCGGCCCGGGAGGAACTCGATAATCTGATCTTCGTCGTGAACTGCAATCTGCAGCGTCTCGACGGCCCGGTACGCGGCAACGGCAAAATCATGCAGGAGCTGGAATCCCTGTTCCGCGGTGCCGGCTGGAACGTCATCAAGGTGGTCTGGGGGCGCGACTGGGACCCCCTGCTCGCCCAGGACACCGACGGGGTCCTGGTGCACCGCATGAACACGACGCCGGACGGTCAGTTCCAGACTTATACGACGTCGTCCGGAGCCTACATCCGGGAGCACTTCTTCGGGGCGGACGCCCGGCTGCGCCGCATGGTCAAGGACCTTTCCGACGACGACCTGCGCAAACTTTCACGCGGCGGTCACGATTACCGCAAGCTCTATGCCGCCTACAAGGCCGCGACCGAGCACGCCGGCCAGCCCACGGTCATCCTCGCCCACACCATCAAAGGCTGGACGCTGGGCAAGGACTTCGAGGCCCGTAATGCCACGCACCAGATGAAAAAGCTCACCAAGGGCGAGCTGAAGGAATTCCGCGACCGCCTCTACCTGGAAATTCCCGACGCCGATCTCGAGCTGGACCTGCCCCCGTACTTCCATCCCGGCCCGGATTCGGACGAGATCCAGTACATGCGGGAGCGACGGGCCGCCCTCGACGGTTCGCTCCCCCGGCGGGTCGTGCTGGCGCGGCCCCTTCCCCAGCCGCCGAAATCAATCTTTGATGATCTACGGCGGGGCTCGGGCAAACAGCCGGTGGCGACCACCATGGCCTTCGTCCGCCTGTTCAAGGATCTACTGAAGACGAAGGAGATAGGCGCCCACTTCGTCCCGGTCATTCCGGACGAAGCCCGTACCTTCGGTATGGACGCCATGTTCCCGACCGCCAAAATATACTCACCGCACGGGCAGCGCTATGAGGCGGTCGACCGCGACCTGCTGCTCTCCTACCAGGAGTCCGAATCCGGCCAGATGCTGCACGAGGGCATCAACGAAGCCGGCTCGATGGGTTCGGTCATAGCCGCGGGCACCGCGTATGCCACCCATGGGGTCCATATGATCCCGGTGTACGTCTTCTACTCGATGTTCGGATTTCAGCGGACCGGCGACCAGATGTGGGCGTTCGGTGACCAGCTCGGCCGCGGGTTCCTGCTCGGTGCCACCGCCGGGCGCACCACTCTCAACGGTGAGGGGCTCCAGCACCAGGACGGCCATTCGCTGCTGCTCGCCTCGACGAACCCGGCCTGTGTGGCCTATGACCCCGCGTTTGCTTTCGAGGTCTCCCACATCGTCCGCGACGGTCTCGACCGCATGTACGGCGAGCGCGACGAAAACGTCTTCTACTATCTGACCGTCTACAACGAGCCTTTCCCGCAGCCGGCCGAACCGGCCGGGATCGACCCGGCACAGATCCTCGCCGGTATGTATCTGTTCCGGCCGTTCGCCGACGCTGGCCTGACCGCTCGGTCGCCGGCGGAGATCGCGTCAGGCGCGGCACCGCATTGCGCACAGCTGCTGGCCAGCGGCACCGGTATGCGGTGGGCGCTGGCGGCCCAGGAACTGCTGGCGAACGATTTCGGCGTGGAAGCGGACGTGTGGTCGGTGACCTCCTGGAACGAGCTGCGCCGGGAGGCTCTCAGCTGCGAGGAACACAATCTGCTGAATCCGGATTCAGTGGAACGCCGGCCATACGCGACCCGTCTCCTGGAGGGGGCGCCCGGACCAGTGATTGCCGTCAGTGACTGGATGCGGGCGGTACCGGATCAGATCTCGCGGTGGATTCCACAGGACTACTCCTCCCTTGGCACCGACGGCTACGGGCGCTCCGACACCCGGGCGGCACTGCGTCGCCACTTCCACGTGGACGCCCAATCGATCACGGTGGCGACGCTGGAGGCGCTGGCGCGCCACGGCTCGGTCAAGACCGCCGTCGTCGAGGACGCGATCCGTCGCTACGGACTGCGTGACTAGTGGTCGCCGGCGGCATCCCGATGCCGGGATGCCGCCGGCGGGTGCCGCTGGGCCCCGGCCGGGTGCTCTCACCGGCCGAGGGTGGCGTGCATCTCCCAGATCAGGATTTCCGCCGGCCCGGCCGAGGCGCTGACCACGAGCCCGTCGCAGCCTCGGATCCGGGCCGCGTCGCCAGCGGTGAGATCACCAGAAGTCTCCAACGTAACCGTGCCACGCGCGACGAACAGATGCACCCAGGGCGCGGCCGGCAGCCGCACGCGGCCGGACTCGGGCAGGCGTGCGCCATGCAGGATGGCGTTGTTCTGCCGAATGTCAACCGCCGCCCGCGAACCGCCGCCGCCGGCCACCGCCACCAGGTCACCCGCGGCGAGCGCGTCCGTCACATCCATCTGGGCGTAGCCAGGGGTGATCCCCGCTATGTCCGGAGTCACCCACATCTGGATAAAGCGCACTGTACCGGGATCTCCTGGAACATGTTCCCCCGCTTCGGAGCCCGCCGCCGCGTTCAGTTCCGCGTGCAGGATCCCGGTGCCCGCGCTCATGCGCTGGACGATCCCGGGGCTGATCACACCGCTGCTTCCGGTGGAATCGGTATGCGTGAGCTCACCCTCGAGGACCCAGGTCACGATCTCCATGTCCCGGTGCGCGTGGGTGCTGAAACCGCCACCAGGAGCGATACTGTCGTCGTTGTTGACCAGCAGCAGGCCGAAGTGGGTATTGGCAGGGTCGTAGTGACGACCGAACGCGAACGAGTGGCGCGACTCCAACCATGGCTTTCGGGTGACGGCCCGGCTGTCCGAGCGCCTGACGGCAATCGCCGTTCCTCGCGACATCGAGATATCAGTCACAGTCCCGTCCTACCCTTTCTTGTCACTCATCTATACCTGTCCGCTACCATTGGTGCAGCTACTCTCAGCTCGCGAGTTGTCGTAGAGTGCGTCCCACGCGGATGCCCCCAGACCATGGTCCAACGTATTCGTCCTCACCTCGCGGTCAGGACGGTCCCGAGCGGCGGGTCCCAAGGGTCTCCGACCGCACGATGACCGTCCTGAGCGCACGGTCATCGTGCGGTCAGGCGGGCTCTGATGATTGCAGCACCATCGCCTCTCCCGGCCCTGGGGGGCTGCCGGGAACCTGAAAGAGCTATGATCGCGCTACCTCTGCCCCACCAGCCCCTGAGGCTGTTGGTCAGGTGGTCCAAACGCAACGTGAGTGCCTCCGAGGAGGCGATGTGACGGCTGCCGACAGCTCGGCGAAACAGATGTCATCGGTTACCAGCAACACAATTGTTACCTGGCGTTACTACCTGAACGCGAGGTCGTGAGGTGGCCCGCATAACACTCGGGAAAAAAACATGATTCTGCGGTCACGTCGGATCAACCGACTGGAGGATCACCCCAACCTGCGTGGTATTCTTACCATCCTCACGCAACTGGTACATACCAGTGACGCTGAGCTCAACCAGCTCGCGTCGGCTTGGCACAACACCTCACAGCTCGCCGCCGCGCGGGACAAGGCGCTCTCACCGGACGCCCCATTGGTTGTCGAGGTTCTCGCCGCCTTCGACGCGCTCTCGGCCATCTACGCCGACGACCTCGCGGGCATCGACGACTACGTGACGGTCGATCCGGGCATCACCGCGACCGCGCTCAAGGCGATTCGTGACGCAATCGCCGCCGCCTACGCAAAACCGATCCTCACACGGTCGGAGTACGCGGCGCTGATGCGACCGTGGCGTGCCGTCTACCCTCGCGGCCGAGGCCACGAACCGGACCTCGGCCCTTTCGGATCCGAGGTCAAACGGGTCCTCGCGGCGCTGCCGGTACTCGCGCGCCGTTGCCACGATGCCGACAGCCTCCGGGTCTACGACTGCCTGCTCGTCACCGCGCTCACCCGCGACGAGAGCGAGCACCGGGACGCGATGGAAACCGCCTTCAACAGCGCCGTGCGTACCGGTCGCCGGCGCGTGTGGACTCTGGTCCGGCGCAGCGCCGCCGAGGGGTTCTGGCGGCTGTGCCCGTCCTGCCGCAATATGATCAATACAGATGACGCCGCTGCCGACCAGCGTGTCATGGAGCTGTGTGCCGATCTCGCCTGCGCACTGCTCGTCCAGGACATCCTCGACCCGGATACGCTCGCCAGCCTGACGGCACCGCTGCACACTCTCATCCCGCCGCAGAACCGCTACGGCGGCGAACGGCGACAGCCGGGCCGGGATCTTCCTCCCGATAGATCATCAGGCGAACGGCATTCGTAGTGATCGTTAAATGAACGATCTCCGTGCCGACCTCACCGTCGTGCGCGAAGGGCAACGGCCCCTGCCTGGACAGTAGCCGCACCTGCTTGACCGATGCCTGCTCGTAGACCCGGCTCCGGCCAAGGGAACCGGTCAGGATGGCTCCCGCCAGCCGCGTCCGGGCGAACGGGGATTTGCCGTCGACAAGGCGGAGGTCCAGGAGCCCCTCGTCCAGACGCTCGCGGTAGGTCGGGGCAAACCCGTCCGGCCGGTAGATCCCATTACCCACGAAGACCAGCCACAGCCGGCGCTGGCGCCCGTTGATCTCCACCTGAACCGCCGGTTCGCGCCGCAGCACCGAGACCAGCGCGCATGCCATAGCCGGCCACTTGCCCATCCTGGCCTCGAGCTTCTCCCGGATGGCGACCATGTCCGGATAACTGCCGATACTCACGGTGTTGAGGTAGATATGCCCGAATCGGCTCCCGGCCGGCCGGACACCGTCGATACGCCCGACGTCGACGCTGACCGCCGTGCCGCTTCGCACCGCGCGCGCCGTGGCCTCGGCAGAGCCGAGGCCCAGGTCGGTGGCGAAGTGGTTGAGAGTGCCACCGGGGAAGAGTGCGAGCGGTAGGCCGTGGTCCAGCGCGATCTGGGCGGCCTCGGCGGCGGTTCCGTCGCCGCCTACCGCGCCGAGCACCCTGGCGCGCCGCGCGGCCTCGAGCAGCGCCTGCCTCAGCTCGCTGTCGGCGCCTGCCCGCAGGATCTCCGCCTGGGGAAGGAACGCGCCGATGACCGCCAGGATGTCATGGTTGTGACCACCGCCAGCCTGTTCGTTGACGACGACCACCAGGCCCGCGCCGTCGGGTAACGCCGGCACCGATGGTGGCGCCGGACGAGCCCGCACCGGAGTGTACGGACGCCTGGGCATGACCTTGGTCGTCGCCAGCGCCGCCGTAACCCCGATGGCGACACCCGCGAGAACGTCACTGGGGTAGTGGACGCCGACATAGACCCGGGAAAAGGCCACAGCCGAGGCGAGGATCCCGACCGGGATCGCCGTGACCGGCGCGTCCATCGCGACCGCGGTGGCAAACGCCGCGGCGGAGGCGGCATGGCCGGAGGGAAAGGAAAAAGTTGTGAGATCCCGGCGGAGCCGGCGGCGCAACGGTACGCCGTTCTGATCAGGACGGCCCCGGCGGAACACCACCTTGGCTGGTCCGTTCGCGGTCGCGCTGGCAAGCCCGAGGGCCAGCACGCCTCGAAATGCCGCTCGCCTGCGCCGTCCTCTGCTGACGCCAAGCAGCACCGCTGTCCCCCACCACAGCAGGCCGTGGTCGCCAGCCCGGGACAGGCCCGGCAGGATCGGGTCGACCAGCGGACGAACCGCGGCAAGCCGGGCGAAGACGGCCCGGTCCACGCCGGAAACGACCGAGAGCAGCAATCGTGCCCCGTCAGCGGGCAGCCCGCTCCCGGTGACAAGGCCCCGCTGCTGGCGGGCCGCGTCAGGCAGTGCGGCTACGCGGTGTCGGCAGGGCTGTCTGGTGGCGTGTCACAACCGCCGCGGCAGCGCTGCTCACCAGGCTCGGAAGTCCTCGCCGGGGCTCGATGGTGCCCCCTGTCGGCAGAATCTCCCCCGTGTCGTCAAACAGGATCACACCATTGCACAGCAGGCTCCATCCCTGATCGTAGTGCCGAATCGTGACCCGCGCGGCGTCCCGGTCGGGACTGGCGGCGGACGGACAGGCCGGGGAGTGCGGACAGCTCGCCGGGCCGGGCAGGTGGGACGCGGTGGGTACCTGTGAACTCGCCGACGTCCTTGTCGATGGATCTCCAGAAACCGTTGTTCCTCGCACAGTCACAGAAGATTACGCCCCCAGGTAACGGACGTCACATCGACCTACCTGTCTTCGCGGTGGACATGGTTCCCATGTGGACGCACTTCGGATGTGCATCGAGTTCGGATGCGGACGGAGTTCACAGGCAGCATGCTTCATGGGTAGATGCGCGGATCGCTGGATGACGAGAGAGCCACAACTCGACGCGCTTCGTAGCCGACCGCTTCTCTGTCGCGACCACCACTACCAGCAATCAACACGTTGAAACTACCCGGTGACAGATATCGGATATATCGATGCCGCCTGATGGCGGGAAAACGTCTTCGGTACCTTTTCCTGGACCCATTACAGGCCCGTACCCGGCCCGTTGGCGGCCGGCCGGGATCTCGCGGCCCCGTGGGCGGCCCGCACGGGTACCTACAGAGCGGTTCATGTCGATGAAGATGCCGAGGTATCAGCCGCCATACCGCCCGGACGCGGGCACTGCCGACGTCCGGACCACGACGGCGCTCGCGGCGCCGGCCCGTGCGGCGGCAACGGGTAGCACGGCAACGGGTAGCACGGCGGCAGCGAGGCAGCGGCAGCGGCTGCCGCCGCCTCGTCCGTTCGAGGCGAAGTCCTTTCGGGTGTATTTCGCGATACATGCATGAAAACCATCCCCGCCGGCTGGCGCGCCCTGCTGCCGATGTTCGGCATACGCCCGGCTGACCTGCGACGGCACTGCCTGATAATCCTTCTGGCCAGCCTGGCCAGCGCATTACGGGTGCTCGCGATGGCCGCTTACCGGCCCGCGTTTGAATTTGCCGGCGACTCCTACGCCTATCTCCAGCTCGCCCGGCACCTCACGCCGGATTCGGTCCGGCCCGCGGGTTACCCGGCCATGCTGCGCGCGTTGGCCGGGACCGGCGAACTGTGGGTGGTACCCGCCGTTCAACACGCCCTCGGTGTGACGCTCGGGCTTGTCCTCTACGCGCTTCTCACGCACCGCGGTATCGCGCCTGGCGTCGCGGCACTCGCGGCGGCGCCGGTGCTCCTCGACGCCTACCAGGTGAACATCGAGCACTTCGTCATGGCGGAAACATTGTTCGACGTCCTGATGGTCGCCGGGGTCGTCGCCCTGTTGTGGGACCCGCAACCGTCGCCGTGGGCCTGCGGGCTCGCCGGCGGCACACTCGCGCTCGCCGCGCTCGTCCGCACAGTCGGTATCGCCCTCGGGCTCTTGGCGCTGCTCTACCTCGTCGCCCGACGGGTCGGATGGTCGCGATCAGTTGCGTTCGCCGGGACGCTGGCCGTACCGCTACTCGGGTACATGTTCTGGTTTCATACGACACACGGTTCCTACGCACTGACCGGTGGTGACACCTACTGGCTCTACGGCCGGGTCGCGCCCATCGCCGACTGCGCACGCCTCGATCTCACCCCGTCGACGAACCAGTTGTGCTCTCCCCACCCGCCGGGCGAGCGGCCCGGCCCGAACTACTACGTGTGGAACCACCACAGCCCCCGCTTCACCGTCGGCCTTCCCGAGACCGCGAAAAAGGCCGCCCTGGCTGACTTCGCCCACCAGGTCATCGAGCACCAGCCGGAGGACTACGCCCGGATGGTGCTCGGCGACGTGGCCCACTACTTCGCGCCCGGGCGGCGGACCGGCCCGCGTGACTGGCCTGTCGGTACCTGGCACTTCCCCGCTGGCCCGGTGCCCGCCTACTGGAACACCAGCGCGCCGCTCGTAACCTTCGACGGTGGCTGGGCCGCCCGTGGCGTGGCTCCGGCGCCGGCCGCGTTCCTGCGGGCCTACCAGCGCCACGTCTACACCCCCGGGCCCGCGCTGGGCGCGCTGGCCGTACTGGCCGTGCTCGGTGCCGCCGCCGGGGTCCCGCGTCGGTCCCGGGCATCGCGCAACGGGGAGCACGGCGAAACCGGGCGGGTCCGAGCCGACTGCGCGCTGCTCATCACCGCAGGCATGGCCCTGCTGGTCATCCCGTCGGCAACCGTGTGTTTCGACTACCGCTACATGCTGCCCACGCTGCTGCTGTTCCCCCCGGCCGCCGCGTTCGGCTGGCATCAGGTCACCGCGGCCCGCGCCGCGGCCGAGCCGCCGCCACTGCCGGGGAAAGGCGCGGGCTGGCCACCGGAACCTGCGACAGCCGGCAACAAAGACTTCTACGATCACGGTGTGAACAACCGGATATGCCCGACGCCGATCCTCCCGCTGGGCGCGCCCGCGGACGGCGGGACAGCATGAGCACACGACACGAAGTGACCGTCTCCGCGTCGGCCGAGCGCGACCTGGAACGGCTGCCGGACAGAACAGCGGGCGAGATCCGCCGATTCTTCCATGGGCCGCTGCGCAACGATCCCCGCAAGGCCGGGACGCCCCTGTCGGAGTCGCGCTCCACCATGTGGGAGGCGGCTGGTCCAGCCTGGCGGATCCTCTACCAGGTAGATGCCAATACCCTTACCGTACGTGTCATGGTCGTTGCCAAACGCGGCGATCAAAGCCGATCTAACGATCAGGGCCGACGTGCCTCCTAGCCCGGCAGCCGGCGGCACTCCCGCGACGGGAACGGCTCGCCCACGTTCGGCTCGGGCCACTCTCGGGCCACTGGTGCTGTCGGGGCTCGCCGCTCTCCTACGCCCCTGCTGGCAGCCGCGGTGGCCCGCACGGGCGCTCAGGAGACGTTGACCCCGAAGTCGAGGGCGATCCCCCGCAGGCCGGAGGCATAGCCCTGGCCAACCGCGCGGAACTTCCACTCGTTGGCGTAGCGGTAGAGCTCCCCGAAAATCATCGCCGTCTCGGTGGAGGCGTCCTCGGTGAGATCGTAACGGGCGATCTCCGTGCCGGCCGTGGAGTCGACCACCCGGATGAAGGCGTCCCGAACCTGGCCGAAGGTCTGCCGGCGCGACTCCGCATCGTAGATCGACACCGCGAAGACGACTTTGGACGCCTGCGGGGTGAGCGCGAACAGCTCGACGGTGATCTGCTCGTCATCGCCACCGCCGCCACCGACAAGGTTGTCACCCAGGTGCTTCACAGCCCCGTCGGGGCTCATCAGGTTGTTGAAAAAGACGAAGTACTGGTCGGACAGAACCTTGCCCAGGTTGTTGACGACAATCGCGCTCGCGTCAAGATCGTAGTCTGCGCCGGAGGTCTGGCGTACCTGCCAGCCCAGGCCGACAGTCACCGCCGTGAGGTTCGGAGCGACCTTGCTGAGCGACACATTGCCGCCCTTGGACAGCGACACCGATGCCATACGCGGAGCTTAACGCCTCTGTCACCTCCACAGTGGCGCAAGGGCCATGATCCGGCAGCCGGGGACGTCGGCCCCGCGACGCCTCTCACCCGGCCGGGGCGGGACACTCCCGCACGTCCAGGGAACCTGTGGAGTCGGCATGCAAACCGTTGAGGTTGGTGACCGTGACGGTGAAGGACAACGGACCAGCGGTGGTCGATGGCCCGACCGGCCCGGACCAGGCGGACTGCTGCCCGGTCGCGCTGTCAAGATCGAGGGAGGTGGCCGTCGTTCGGCCATCCGGCAGCCGGGCGACCAGCCGTACACCGAAAACACCGGTCGAGTCGGTCGCCCGCACCGACACCGTCGACCGGGCCGGGCTGGACGCGGACGCGCATCCCAGCGGGTAGACGATCGAGGGGACCGCGGCGACCGAGTCGATGGCGGGCGGACCGGACACGGCCGCGGTCACCCGAATCGCCCCGCGGCTGTCGGCCGCTGCCCCACCGCCGCGGGCGGCGACCGCGACCGGGATATCCACCGTGCCAACCGGCGCGGCGGCGCGGTCGAGGGAAAAAACGATTGTCGCGCGGCCACCCGCGACGACCGCGCCGGCCGAAGGGGCGATGGTCAGCCAGGCCGGGGCTGCCGCGAACCGGTAGTCGACGGCGGTAGTACCGATGTTGCGCAGTTCCACCGTGGCCGAGGAGTTCACCGAGCCGAAGCCGACCGTGCCGGGCGCGAACACCAGGCCCGCGACCGAGGCCGCGGTTGCCGTGGGAGAGATGATCCGGGCGCTGCCGTCGGCGGCGACCATCGGCAGCGGCATTGTCGCTCGTCCGGCGGGGCTGGGAGCGCCGCCGACCGCGGCCTCGTTCCCGCTGCCGCGGCCCGTGTCGACGGGGGTGGGCGGCGTGGTCACGCCCCCGGCGACGGCGCCGGGGGCCCCGGTCACCGCGACGGCCGCGGGCTCATGCGGTGAGACCGCCTGCGCCCCGACCGGCCGGAAGCGCAGCCACGCACCCATCCCCACGACGATCAGCAACGCCGTGGCCGCGGCGACGATGCGCCCCCAACGGACAGGAAGGATCCGGCCCGATCTCCCCCAGGGAGATCGATGCCGTCCCCCCGTGCCACCGTCACGATCCGCGAACCGCGTCATCGAACTGAGCGTAGGTCGACGAAGGTTGCCTGCACAGGGGATCCGCCCGTCCGCGCGCCAAAGAAACGGTCCCAGTCCTCACCGGGCGCAGATCAACGGACCACCCTCGCACCGACGCAATCAGGTACGCAGCGAAATCACAACGATCCTTCGGCGCCCGCCAGCCTCACCGAGGCGCACGCGCCACGCGCACCCAACATCCTCACTGCTCACCCAACATCCCCACTGCTTACCCAGCATGTTTTACCCAGCGTGCTTACCCACTGTCCACCAGCGAGCGGCCGACCGGCGACGCCGCTGACGGCGGTCAGGCGGCCCGCCAGCCGCGGCAAAATTCGATCATGATGCATCTGGGCCGTGGAAATGACAACGTCGTAAACGCGTAGTCGCATGCGCGTGCCGTGAACGCGTAATCGCCTGTCGAAAGGAGCGGCCATGGCCGGAGCCCCGTTCACGATGGAGGTCGAGCTCGGCAAAATCCGCGAGTTCGCCCGCGCCACCAAGTCGTCCAACCCTGGCTATCTGACGGCCGACGTGCCGGTGTCGCCGGCGACCTTTCTGGCCACGGCCGCCTTCTGGACGGGACCCGAGAACGCCCCACCCATGGAGGAGATCGGCGATCCGGCCCGCATCCTGCATGGTGAACAGGAGTTTGTCTTCCACGGTGAGCCGCCGCGGGCCGGTACCCGCCTCGTCGGCCAGACCCGCATCGCCAACAGCTACGACAAGCGGGGCAAGCGCGGGGGAAGCATGCGGCTCGTCGAACTCGTCACCGAGTTCCGCACGCCCGAGGGCCGGCTCGTGGCCGAGTCGAAGACCACTGTCATCGTCACCAGCCAGGCACCGGCGGAAGGGCCCACGGCATCATGACGAACGCTACGACCATCAGGACCAATCCCACGACCTGGGACGAGCTCCAGCTCGGGGTGACCGCGGCACCCTTCACCGACGCGCCGCTCACCCGTACGGACTTTGTCCGCTACCAGGGCGCGTCCGGGGATATGAACCCGATCCATCACGACGAACAGTTCGCGCGGGCCGCGGGCTTCCCGACCGTTTTCGCGGTCGGGATGCTGCCGGCCGGCATCCTCGCGACCTATGCCACCGACTGGCTGGGCGCGGCGAACATCCGCCGGTTCCAGGTGCGGTTCGGGGAACAGGCATGGCCGGACGACGTCCTGACATACACCGGCCGCGTAGCTGGCCGGCGCGAGGAGAACGGCCGGCGTCTGGTCGACGTCGAGCTCACCGCGACCCGCCAGACCGGCGGTGTCCATCTCAGGGGCTCGGCGACCTTCATCGTCACGTAGGCATCTCCCATCGGCAGGCTGGTCGAGCTGGCGGGAAGGCGTCCCAGCGCTTCAATCGTCCAGCCGATTCAACGGTTTCAGTGGCCCGCGGACCCCATGGCGCGTGAGGATGCACCGGGATCCAACCAGCCTTGGGCGGTATCCCCGCCACCAGGCCAATCGATGATCAATAACAAACCAGCACGTCAAACACGTCCACAGCATCATGTGGAACAGCGGTACAGCACCATCCGACATTGGAGATAGATCATGACAGTGGAAGTGCGGGCATGACCGGGATCTGCGAGGGGCGCATCGTCGTCGTCACCGGGGCCGGCAACGGTATCGGCCGCGAGCACGCGAAGCTGTTCGCCCAGGAGGGCGCCAAGGTCGTCGTCAACGACCTCGGCGGCAGCCGGGACGGCTCGGGGGCCTCGGCCGGCCCCGCCCAGACCGTCGTTGACGAGATCAGGGCCGCCGGTGGGGAGGCCGTCGCCAACACCGACGACATCTCCAGCTGGGACGGCAGCAAGAACCTCATTCAGCAGGCCATAGACACCTTCGGCGGGCTGGACGTCGTCGTGAACAACGCCGGCATCCTGCGTGACCGGATGCTCGCGAACATGAGCGAGGCCGAGTGGGACGCGGTTATCAAGGTGCACCTGAAGGGCACCTTCGGACCGACCCGCCACGCCGCCGCCTATTGGCGTGACCGGGCCAAGGCCGGCCAGCCCAACGACGCGCGAATCATCAACACCACGTCACCGTCCGGCCTGTTCGGCAATGTTGGACAGTCCAATTACGGCGCGGCCAAAGCGGGTATCGCGGCCTTCACTGTGATCACCGCGCAGGAGCTGGGCCGCTACGGGGTGACCGTCAACGCGATCTCGCCGACCGCGCTGACCCGGCTGACCGAGGACCTGGCCTCCGTGCAGGCCATCAAGGATGCCTCCGGCGACGCCGATCCGCTGGCGCCGGAGAACATCTCCCCGACCGTGGTCTGGTTGGGGAGCACCGCTTCGAAGGACGTCACCGGCCGGGTGTTCGCGGTGTTCGGTGGCAACATCACCGTCGTCGAAAGCTGGGTCAACGGCCCGAGCGTCGACCGTCAGGGGCGCTGGTCGCCAGGAGAGCTGTCCGAGGTCATCCCGGACCTGGTCGCGAAGGCGGCGCCCGGGGCCGACATGACGGGCAACCGGCCCGTCCAGGGCTGAAAAGAGCGGGGCTGGGGCGCGTCCGTCGCGATGCGGATGCGGATGCGGATGCGTGCCCCAGCCCCGCGACGCCACGCCCCTGTTGCCGGTCGGCAACAGGTGTGCCTGATGGCTGGTGGTCGATGCAGACCATGATCTAGAAAGGGGAGCGCAAGCGCGCCGTCGTCCGGGACGGCGCGCCGCGATCGGTTCCAGCACCTTCGACAGCAGCGTCCCGCCGACACAGGCACCGACGGCGGTCGTCGGGCCGAGTGGGCCGAGCGGGCCGAGCGGGGAACAGCCGAAGAACTGGCCGACCCACATTGCCCGGCCCTCGACCAGCGCATCCAGAGTCGTCTCGAACCTGTCGTCGGCGACGACCACGTCCCCGGCGGCCCGCGCTGCCGGAATGCCGCGTTTCCCAAGAGCGATCCCGACGTCAGCGAGGCCGGATCGCGGGCGCGTCGTTGGCCCCGTCACCGGTCATCGCGACCACCTTGCCGAGCCGCTGACACGACCGGATGACCCGCACCTTGTGCGCCGGTGTCCCGCGGGCCACCACCGACACCTCGGGCAGCACCGCGTCCAGCACATCGCCATCCAGCGCATCGATCTCCATACCGGTCATCACCCGGCCGCTGTCAAGCACCCCGAGTTCGGTGGCGATGCTCTCCGCCGTACTTGTGCGCCCAGCGCGATCCTGCCTCGTGTGAGCGTGCCGGTCTTGTCGAAACACAGCACGTCCACCCGGCCGAGAGGCTCGATGGTCCGCGGGTTTCGCACCAGTGCCCCGCGGGCGGACAGCCGTCGGGCCGCGGAGAGCTGGGCGGCCGTGGCGAGAAACGGCAGGCCCTCGGGCACCGCGGCAACGGCCAGCGCCACGCCAGCGCCCAGCGTGTCACGGATGGGCAGCCCACGGATGAGCCCGGACGCGAGCAGTGTCCCGGTCGCGCCGGCCACCGCCGGCGGCCACGGTGGTCCCTCGTACACCATGAAGCTCGGTGCTTAGAGCGACCGGCAATAGG
>NZ_CAKJTL010000118.1 GCF_917627385.1 Protofrankia sp. CiT1
CCCCACACACATGCCCACCACCACGCACCAGCGCTACCACCACCACCTCCCACCGCAGCCGACCGCCGCCGCACTCGCCGACACCGTCCACGCACTACTCGCCCCGGCCACCAACAATCGGAATCCCACGCTCAGACCCCGCCGCCGCTGATGGGCAGCGAGGTTGTCTCGGTCCTCCTGGTTCCACGGGCAGTCGGTCATCGGCGGGGTCATGGCGAGATTCGGGCTCCGTTCCGGCGGGCGGCGCGTTCGTAGAGATGGGCGGCCCGCAGCGGGTCGCCGTTGCGTTCATGGAGCTCCGCGGCCCGAACGAAGTTGTCGGCGAACTCGGCTTCGAGAGCATCGTCCAGCCAGGTCCGCGGCGCGGACGGAGCCTCCGGGGCGCGGTTGCGTACCCGCTTCAGCAGTTCCCGGGCGCGCTGCCAGCCGGATGCGGACGGCTCCGGCGCCGAAACCGGCCCCGGCTCGGGTGGCCGCGGGGTGACCTGCGTATCGACGTCCGCCAGCGCGGCCACGGCCTCCGGTGGAAGCTGAAGGTCAAGCTCTGGGCCGGGGCCGGCCCACAACGTCCACACCGGCTCGCGAGCGTGCAGGTCGAAGGCGACGGCTCGCGCCGGCAGCGCCACCACAGCGATGTCGTCCGCGACGCCGAACAGTGCCCGGCGGGCGGTCGGGGGCAGCCGCGGACGCGTCCGGTAGCCGACCGGCAGGAACAGCGGGCCAGGCCCGAGGCAGTACAGCGGTTCGCCGACCGGGAGCCGTTCGAGCAGACCGCCCGGGGCCAGCAACAGATGCCTGTCCCGGCCGCGGACGACGACCGCGATCTCGGCGAGCGGGTGCCCCGCCAGCAGCGGAGGGATGCTGGCAAGGTCGTCGTCGTCGAGCAGCGCCGCGTCGATGTCGACCCCGCTGGTGCGGCCCGCGACGATCGCGACGGGTCGCCCCGCCAGCCGCAGCGACGTGTCGCCGGGTGCCGTTATGGTCCGCTCCGGCGCTTCCAGCCGGTAGCCGTCCACGAGTCGGACGAGCGCGGCTGCGTCCATCGGCTCGCCCAGGCCGACCAGCCGCCAGCAGCCGAAGGAGCCGTCGGCCAGTACCCACGTGTCGGCGTCCACCAGGCCGGCGAGCAGCGGATCGGGCAAAGCGGACGCCATGGCGTGCTGAACCAGCAGCCTGTCACCCGTGGCTCGGCAGAGCAGCACGAACGGATCATGATTGAGCGCGACCAGCAACGACGCGGGCAGAGGCTCCGCCGATGCCGCGGACAGCCGTAGTTCGGTGGCGACCCGACCGCCACCGAACGGCCCGGCGGTGGTGTCGGACCGCGTCGTGGCTGATTGCATCGTGGCTGATTGCGGGATGACTGATTGCGGGGTGTCGACCAGCGGGTCGAGCCGGACCGGCCGGTACCGTACGGAAAGCCCCAGCTCCAGGGCACGTTGGACGACCCCACCGGCCAGGGCACCCGGCAGCAGTACCACCGCCTCGGTCGGCGTGCCGGCCACCACCGGGTGCAGCCCGGCTGCCCGCACGACCTCGACGACGCTCGCCGAACCAAAGCCGGACGTCGGCACCGCCTCGCCGGCAGCGTCGCCGGCTGCCGCGGCCGGCGGAAGGCCCCAGCCACGGTCAGGCTGGAACCGGCCGTCGGTGTGGACGTACAGCCGGCCGTGCGCGGTCGACACCAGCTCCCGGCCCAGGTCGAGGGCCATCTCAACGGCCACCCACCAGGCACCGCTGCCGTCACCGGTGCCGGCAGCGGCCGGGCCGGGCCGGTGGACCCGCAGGAACCGGAAGCCGTCACCATGCCCGGTCGCCACCAGCGAACCGGCGAACACAAGAGCCGCGGATGCGGAGCCGAAGCTGCCGGCGAGTCCCACCACCGGAGCCGGCCCGGCCCGGTCGGACCCATCCGGTTCGGCGGACCCGTCCGATCCTGACGACGACGGTCGGCTCGCCGGTTCGTTCTGGGGTGCCGGGAGCGTAGCCGGGGGTGTGGGAGCCGGCACGAATGGTCGCCCGCCGGACCCCGCGGCCGGCGACACAGGAACCTCGTCCGGCGGGATCTCGTCCAGGCGGAAAAGGGGCGAACGTCGCCCCGCGCCGGACCCGGAACGATGCGGAGGTACGGTCATCGGCTACCTCACGGACGGGCTGGTCGCGGGCTCAGCCGAAGTCGCTGCTGGTGTCTGTCTCGCTGCGGATGGTAAGGTCAGTTCGGTGTGCAGGACCCGCGCTGACCATTCGGCCCAGCGTTGCTCCGCTCCGGGGCGAACGCCTCGCACGGCTGCGGCGAAGACAAGCGCGACCTGGTCGTAGCGGTGCGCGGCCTCGGCCAGCGCGACCGCCCATTCCTCGATCCGGCGGCTGGCCGCGTTCGCCGGCCAGGCGGGTTCGGCGGCCGAGCGTCCGGCGGCCGACGCCTCGGCCAGCATCGCTTGGACGTCCGCGAGCACGGGAAGGATGCGCCGGTAGGGCAGACGGTCGGCGACGTCGCAACGAGCCGACACCAGCCGCCGCTCCAAGGCGTCGAACATCGACCCGACCGCCGATTCGACCGGATCGGCCAAGCCGGCCAGGTCCGCCGGGTCGATCTGGCCGCCCGGGTCGACTAGATCGGCCGGGTCGCCCGGGTCGGGCGCCAGCGACGCGCGGGCGGCGGTCGGGTCGTTCAGGTTGTGGACGAGCACCCACGCGGCGATGTGGATGAGGCCGGCCGCGGCGTAGTCCGTAGCCGCGTCCCGGTAGCGGCCGATCCGGGCGAAGAGATCCGCCGACCGCGCGAAGTAGCCGGCCTCCCGGTAGCAGCGCGCGGCCTCGGCGACCTGGCCCACCCGCAGGTAACAGCTCGCGGCCCGGTCAAGCAGCGGGGCGTCAGTCACGGAGCCGTGGCCCCCGTTCGCTCTGGCCGGTCGGTTCGGTCTGGCCGGTGGGCGGTTCCTCGATCGGTCGCGGTCTGAGCTGATCCCGAGCCGCCGGCGGCGGTTCCGGGACCTCCTGTTCGATGAGAGCGTTGTTCTCGACGATGCGGGCGACGTCGGCCGTGACCCGGTCGTGACGGGCGTCGTGGTCGGCGGCGGGCGCGCCTTCCGCCGTGTCCTCGACGCGGAACACCTCGACCTCGCCGGTGTCGACGCGGTAACGGAACTTCACCCGGACCCGCATGCCCGCACCCCCGAATCCTGAATCCCGAAATCTGAAACCCTGAAAACCTGAAAACCTGAAAACCAGCAAGTCTGAAACTCTGAAAACCAGCACCGCTGAAACCCGGCACCGCTGAAACCCGACGTCAGATCTGCAGCTCGAATTCGATCTCGAGAACCCCGCCGTTCTCCGAGCAGGTGACACCCTCGGCGCGCCGGGCTCGGGCGTAGGCCATGATCGCGTCCCGGTAGGCCCCGGCCAGCGCCTGGTGGAAGATGTTGCGCCCCTGGATGCCGACGGCGACCAGCCGGGTCGCGGCGTGGCGGCGCAGCGCCTCGACGCGGGCGGCGGCGGCTTCGGCCAGGGCGGCGTCCGCACGGGCCGTGGCGGTGGCCTGGACGGCAACGCCTTCGACGTCCTCGGCCCGCGCCCGGGCTGCGGCGAGGAGCGCGTCGACCTGGGCGTCGACGGCCAGGGCGGCGTTGCGCTCGGCGTCCCGGCGCGCGTGCGTCTCCGTCCGGCCACCGTAGTTGTCGTCGTAGTAGGTGCTGTCACCCTCGGCTTCGACGGTGTCGGCGAGCTGCCCGCGGACGACGGTGGCGGCTTCGGCGGACGCCGTCACCTCGGCGGTGGCCTCCGCGACGATCTCCAACTCGCGGGTGGCGGGGTGGTAGAGCAGGTAGCCGTCGTCAAGGGCGTGCCGGAACGACTCGCCGTCGCGTTCCCAGCCCTCGGTGCGGGCGAGGACGCCGCTCAGCGCGGCCAGGGTGGGTGCGCCGATGCCGGCGGCCAGCGGCTCGCGGACCCGGGCGTCCCCGACCGCCTGCCCGCGCCGGGTCACCTGGCGGCGGACCTCCTGCTCCCAGGCGTCGGTCAGGTCACGGGTGGCGCGGACGCGGACCCGGCGTGGGTTACACATCGATCAGCTCCTCCTCGGTGAACCGTTCCCGGTAAACGATGATCGTCTCGCGCTGTTGCCGTTGGACGTCGGCGAGCAGGTCGCGGGCGTCGGGGTGGTCGCGGCGCAGTTCCAGGGCGAGCCGGTGCCCGCGGCGCAGCAGCTCCCGAAACTCCTCCGCCCTGGCGACCCTGGCCCGCTGGCCGACCAGCTCGGTGAGATCGAGCCGCAGTTCGCCGACGCTGCGGACGGTGTGGCCGGGCTGGTCGACGGGCACGCCCGCGTCGGCGGCGACCCGGCGCATCGTCTGTTCGTCGCGGGGGTTCGTCCACAGGTGCACAAGCGGAGCGAGATCGGCGAGCTCGGCGACGGCCCGGCCGGCGAGCAGCGCGGACGCCGCGAACGTCTTCTGTGCCTTCACCGCACGCCGGTCGGAGAAGGCGACCCCCTCGGCGCGCAGGGAGCGCACGATCCGGGCGAACGGCCCGCGCACGGCGGTCAGGTCGATGCCGGCGACGGCGCGCCGCAGCGCGGTGAGGTCGGCGAGGCTGAACCCGACGCGGGTGCGCGCGGCCGGGTCGTCGTCCTGCTCCCCGGAAGGCCCGTGCGCCCTGGCAGGCTCAGCTACGTTGATCAGTTCCTGTTCGCCGCGCCAGCCGAGCGCGAGAACATCCTCGATGTCGTCGTCGGGGACGTAGTCGAGCCGGCAGCGCAGCAGGAACCGGTCACCGAACGCGGCCAGCACCGGGTCGTCCGGGATGTCGTTGGACGACCCGAGCAGCGTGATCAGGTTGACGTCGACCGTCCGGGCGCCGTTGTGGAAGGTCCGCTCGTTGATGAGCGTGAGCAGCGTGTTCAGGATCGCCGAGCTGCCCTGGAACACCTCGTCGAGGAAGGCGATGTCGGCTTCGGGCAGCATCCCGGCCGTGTTCACCTCGTAGACGCCCTCGGTCTGGAACCGGCGGATGTCGACCGGCCCGAACAGCTCGGCGGGTTCGGTGAACCGGCTGAGCAGATAGCTGAAGTAGCGGGCGTCGAGGATGCGGCGGAAGCGTTCCAGCAGGCTGGTCTTGGCGGTTCCGGGCGGCCCGACGAGCAGCACGTGCTCCCGGCACAGGACGGCCAGCGCGACCAGGTCGACCGCTTCGTCCCGGCCGACGAAGCCCTGCTTGACCTCGTGGAGCCGGGTCGCGAACGTGCGCGCCAGCACCCTGGTCGGCTGGCTCAGCACTGCTGCTGGTGCTGGTGCTGGTGCTGGTGTGGTCATGGTGCGACGCTCTCCCCGTCGGTGACGATTGGAACCATACGAGTGGTGTGACTGGGCGTGACGACCAGGGTCACCCGGCGCTGCCCGTCGCCGGAGCGTCCGAGCCGCGGCTTCCTCTCCTGTTCCCGTTGCTGGCGGGCCGCCCGCAGCGCCCCGATCAGCTCGCCGAGCCGGCGAGCGTCCGCACGCCGCCCCGGGTTCCCGACCAGCTCGTCGGCGCGGCCGTCACGGAACACCGACCGGATCTCGTCGCCGTTGAGCCCCTCGGTGGCCCGCGCGACGGCGTCCACCAGGGCGGGGCTCACCGCGATGCCGAAGTGCTCGGCGTGCACCCGGACGATCTCCCGGCGGGCTTCGGGGTCCGGCAGATCGATCCTGATCGGACGGAACCGGCTCGGCCGCAGCAGGGCGTCGTCGATCAGGTCGATCCGGTTGGTCGTACCGATGATCAGAACGGGTACCTCGGGCCGGAAGCCGTCCAGCTCGGTGAGCAGCTGGGCGACGATCGCGTTCCCCGCCCGGCTGCCGCCGTCGTCGCGGCCGGTACGCCGCGCCGCGATCGAGTCGAACTCGTCGAAGACGACCACGGCCGGGGCGTTGCGGCGGGCCTCGGCGAACAGCTCACGGACCTTGCGCTCGCTCTCCCCGACGTACATGTCGGTGACCTCCGGCCCGCTGACGACCAGGATGGTCGCGGCCAGCTGGGCGGCCACGGCCTTGGCGAACAGCGTCTTCCCCGTCCCTGGCGGGCCGTGGAAGATGAACCCGCGCGGCACCAGGTCGTGGCGCAGATGCTCGGGCAGGTCGACGGCACCGCCGACGATGGTCAGCGCCCGCCTCAGCTCGGCCTTGACATCGTCGTAGCCGCCGATCGCCGAGAACGGCACGTTCGGTACCTCGAACGAACTGGACGTGCGGGCCTTGAACACCCGCAGCTCGTGGCGCAGGTCCGCGAAGGTGGGCCGCCGGGCCTGGCTGATCGTCTCGCCGGTCGCCGGGTCCACCTGCTCGCCGATCGCCGGACGGTGCTGGTGGTAGGCGAAGCGCAGCGCGTTGCGCAGGCGCACCGCGTTCATCCCGGCGACGTACTTGTACAGGTCGGTCGCGTCGAAACCGTCGAACAGCCCGGCTTCGGCGCGGGTCACCAGCGCCCGGCCCACCGGCACCCGCTCGCCGGAGCGGGTCGCCACCTCCCGGGGCAGGATCTCGATCGACAGCCGCACCGCAAACCGGTTGGCCAGCACCTCGGGGATCACCAGGGACGGGTCGGTGAACGCCAGCAGCACGCACGCGCTGCGCTCGTAGAGGACGTCGGTCAGCTCCCGGGCCTCGCTCGTCAGCGCCGCGTCGGTGCCGCCGGCGAGCAGGTCCAGATGCGGCACGACAACCACGTCGCCCGGCTTGGCGTCGGCGACCGCGGTCTGCAATGCCGCCAGCAGCTCGGCGCGGCGCCCGCCGCCGAGCGGGGTCGCCGCACCGAAACCGCCCGGTGCCCCCAGCGCCGCGCTGTCGCTGCCGCTGCTGCCGCTGCCGGCGGCGCCGACGAGCCGGAGCGTCCGCTGCGGCCGTCCGGACCGGCCGGCGATCTCGTGCGCCAGATGCTCGACGAGCAGCTTCTCGCAGCGCACGAGGACGGACAGGCCGCTCTCCAGGTAGGCGGCAGCCCGGTTGATCTCCATGTCGTGCGCGATCAGGACGGCTTCCCGCTCACTCAACGTCTCCGGATGGCCGAGCCCCGCGGCCACGCCCCGTTCGGCTGGATCAGCGACGTCGACGGTGCCGGCGTCCGGAGCGGTGTCGACACCGCTTGCCGGCCCGCTGTCCCGCGGCGAGCGGGCCGCGGCGAGGGTCGTCAGATCGAGACCCGGCGGGGGGTAAAGCGCGGTCGACGGGTCGGACGCGGCCAGCTTCAGATCGAGTCGTCGGACGGGCACGTCCAGATACGCCGGGTCCAGCTCGGTGAGGCTGAACGCCGGCAGATCCGCCAATAGCTCGCCGAGAGTGAGATCCGGTTCGTCGATCTCGGCCAGTACGTAGCGGTCCTGGAACGCCGTCGGGTCGATCGGGACGAGCGTCAGGCTGCGCATCCGGCCGCTCACGCCGCACCCGCCACGCCTGCCATGCCTGCCATGCCTGCCGACAGGCCGAGCCGGTGGCGCCGGACGAGTTCCAAGGCGCCCCGGTAGCCGTCCAGGAGCGCCCGGGAACGGATCAGTTCCGGGTCGCGCTGGTTCAGCGCGGCCAGCGGCACCCAGAACGCGGCGGTGGCGACGGGCAGATCGTCGGGCAGGCCGACACCGGACAGCGCTCGGGCCGCCCCGCGCAGCCGGCGGTCCCAGTCGGCGCCGTGGCGCAGCCGGGCCAGCAGGTAGGTGTCGAGCACGACGTCAGGATGATCGTGGGACAGCCGGGTCAGCAGTTCCGTGCGCCAGCCGAGCACCGCCGGGTCGGGTGACCACACGGCCAGCGCCGCGGTCAGCACCGCCCGCCCACGCGGCCGGCCGAGCAGCTCGACGGCGGCCGCGACCTCCGTGGCGGTGGCGTCGGCGGTCAGCCGGTCACTCGGCGGCCGGTGCAGCACCGCCGTCAGCGTGGACACCCGCAGCAGCGCGTCGGCCAGCTCGGTGTCGATCGTCTGGTCAGCTTCCGAAACGGCCCAGCCTACCGACAGTGTCGGCATGACCACCGCGTGCCGGGCAACGGCGTCGGCCCAGCCACTGGCGGACAGCCGCGGAGCCGGGGCCGCCTCGGCGAGCGCCCGCGCCGGGCCGGGCTCGGCCCGCCCGCCGATCGCGGCGGCCAGCAACAGCGCGCCCAGGCCGACGGGCGCCCGGTCGCCGAACGGAGGCGAGCCCGCCCCGAGCCTCGCGGCCGTGTCGCGGGTCAGCTCCCGCAGCGTGGTCAGGGTGGCCGCGGCGGGACGGGCCAGCGCATTGGCTTCCCGCAACGGGCCGACGGGCGGTGGCGCCGGCCGTCCGGCACTGTCGCCGGCCCAGGCCGGCACGCGGCCACCGGCCCAGGCGAGCACGCGGCGCGCGGTCGTCTCCGCGTTCATCCGAGGGCCGCGTTCATCCGAGAACCGCCTTCATCCGGCGGTCACCCAGTAGGACGTGAGCGACATGTCCTCGCTGCCAGGCTCGGCGTGGTAGAAGCGCAGCACCCGGTCGTCCGGGCTGCCGCGTTCGATGTTGACCAGGCCGGCGACCTGCCAGGGCCGGCGGAACGTGGTCGTGTGCAGCTCGACGTCGACCGAGGACAACCCGATCTCGCTGGTGGCCGGGAACAGATGGGTGTGGTACCAGCCGACGAGCCGTTCGTCCCGGCCGCGCCTGGCCAGCTGCTCGTTGATCCGCAGGAAGCTCTCGCCGGTGAAGGTGAAGTGCAGCAGGGACGCGCCGGTCCGCTCCCCCGCGATCGCGGCCGTGATCTTCACAAGGTGGCTGCCGGGGCGATCGGCGTCACGGTAGACGTGACCGGCGAGGAAACCGCCCTCCTCCACGTCGCCCGAGAACTCCGTCCGGTGCTTGAGGGCGTCGGCGACGTCCCGGTCGACCACCACCGCGACTCCCGGCACCGTCCCGGGATCCTTCGCTGCCTCGGGCGCCTCCGGTACCTCGTCCGCCACGTCGGCGCCGAGCTCGGCGAGGCTCGCGGCCGGGGGGTCCGGATCGTGGACCTCCTCCAGGTGGAAGGCCCGGGGCCGGCGGGAACCCACCGTCACCTCGATCCGGCCGTCCACCTCCGGGACAGGCCTGACCAGGGCCACCTGGTCGAACCCGGGGCCGCGGACACCGAACCCCCAGTGCGTCTCCGCCGGGATCCGCTCGGCGAGCAGCCGCTGCAACGGCCGGGCGATGATCTCCCGGACGGCGTGCGGATGCTGGTAGAGCACCTGACCGTCCCGGACGATGCGCACCCGCACATAGCCGTGGCTCGACCGGAGGTTGACCACCGACGGGCTGCCGGGAAGCTCGGAGCCATCCGCGACTGGCAGGAACAGCAGCTCGAACCGGCTGCCGACCAGCGCCTCGCCCAGCACCGTTTCAAACACGTTCTGCAACAGCCGGACGAGCGGCACCCGGCCGACCCGGACGTAGTCGTCGGTGCGGTACAGCTCGACCTCGGCACTCATCGTTGCCCGGCCCCCGCGTCGGGGGCGGTGACGCTTTCGATGACATTGCGGTAGACCGCGCGGTGCCGCGGCGCCTGGAACAGCACCCGGCCGCCGATCTCCGCCATCCGGTCCTGGTTCGCGACGACCCATTCGGCGGCGGCCCGGTCATAGTAGTTGCCGACAAGCTCGCGTCGACCGAAAGCATCCAGCCGGCCGCTTTCCTCCAGCAGGCTGTAGTTCCGGAACGCGGCCATGTCCACCAGGATCTGGCACAGCTCACCGAAATCCAAGGACGGCGTGTAGGACTCGGCCAACGCCCCCAGGCACACCAGCCCCTGCTGGGCCTCGTGTTCCCGGGCCTGGTCACTGTCATAGTTCGGGAACACGTTCGGATGGAAGATCGGCGTCAGCCAGAAAAGCAGCGGCGGCGTTTCGGGGAACTCCGGGCCGAGCTGCACCAGAACCACATGCCGGTCGACGGCCACCGGATCGTCACCGGGTGCCGCACCGGGCCCGAAACTCGGCTGGACGAACTCCAGCTCGTACTCGGTGGGCAGCAGGTTCGAGTTCGCCCGCACCTGGAAGCCGGGATGCGCCCGCGCGTAGGCGACGATCTGGTTGCGGACCCGTTGCAGCGCCTCCTGCCGGTCCTTCGGGTTGAGCGCCCCGGCTCGGGCCTCCACACCGATCCGCATCCGGGAACCGTTACGAATGCCGGCTTTGTGCAGCGTGTCGTCCCCGTTGAGCCGCCGTCCCGACCCGTCGTCCTGAACCTCGTCGACGACGACAGAGCGGGTCGCGTCGGTGTAGCCGGGCGGGTACTCCTCCAGCACCGAAGAGGCCACGTTGCCGACGGTCTGCTGGGCGGGGGCGTCGTTCAACCGGAACTGCCGGCCGTCCGGCCCGCGCGCGTACAGCGTGTGGAACACATAATCGGGTTCACCCGCCGGGACGACCGTCCACCCGAGGTCGGTTCCCTCCAGCTGCTCCCGCACCCGTCCGGTGTTCTCGTTATTGACCCGGTAGGAGACGGCGTGCGGGGTCGACCAGAATTCGTGCGGTTCCAGGCCGAGGCTCGCGAGGGTCTCGCAGGCGTGCTGACGTTCCGGTTCCGAACTCGCCCGCACAATCACATGGCAGCTCTGCGCCGGCCCTTCTTCGGTCTCCTCATCCGCGGCCCCCGCCGGCTGCTCGGCCGCGCCTTCGGTGGTCGTTGGGCGAACGGCGTCCGCCTCGATAGGTGCCCCGGCCCCGTTCGCGGCGACGGCATCGGGTGCCGCGTCGGCGGCAAGATAGCTGGCGGCGAGCTGCTGAAATACGGGGTTACCTGGGAAACGGCGGCTGGCTGTGCGCAGCAGCCTTCGATAGGGCGCGCCCACGATCGTCCCGGCGTTGAGCTCGAAGAAGATCTGACTCCACCATTGTTCCGGGTTGCCCCCCTGGAGAACCGGACGGTACGCGAGCGGGAAGTCGATCTGGTTGAGGATGATGGCGGCGGCGGACTCCGTTGTGTAGACCGCGGCGAGCCCCTCCCGTAAGTCATCCCGATCGTCCCGGCTCAGAGGAATGTCGGCGTCGCCAACCGGTGCCACCAGACCCCCCACCTCCGCAGCGCCGACGTCGCAACGGTTGTCCCGCTTGCGCCGTAGCGTGAGCGTAGTCCCCGCCACAGCGATAACAACGTCCGGTACGGGAGCACATCACCCGAACGCCGGCCACAGAGTCAACCGGCGGCCGGCGGCAACCGGGCACGACAGGTCTGCCGCGCCCGGCAGGCAGGCTCGCGGCGACCACTACGGTTGAGAAGGAGCAGGACCGGTGGTCATCATCGCCGGTGCCGGTGCCGGCGGAGTCCGTACAGCCGTTCCAGCGGTGCTCCGCGGCCCGGTCGGCCGGTGAGACGTACGGGAGCTCACACGGCGGTGTGGCGTCCGGACGTGCGTCCATACTCGGTGGGATGCGACGTCACCCGGTCCGTTCGGCTGGGAGTGGATGATAGGCGGCAGAGCGCCGTATCCGGGGAGGCAAGTCGTGCCCAACGATGCTGATCGTTTCGAGGTGCCGCTGTACAGCGTCGCCGAGGCTGGCCGGTACCTGCGAGTGCCGACCTCGACCTTTACGACCTGGGCATACGGATATGCGCGACGGCGACCCGGACGATCCCCGGTTCGCGGTGAGCCGATCGTCACCGCACGTCCTGCGACGGAGCACGGCGAGGCTGTGGTTCCGTTTATCGGTCTTGCCGAGGGCCTGGTGCTCGCAGCGATCCGGCGATCCGGCGTGCCGCTTCAACGCATCCGGCCCGCCCTCACCCGCCTGTCCGAGGATCTCGGGATCGCGCACGTCCTAGCGTCCAAGGCCCTTTACACCGACGGCGCCGAGGTACTCTACGACTTCGCTGAGAGCCAGGGCGACACACCTGAAGCGCGAGGTGCGCGGGAGCTGGTCGCCGTGCGTAAAGGCCAGCGGGTGTTCGGGGATATCGTCGAGGCATACCTGCAGCGCGTCGACTTTGCACCGGACGGCTATGCCCAGCTCATTCGTCTACCCGAATACCAGCATGCCGACGTCGTGGTCGACCCCCGCCGCGGGTTCGGTCAGCCGATTTTCTCCCATGGCGGAGCCCGGCTCGAAGACGTTCTGGGCCGCTTCCACGCCGGCGAGCAGCTCGCGGAGGTCGCTGAAGAGTTCGGTGTCCCCCCGGACGAACTGGAAGACGCCGTACGCATCGCCAGCAAACCCGCCGCCTAGTGACAGCACATTCCGAGGGGCTTCCCCACGTCTTCGTCGACCGCAGCCTCGGTCGTATCGCCGTCCCTCGGCTGCTGCGACAAGCCGGTATCGAGTTGACGACGCTCGCCGAACACTACGGTATCCCGCACGACGAGAAGGTCGAGGACATCACCTGGCTCACCGATACCGCTCGGCTTGGCTGGGTAGCGTTTATGAAAGACGAAAGGATCAGACGCAGACCCGCCGAGAAGGCAGCCGTCATAAAACACGCCGCTCGCTGCTTCTACATCACGCGGCAGAACCTGTCCGGTCCGGAAATGGCTCAACGATTCATCGACAATCTCGACGCGATCGTCACCGCGTGCACCAAGGCGGGACCATTCATCTATGCCGTTCACGCCAACCAGATCAAAGAAATGGATCTCGGCTAGCGAAATTCAACCTGTTGCCCGCAGCGATTTGACGAGTTTTGTGTAACCGTCTTCTTCGAAGAGATTCACCCAGTGCCATTTCTGCAGGCGATCCGGCAACTCGCAGTGTTCGAGCTGTACGGGAATCAGGAAGATCGACCCTTCGGGCTGCTCGTCGGCGACGTCCAGCGCGTGTTTAATTTCCTTCTGGACATACCCCCTCTTATCCGTGGACGTCGAGGACAGACAGACGAGAACAACACGACTGGTACGAATGGCTCGCCGATGTCGCAACGGTTGTCCCGCTTGCGCCGTAGCGTGAGCGTAGTCCCCGCCACAGCGATGACAACGTCCTGGTACGGGTTCCTGCTGCGAGAAACACCGTGCCCGGATCGAGGCGGATCCTGCTCCGGCAACGGGACGCGCGGTCATACCCGGTTATACTCGGCGCATGAAGACCGCGATCTCAATCCCGGACGAGACGTTCCACGAGGCTGAGCGTCGCGCGGCCGCACTCGGCGTGAGTCGCTCCGAGTTCTTCACGACAGCCGCCCGTCGCTACATCCAGGAGCTCGACGCCCAGTCCCTGACTGAGCGCATCGACGCCGCACTTGAGCTCGTGGGTCCCGACGAGTCGTTCCAGGCCGCGGCGCTCGCCGGCCGGCGGGCACTGGGCGACAGCGAGGACTGGTGATCAGACGTGGCGATGTTCACTGGGTCGACCTCGGCGAGGCGGCGGGCGCTCGCCCCGCGAAGCGCCGACCAGTGGTGGTCGTCCAGGCCGCGCCCTACAACGTGAGCCGGTTGGCCACAGTCGTCGCGGTCGTCATCACGTCGAACACCGCGCTCGCCACCATGCCCGGCAACGTCTTCCTCCCCGCCGCGGTGACCGGCCTGCCAGGCGACTCCGTGGCCAACGTAACCGCCATCGTCACTGTCAACAAGGACGACCTCGGGCACACGGTCGGCGCCGTCCCGGAGAGCCTCATGCGGGACCTGGGCAAGGGGCTACGTCAAGTACTCGCACTCTGACGCGTCCCTGATCTGGTCATCGCGCCTGAGCACCGCGGTCACCCTCGCCCAGGTCCGTGACCTGCCCGCCACCGGCCGGTGGGCTGACGAATGTCGGGACCATCGCCTGACGAGCCGCCGGCGTCGATCGAGGCGGTTTGGTGTCGCCGTGGTGGCGACCATCATCCGTCATGGTCCGGCCGTGAGGACGTCGGCTGGGGAACGACATCCCACTCGCCGTAGACATTGCGATTTTCGCAAGCGCTGACGTATGGTAGCTACATGGAGCCTCAGATCCTCGCTGCCCGCATACGTCAGCTGCTCCGGGAGTCGGGTCTGACCCAGCAGGCACTTGCGAAGGCCGCCGATATGGATCCGACCGCGCTGTCCAAGGTGCTCAGCGGCAAGCGGCGCCTGAGCACCTTGGAGCTCGCGCTCATCGCCGAAGTGACCGGAGTATCGGTCGCCGACCTGCTCGCGAGCGACGAGCGAGAGGCCGTTCAGGTCTCGGCGCGTGCACAGCCCGATACGAGCCCAGCTGTGGTGCAGGCCCTGCGTCGCGTGGACGATCTCCTTGACGTCGACGTCCTGCTGCGTGACCTTGGTCTGCCTGCACCGCCGAATCACTTTCCATTGGAGATTCGCCAGGATAATCCAGTGCGCCAGGCCGACGAGCTTGCCCGTGAGGTACGTGGGCTCGCCGGAGCAGGCGATGCCGACATCGAAGACCTGGCCGACTTCTGTGAGCAGAAGCTGGGAATAGACGTTGCCGTCGAACCACTCCCGGCGGGGTTGGACGGCCTGAGCGTATCCCGAGGGAACTACCGCCTGACCCTCGTCAATAGCGCCATTCCGGCCACTCGTCAACGTTATACACTCGCCCATGAGATCGGGCACCTCGCGGCAGGTGACACACACGGCGATACGAATGGCATCACGATCGACGAAGACCTCTACGGTCGACACAGTCGCGAGGAGACGAGAGCCAACAGTTTCGCCGCGGCTTTCCTCATGCCTGAGACAAGCTTGCGTCGGTCACTGGGTCACGCAGGCCCGACCGAGCTGTCGATCGGCGCGATGCTCGGTCAGTTCAGGGTCAGCTTGGACGCGCTCGCGTTCCGCCTGCACAATGTTGAGCTGGTGAACGCGGCCGGGCGTGACCGGGTTCGGCAGATGTCCGCCCGCAGGCTGGTCCTCATGACAGGACGCGCCGAGGAGTACCAGCGACAACTGCAGAGTATCGGGGCACGCCGCCTGCCGACCGGCCTGCTGCAGCGGGCGATGAAAGCGTACAACAGCGGCGGGATCAGCGTACGCATCCTCGCGCGGCTCACCGGTGTCCCGGAAAACGTGCTTCTCAAACAGCTACAGCCATTGCCTCCAATGACCGAGGAGGAGATGGCGAGCACCGATACCGAACTCGTCCTGTGAGACGTTGCACGGCCAAGGCGTAAGCTGGATAGGTGAATCCAGGCAGGCGACCAGCCCCGGCGCCGGTACCTCCGGCAGAGAAGTCGGTCCTGATTGACGCGTGCACCCTGCAGAACTTCGCCGTGGTTGATGCTCTCTGGGTACTCGAGCGTCGGTACAGTCGTCGAGCAGGATGGACGGAGAGCGTCCGCCATGAAGTTCGTCGCGGCCTCCGCGCTGAACCGCTGCTTCAGAGAGTGCTCGACCTGGAAAACGGTTGGCTGGGAAGTCCGCTCCGCCTCGACAAGCCTGGCGATGAGGACGTCGACCTTATCCGTCGAGGTTTGGGCGGGAGGTCCGCCGAGCCGTTGAGGCACCTGGGTGAAGCAGAGTCGATCCGTCTCCTGGAACGAACGGACGCCCACGAACGGATCTTCATTACCGATGACGGACCGGCTGCCGACTTCGTTCGGCGTCGTCCCAGCGGTCTACGCGTGCTCGATGCCGCCGGCGTGCTGGCCGAGGCGTACGCCTTCGGCGAGCTCGGTTGCCCCCAGGCATACGACCTGCTCAAGACGATGTGGGCGTATCCGCGGCAGGTTCGGGTCCCTCCCCACCGCGAAGTCTGCTGACTCGGCGGCCGGTCGGCGTCCCCTCGGACGAGCTGGAAGACGCCGTACAGATCGATGGAGTTGATTTTTCGAGGTTTGTGCGCCGAAAATGGCCTCTTAGAGCGCCCGG
>NZ_CAKJTL010000119.1 GCF_917627385.1 Protofrankia sp. CiT1
GGACGGGGCGGGGGGTCGGCGTAGAAGACCCGGTTGCTGCGCAGCCGGACCAGCACCTGCACCCGCTCCCCGGCCAGCTCGTGGGCCAGCGCGCTGGGGTCGTTGCCCGCGTCCAGCATGACCAGCGACGGTGACCGCGGCGTGACTGTCGGTAGGGCGGATGCGGCGGGCCTCGACCGGGTCCACCCACGAAGAGGCGCCCCAACCGATACCGACCAGCACACTGGAGGGCCAGCCGGGTAGGAACACGTCGCCGCCCTTGCCGCGGACCTGCACCATCACCCGCTCGTCGGGGTACCGCGCGTCCGGCCGGGCCAGGGGGGTGGTGTCCACGGCGAACATCAGCGGTTCACCGGGCCGGGCCGGGGGCATCCGGGCGACCAGCAGCCGCCGCAGCGCGGCAGCGTCGAGGGCCCCGTGGGTCAAAGCGCCGTAGGCCGACCCGTGCCCGCGGCCGAACTCCGGCTCCAGCGACAGCTCCGCCACCGAGCGGACCGGACCCTGGGCGCACAGCACCGCGTCCCCCAGCTCGAACAGGGCATCCCCGCGGCGGGTGAAGCAGCCCCGCAGACCACGGCGGAACTCCGCCAGTTCGACCCCGGGGGCGACGGGTAACGCGTCGTCGGGCACACTCGTCCTTACGGCCTTGGTTTGATCGTGGGTGTCGTAACACACGATCCTGCCAGGGCCGTCTTGCTTGCCCGGCAGTGGCCTTACCCAGAGTCAGGCCAGCGGACGAGGCCACCCCGAACCTTAAATCCCAAGCTGAGTCCCGAACGCAGTATGCTGCGCGAACCCACGCCATCAAGAGCGACCCAGGCGCCGCCGAGCGCTGGGTTCACCGTCAGCCACCGCTCGGGAATCGCGAACTCACGCACTTTTGGTGGTGGACAAACCGGAGCGGTTGAGCCTGCGCACCCTGACGGCGTTGCTGGACATCTTGGGCTGCCGCATGGACGACCTGATCGAGCCGGTGGCGGCACGTGGGGCCGGGCGCCGCCGCCGAGTCGCCAGCGGGTCAGGGCAGGGGGAGGGGGAGGCCGACGGCGAGACCGGGCTGGGTGACCTGCGACCACGCCGCGCCCGGGTCGCCACGGAGCGGGTTCCGTGACCGCCTCGACCGCGGCGGCGCCAGGGTTTCTGACCGACCCACACGCGGTCATCGTCTCCGCCGTCGCCGCGGCGGAGCCCGCACTCGCCGGTGCTAACGGTTAGCGCGAGGGGCGCTAACATATAGCACCCCGAACAGGCCGGTATCCGATCACTCATCGTCACCTTTCTGCCGTACGAAGCGGCGCCACCGGTCGCGGTGCCCCGCCTCCCCTCGAATAGACAACTCACCACGGGCATTGACGCGGTTCTCGCATTCGCGGTTCTGCCGGGATCACTGGAAGGTCCTGGGCGCCGTTGTTCGAGTCGGCGTTTGCCCAGGACCTTGCCACACCCGCAGCCGACCGCGTCCAGGGACCGCGGACCGCCTCGATCGCTCTCCCGTAGGCAACTTCAAGAAGATCTCTCAGCCCGCCGACGCCACTCATCACGGGGGACGGCGAGCCCAGGCATCCCAGCTGACACCCCATCAAAGCGAGCGTCATCTCACCGGCACCGCTGCGACTCCGATGACCGCCCGTCCGATCGGCTGCGGCGATCCGTTCCTACCGCCGACGCCAGGGCAGCGTCTCTTGATCGTCCTGACCTGCATCCACGTGCTGAAGTGCGGCATTGATCGCCTCGCCGATCTCCGCGAACTGGCACACCTGATCAGGCGTCAACGCGTCGAAGACCGCTTTTCGTACGGCCTCGACATGGCCGGGGGCCACCCGCTCCAACAGTTGACGCCCTCCCTCGGTGAGCGCGGCGAGTTGGTTGCGCCGGTTCGCGGGGTCGTCGCGGCGGTCCACGTAGCCCGACTGCTGAAGGCGGCTCACCGCATGAGTGAGCCGACTGCGGGTGATCCTCAAGCGCTCGGCCAGCTCCGACATGGTCAGGGTCTGATCAGGGACCGAGGAGAGGTGGGCGAGCAGGGTGTAGTCGGCGTGCGTCAGCCCCGCGTCGCGCCGCAGCTGCCGACTCAGGTGGTCGGACAGATGAGTGGAGAACTCGACATAAGCGAGCCAGGCGCGCCGCTCCTCGGTGTCCAGCCAGCGTGGCGTAGCGGGCATGGTCACACTCTATCGATCCTTGTTTGAACTATCAAACTAAACGGCGTAGCGTGCTCCACCGAAACGTTTGAAAGATCAAACGACTGCTTGCTCAGGAAGGCAGCACAACGCCATGCAGCACAGGAATAAGCTGATCGGCGCGGCCATCGCCGCCGCTCTGGCCCTCACCGGCGTCACCACGACCGCCATGACCGCCATGGCCGACACCAACACTCACCGGGACTCCACCGTGAGCGAGCAGAACCAGCTCCAGGTCCTCCACAGGGCGGCCGTGGCCGAGGGGGGCAAGGTCACCATCTACATGGGCGGCGACGCCCCCGGCCAGTGGGACAACCTGGCCGCAGCGTTCCACCAGCAGTTCCCGGACGTCCAACTGCACCTGGTCACCGACCTGAGCAAGTACCATGACGTCCGAATCGACAACCAGCTCGCCACCGGCCGGCTCGTCGCCGACGCCGCGATCCTCCAGACCGCCCAGGACTTCGACCGCTGGAAGAAGCAGGGGGACCTGCTCAAGTACAAGCCGGTCGGCTGGGACAAGGTCTTCGCCAACGCCAAGGACAAGGACGGCTACTACACCGGCGTCTTCTACGGCGCCTTCTCCTACATCGTCAACACCAAGCAACTCCCCACGACGGCCAGCGACTTCAAGGCCACGGACCTGCTCAAGCCCGCCTTCAAGAACAAGTTGATCCTGACCTATCCCAACGACGACGACGCCGTGCTCTTCGGCTACCGGCAGATCGTCGACAAGTACGGGTGGAACTACCTGGCCCAACTGGTCGAGCAGAACCCCAAGTTGATCCGTGGCGTCCCGGGCTCGGCCGCCGGGGTGGGGAGCGGCGACTACCTCGCCTCCATCGCCGTCGGCGGCGACGCCCGACCCAATGGCACCCAGGTCTTCTCGAACTCCGAGCGCTTCAACTCATGGGCCCAGCGCGGCGCCATCTTCAAGCGCGCACCGCACAAGGCCGGCGCCAAGCTCTTCCTGAGCTGGCTCGACTCCCAGGCAGTGCAGAAGAACGCCATCGCCACCTGGACCTGGTCCGTCCGCAAGGACGTCGCCCCGCCGACGGACCTCAAGGCTCTGGCCTCGTACAAGAACACCGACCCCGACGCCTTCGCGAAGTTCATGAGCGACCGCTCCGCCGTCGAGCGCTTCCGCTCCCAGGTCGAGCTCTACTTCGGTCAGGTCAAGGGCACCGACCCCGGCGACCCCGACGGAACCCTCGGCCGTACGCCCGGAGCGTTCTGACCTCTGCTCACGCCTCGCCCGGAGCGGTTCCACGACGGTGGAACCGCTCCGCGGGGTCCCGGCCGGCGCCTGTAGGGAGTGCCCGAGCAACGGTGTAACACCCAGCGCCAGCGGGCCGTTTCCGCAGGCGAAGGCCCCCTTGCTGGTAGTTACCGGAAAATCTTCTGACAGTCCAGTCCTGCCGTCTACCGGTGGTTCTGTCGGCAGCCCGCGGCGCCTTGTCAGCTGGTGTATGGATTCCTCAAGGTCATGGGCGTGCGCGCGATGTCAAGTGCCGGCCGAGGGAAGCGGGGGCCTGCCGTGTAGTAGCGGGCCCGGGTTCGGCCGACCGGTTCTAGGACTTGGGCGGTGGTGAGGTCGCGGAGGTCGCGTTGCGCCTGCTGCAGGCTCAGGCCCTCGGCGTGCTCGTACCGTGAGCGGCGGACACGTCCAGTCATGGCCACGTCGTGCAGGGCGGTGACCACTCGCTCTTCCAGACCGGTGCTCTCGGTGAATTCGGAGAGTGCGCGCCATACCCGCCCGGAGCGGTCGAGGCGGCCTTGAACGGTCTGGGCCTGCTGGTGGTAGGCGGTCAGGTTGAAGCGGATCCAGCTGGAGACGTCCTGGTCGGGACGGTACGTGGGGCCCCGGTCGGCGAGTTCGCGGTAGTACTCCCAGGTGTTGCCGGGGCGGCCGAGCCACGCCTCGATGGACGAGAACTCCGGGGCGAGGGCACCTTCGCGGGCGATCATGAGCGTCTGCAGCGAACGGGACATCCGGCCGTTCCCGTCGGCCCAGGGGTGGATGGACACAAGGTGCAGATGTGCCATGGATGCTCGCACCAGCGGGTGGGTGCCGTCGTCGGCGTTGAGCCGGTCGATAAGTTCCTTCATCAGCGCCGGGACGACATCGGCGTCCGGGGCTGTATAGGCCGCGATGCTGGGGTCGCGGGCGTCCGTGACGTAGACGGGGCCCCGGCGCCACTGGCCGGCTGGCTTGCGCACGGTGTGACGATGGCCTTGCAGCATCCAGTGCAAAGCGTTGAGTATGCCTTTGCTGTAGCTGAAGTCCTCGGCATCGTGGAGCGTCTGGATATACGTCATCATTCGCTGATAGGCGAGGGTCTCCTCCCGGTTCTCGTCCGAAACCTCAACATCTCGCTCGCCATCCATCAGATCCTGGACGTCGATCGTGGATACCTTGAAGCCCTCGATGGAGTTCGAGGCCGCAACGGCATCGGCGGTCAGGAACTTCCGGAGTCCCTCAGTCCATTTCGACGGCGTGGTCTGGATTTGGTGCCGCAGTGCATCCCGCATGCCGTCGATCTCGCTGAGCACCTGATCGTCGGCAGGTCTGAGGGCTGGCGTGGGGTAGAGCATGCATTGACGATAGTTTGACGCAGTCATTACGTCAAAACGGGCTGGGCCACCAGCGTTGAGTCAGGCTTTCAGGCAGCTCATTCGCGATCCTTTCGCAAGATCCCGAAATCGCGATCAGGCTCTCTACCAGCGGAAACGCGTGGACCTTCATCCCGGTTACTCGAACACGCCCGCCCGCCGAGCGAAGCTCGGCATCGGGGGGTCCTGGGGGTCGTCCCCAGGGCAGACAATGCGGCCCGCAGGGAAGCTGAACGGAGTTCAGCGACCACAGCGGGCCAGCTCGTGGAGGTGAGGGGATGGAACTTGAACCCGATCTGGCCCGTTACCTGCGCGAACGTTTGAGGTAAGCGCGTTCGGCGTATCGCCGCCGGCTGGACGTATCCCTTTTCATCCTTCGGCAGCCCGCGGTGCACCGGGTCGGCGAGTTCGGCGATGTGCCTTACCAGCCGGCCCGCGCCAGATCGAACCGGGCGACCTGCAATCCCAGCCGGAGCCCGGCCCGGTCGGAGGTGCGGAAGTGGATGCCGGCCCAGACCCGTGCGTTCAGCACGTCCTCGGCCACCTGGGTCCAGGAGGTGTACGTCCGAGTGAAGCCCGGGGCGGTGGCGGCGGTGAGCGTGAGAGGACGCGGCGGCTGCGGCCCGAGCAGTTCGGTGAGCACGGTGACCGCCGCGCCGGTGTAGCCGTTGTGGCCGCTGGGGTACTCGGAGTTGTCCGGGGGTGGGAACAGCGAGGTCCAGGTGGGATCGGCCCGGGTGTCGGGGTTACCGTCGATGGCGGCTAGGTGTATGGCGGTGACCGGGCGCCATCGGAGGTAGACGTACTTAGCCTCGTACACGGCGATGTAGGCGTCTGCGGTCACCGCGTGGAACGTGGCGAGCAGGCGGGCGCGGTCCCCCGTTGACCGTGGTACACCCGCGGCCAGGACCTGGCGCAGCATCTGGGTCCAGTTAGCGAGGGCGGCCGGCTGCCAGAGCAGCGCCACGCTGGTCTGGTCGGGGGTGCGGACGGTGCTGTCGAGTCGTCCGAACGCCTTCGTCTCGGCGAAGTCCCGTGCGTACTGCGGGGATGTCAGCGAGGGTGGCGGGGAGGGGCGGAACCGGTCGGCCCGGTCGAGCAGGAATGGCCGCGCCCTACCCTGTCCCGCCTGGACGGCCGGGTTGAAGCCCGGTGGGGTGGGCCGCCAGATCCCGGGAGCGTCCGAGGGCGGAGTGAACGGCGTGTTCACCGATGCGGGATCCAGGCCGTCACCGGCACGCTCGGCGAGTATCCGGGCGGCTGCCGCGCGGCCCGCCGCGACGCCGCGGGAGGTGGCGGAGCCGCGCGGCAGGCGGGCCAGGGTCGCGGCCAGCGCGGCGGTCAGCTGCGGCGCGCGCGCCGGCACGAGCGCAGCCAGCGAGTCGTGCACCGCCGAGGCGAGTGCGGCATCAGCGAACGGGCCGTGACCGGGGCCGATGGCGCGGCTGGCGGCGATCCAGCTGATCGCCCACAGCCGCATGTTCGTGACCTGTGTCGGGTAGTCAGCCGTTACCAGGGCCGCTTGGGTCTCGTCGAACCACTGCAACACCGTGTCCGGAGCGCCCTGGGCCTGCGGGTTCACCTGGGCTGCGGCGCCGGTGGCCGGGACGAGCAGCGCCGTGGCGAGGAGCAGGGCGAGCATCGGCAGGCGCAGCGGTGGCCGTGTGCATCGAGGGACAGACATATAACCTCCCTCCCGAAATACTAGATATATCTAAATGGAAGTCAATGACGCTTTTGGGTAAGTAAATGATATGAACGATTTATAGGGGGATATCGTCGAGGCGCGAGAGCGCCCGAGACCGCGGAGACGCTGGTTCCGGTGCCGCCCGGCACGTCGAGCGCGAGGGAGCCATGCCGGCACTGGCCGAGGCCCTGCGGCGGCCACGGTGCGTGTCGGCCGTCGGCGGGCGTGCCCTGGGTGTGGTCGGCTGTTCTGTGGGGTGCGCCGGTACGGAGATCGGCACGGACGCCGGTACGAGTAGGGGAGCGGTCCGGTACGAAGATCGGACGATCATGGGGGAGCAGTCCGGACGATCACCGTTCCCGTTCGGGGACGACCATGGTTCGCCGGCCGCGAGCCGGACGGCTCACGGCTTGGCTCGGTGTCGTCGGAACCGGCTCCCGAGCCGCTGTCCGTCCTGTGGCTGACCGCCTGATCCGGGACAGTCCGTCGGGTGCCCCTGTCGTCGGCTGACTTCGGTCGATGACAGGGCAACTCCCACGACGAGACCTATGCGCGTGAACTGCGGATACGCCGTCCGCTCGATCGACGCCTGCGGCCACTCCCAAAACTCGACCCTTGTCACCGTGATCGGCAAGCTACCGTCAGCCCAGCGCGAGCCAATCCGCGATGGGGGCACAATCGGTCGATTGCGCCCCCATCGACGAGTCCAATCGGTGCGCGCCGTCCACCAGCGGAAACGGCCCGCCGATCCAATCGGATCCGGTCGAGAGTTACGCCTCCCTATTTCGCCCCTGGTCCACCAGCAACTCGGCACCCCGTTGGTGTGGGTGTGGGACACCCTCCCCGTCCACCTGTCCGGGGGGCTCACCGCTTTCATCGCGGAGAACAAAGAGTGGCTGACCATGTTACGCCTGCCTGCCTGCCTGCCCGCCTGCCCGCCCGATCTCAATCGGGTGGAAGGGGTGTGGTCGCTGGTCAAACGGTCGTTGGAGAATTTCACTGCTACCGGTCTCGACCATCTGATCCGTGTCACGAAACGCAAACCGAAGAAGATCCAGTACTGTCCGTGTCTGCTCCACGGCTGTCTCGCCGAGACCGGCCTGACCATCGAATTACCATGATCGATCCAGCCGTCATCGCGAGTTCAACCTCAGTAAGCCATAAGCGCCGGCTCGCCGAACCTCAACACCTCCCTTCGGTGCGGCTCCGGGAGGATCTTCATCGGTCGAGAACCTCCATGAGGATGCCCGTGCCGTCGGCGCCGACATCGGCCGGCAGGTTCTGCCGTCCGCTGCGTGTGCGCCAGCGGCCCACGACATCCCGCGCACGCCGAAAGGAACGGGCCAGCCGGTGCTCGCTAAGCAGGCCGTACAGCTGCTGCTCCACTCCGCGCCGGACGACGAGAACCCTGCCGTCGGGAAGGGGCATGCGGTGGCTGATGCCGAAGAACTCAAGGTCGGGCCCAAGCCGGAAGGAGGACCGGATGCTGGTGAAATCCGGCGGGAATGAGACATCATCCTCGAGCGGCAGCTGACCCGATGTCGGCGGTTCAGGCCGCAGCCAGGCCGGAAAGTAGGTGTCCGCGCCGGCTCTGTCACCGGCGTACAGCAGAGACGTGAAGGCGGAACTCCGTGCGAGCATCTGCAGCAACCACCGTCGGCGCTCTGCCGGGACCTCCAGGATGTCGGCCGCACCCCGGATCGGCCGGAGCAGCTCCTCGGAGCGCCAACCGGCTTCGGCTCGTCTGCGTGCGATCTCCTCATCGCTGAGCTGCTCGCCGGACCGGTGGATGTCGGCATCCAGATAGGTGGGGTGGCGCCGGGGGAACGGGAACGGTTCCGGATCCTCCGTCACGATGTCGTCGAATTCACCTGCCGCTCCGGAGAGGAGGTTCTCGTCGCCCGGAGGGTCGAAGACGTGACAGGATATTCCGGCCGTGTCCAGCTTCGTGGCGACCATGAGTCCGGGGGGTGTGCGACCGTCGATCCGAAGGGTTGACAGCTGCACGCTCGCCTTTGCGAGCTGCGCCCTGATCCTCGACATTTCGCCATGCGTGCCTTTGCATTCGAGCAGGTAGATCTTGGTGTGAAAGCGACCTGCTCGCAGTTGGGTGCCGAGCAGGATGTAGTCGGGTCTGCCGAGACTGGAGCCGGCGGAGCGCACTGAGTGACCCAGGGCGGACCCATCGGCCAGCGCTACCTCCGCGTCCATCGCCTGGAACCGGAATCCGGGGTGGCGGCTGTTCAGCACCGCCCGGGCGACGACCATCGCGAACCCGATGCCCAGGTGCTCGGACTGCGCGGTCTTGTGGTGGTGCACCACGCGGCTGGTGTCACCGATCGCCAGCTGTGGGAGCGTGCTCACCCCACGGGTACGGGTGGTGAGGACGCCGCAGTAGCGGACCTGCGCCCAGTGCCGCGCCATGTCGGAGAAGGGCCCGTCGGGGTAGAAGGTAGTCGCGACGCCGAGTTCGCGCAGCACGTTCATCGGGCTCGTCCGCACCCAGGGCCGGACCCGCACCAGGCTGGGATCCTGGCGGTAGAGATACAGCGGTTTGGTTATGGCCAGCTTCGCTGCCGTCTCCGCAATAGCGGCCTGCTCGCTTGGCTCCGACAGTGTTGCCACCACGCCCGGTCTGCCCATCGCCGCGAGGACGTCGCTCATATCCACTGTCGGCTCCGGATGGTCACTGCGACCCGACAGCTGCGCCTACGAGGACGATCAGCCCGCTGAGGACGAGGAGTGAGGAGACGGTGAGGTTTCGCATCGTGATTCGGCGGGGCGCACCGTCGAGAACGGCCTGCACCTCGCTCTCCCGCGGCGGGATGCGCATCGCCAGCGCGGCACGATGAAAGGGAGACACCTCGTTCGGCGGCCACATCACCGCGCGTAGATCCCGACGCTTGACCGGGGCGTGGCTGTTGCACCCGGTGAGCCAGCCGTTCACCCACATCTCGCAGATGCCGCCATCTGTGCGATAGGCGCGGCAGAGTGTCGGCCATCGAAACGCAAGCAGGAACGAGATGACGAACATTGCGGCGAATACCCAGGGCCAGGCCACTCCGATCCCCAGCAGCAGCCCGCCGGAGGCAATCGCAAGATAGGTCGCCACGTGGAGGTTCTTCCGCTCGCGCCGACTGAGACTCCGGGTGCTGCGAGGCTGCGAGCGGCCGCGTGGCCGTTTCGATCGGGGCACGGATCTCCCGCGCGCTGGTCTGTTTTGCCGGCCCGAGGGGCGGGAACGTCCAGCGGCCACGACGGACCTCCGGTTCAGGGGAGAAACAATGTCACTTTCTTGATCATTGTGGCGTGTGCGGTGAACACGGACGAGAAAGAAAATCTGCGGGCAGACGTGGCCGGCAGGGATGGCGAGCCAGGTATTTTTAGCACACGATGTGTGGTGTGTGAGGTCGAATCCGGAAGAATTCGCCGGCCGTTCTCGTCGCTCGCGGCCATCCGCCCGCCGGGTGTTCGCAGCCCTCGACGCCGACGCGCTGGACACGGCGCTGGGAACTTGGGCGGCCGTGGCGACCAGCCCGGACACGGGGACACAGCGGCGGGTCGCCGTGGACGGCAAGACTGCGCGCGGTTCCCGCACCAGGTCCGGACCGGCAACGCCCCAGGTCATGGCCAGTCCGCGCAACCTCGCGATCACGGTCCTGCGCCTGACCGGCGTCACGAACATCGCAGTGGGAATCCTCTATCACGCCCGCCGCCCCGAACGCCCCCTGTAGACGATCATGAAGCTTGCTTGCTAACCGACAACTATGCCGGGGCCCTGGTTGTCGACCTGGTCCATGACCCGCAGATCGTGGGTGTCACGAGACCGTCCGATCTGCCGCGCGGCCGCGATGAGGTGAGCATGGTGAACGGCCGTCCTCTCGGTGTAGTTCAGCACGGACATCATGGCAGAGATTGATCTTGCGCGGTCCGCGGCTCTGGCAACGGTATCGGCCAGCCGACAGATAGGGGTGGCCGTCTCCGTTACGAGCCCGTCTGCTGGTAGGTGGTGGCCTTGCCTCTGCCGCCGAGTTGGAGGATCAGCCCGCGACCGCGCAGGTTTCGCAGTGCCTTGCGGATGTTCGGAGCGGAGAGCCCGAGCTCCTCGGCGAGGTCGCTGACTGTTCGTCCCTGACGGGTCAGGGCCTGGTAGACGCGACGCTCCGTGGCGCCCAGCGGGGGCTCGGCGGTCGCCGCGGGCGGGGCGGTCGCGAACTGGTGGAGGACGACGGTGAACCGGATGCCGCTGTCCACGTAGTGGGCTGGCGGCAGGTCATGGTCGGCGAGGGCCTCGGTGACGGTGGGAATTCCGCTGGCGAGGGCTTCGATGACCCGAGCTCCGGTCTGCGGGGAGCGGACGTGCTGGCAGATCGAGACCAGTCTGGCGTTGCGGGCGGAGGTCACCGCGTCGCGCCCGAGCCGGTCGACGGTGATGCCGTACAGGCCGCCGGGATTGGCCACTACCAGGCGGTCCCGCAGAAGCCGTACTTCGACGGCCAGCCCGGCGGACCAGTGATCGAGGTCGCGGTGGATCAGTGCGTTGGCGACCAGCTCACGGAAGGCGATGAGTGGATAGATCGGACGGTCGTGAACGCTGCCGTCCATCTCGGCGACGATGGCGGTGTCGAAGGTACGTCGGGCCCAGAGCAGCGCCGCGTCAAGCATCCGCGGGACCGGCCCGCTGATGGTGACCTGGTTGCGGGCCCGAGTCGCGGCGGAGTCGGTGGGCAGGGGCTGCGCGGCGGCCTGGATGACGTAGCGAGGGAACCACTGTTGGGGATGGACCCCGAGAGCGAGCAGTCCCGCGACGGTCGGCTGCCCGCCATCCATCATGACCCCAGCCCGGCGCAGGAGTTCGTTGTCGTCGGGAAAACGGCCGAGCCCGGCCGGGTCGCGCTCGCGGACAGCGAGTAGGAAGGCATCGACGAGCTCGGTGTCCAGGTCGTCGACGGTGGCGTCCTCGACAGGCGAACGGTCGAACAGCGGTGGCTGGCGAGCGGCCAGGAACCCTTGTTCCTCCACGTCGGACAGGGCGTAGTCGCCGTCGTAGCCACGTAGGTACGCTCTGCCGGTCGCGGTGACGCGACAGGGCTTGGTCGACCGGTCGCACTCGTGGACCTGCGCAACCACGACCGCGGCCCCGTCAACCTCCCCGTCTTCGATCGTGAGACGGACCGGCGGTGTGAATGCCCGGGCCCTGGCAGCCAGGCCCTGCTTGAGTACCTGCGGGTCGCTGAGCTCGACGGGGCGGAACCCGGCCCGCTCGTCGAGCCCCAGGATGATGGTCCCGCCCCCAGGCTGATTCGCCAGCGCGCTCAGCGTAGAGGTCAACGAGACGGGTAACCCGCCGGCGGCAGACTTGACCTCCACCTCGGTGGTGTCGCCTCCGGCGGCGCGCAGGAGGGCGATCATCTGGCTCACGTCACGCGGCACACCCAAATGTAACCACGACGGAGTTACATTTGGCGTGCGGCGGTTACATTTGGCGGTCGTGGCTCGCGCCCCAAGATCGGAACATTCGGACGCGGTCCGGGAGCGAGTGCATTGCCGAACCGAACCGAAGCGGAACGTCAACGCGACCGCCACGCCGACGATCACGGTCACGGGACGGGCCGAAGAGTCCGACGCGACCGAAAATTCGGGACACTCGTTCGATTCGCGAGATGATGTAGTCGCCGGCGCGGTCACCGGGCATCGCCCCTGGTCGGGGCTCGGGTGGCGACCGGTCGGACAATGATTTCAGGGCCAGCAGCCAAGATCAAATGGTTCGGATGCTGGTACACAGGGTCCGCCACGCTGCGCCACAAACCGTCTGACCTGCACAAATAGGTTCCATCTATCTGTGCGAGGGTCGTCCTCGACGACGGATGACCTGGTCAGCCGTTCGGGTCGGCGGTTCGAGCCCCAGATAGCTCTGGAGCAATCAGCTGCCGGCTGTAGCCACGGCAGCTGCCGCGACTTGAGTCGGGCGTCCTGGCTGGCACGGGAAGCCTCAGCTTGCGGGGCCCGCACTGGCCAAGATCGTAAACGGGCGCTTGATCGCTACTATGGCATGGTGATCAAGATGTGGGGGGTCGAGCGGGGAACGCGGGAGTTGGACTGGGAGGTCGCGATCGGCGACCCCGAGCAGATGGCGTTCCTCATCGGTCAGGGCTGTCAGGTCGCTCACCGAGGATTCGTGAGAGAAGCACATCGTGTTCCTGATAGATCGCAGGCGGCTCGGCGTCGTCATCGCCCGACAGTGGGAAGGCCCGGGCGGGATGGTTCCGTAGCGCCTCGGTGGCAGTCTCCTGGTTCATCGCGATCAGTTCGGCGCCGTAGGTCGCTGCCACCACCGCCGCGATCTGTCGGCCAGCCAGGTCGATGTCGCCGGCGTAGGAGGGTGTGCGCTACTCGGTGCCGCACGGCCTGGTCGACACTCGGGTCTGGGCTCGTTTCCCCGGCGATGAGCTGATCGTGACCGCGGTGGGCGAGACCGGGCCGGCCGAGGTCGCCCACCACCCCCGGTCGACACCGGGAACACCCTCTATTCAGGACGAGCACTACCCGCCCCGGCGCGACAAGGAGGCCGAGCGGACCGGCGAAGGCCACCTCCGCGGCCGAGGCCGCGTTCGGTGGCTCTCGGGCCGGGTGCGGCGAGTTGGCTGACCGAGGCCGCCGCGATCGGTGCCCGCCGCGTCCGGGCGAAGATAGCCGAGGCCGTCGCGCTGGCCAAGTTGCACGGCCAGGCCGAGGTCGACAAGGCGCTGGGGACCGCGGCGATCGTGGGCCGGTTCGCCGAGAACGACCTGATCCGGATCCTGGCCTACCAGGCCGGCCGCGACCACGGCGAACCCACCCGCGCCGGCGAGGGTCACAGCCTCCAACCGGGAACGTCGGCCTGGTCGAACGTCGGCCTACCCCAGCCGGGCGCCGACACCGACCGCGCCAGCGACATCGAAGCGGATGAGGCGTGATGGCCACCGGGCTGCGCACGGTCTCGGGCTCGGCCGGCGACCCGCTGGCCGAGGCGATCGAGCTGACCCGCCGGCTCAAGCTACCGCACCTGCGGCGCGCCCTGACCGACCTGGTCCCCACCGCCAAGGCCCAGCGCTGGGACCCGGCCGAGGTCGTGCGTGTCCTGCTCGCGGAAGAGGCCGCCGGCCGGGACGCGGTCAACCTGCGGACCCGCCGCAAACGCGCCGCGTTCCCCGCCGGGAAGACCTTCGGTGACTGGGACGAGACCGCCTCTTCCATCCCACACCCCACCCCACCCAGGACGCACTGAAAACGCTGGAGTGGCTGGCGCGCAAGGAAAATCTCTGCATCTGCGGCCCGTCGGGGACCGGCAAGAGCCACTTCTGTGAAGCGCTCGGGCAGGCCGCCGTCGAGGCCGGGATGACGGTGGCCTGGTTCACCATCGAAGACCTCGGAGTGCTGGTCCGCCGCCACCGGGTCGACGACTCGATCACCCGGGTGATGACCCGGCTACTACGCACCGATCTGATCATCGTGGATGACATCGATCTGCTGCCGGTCTCACCGGACGCTGCCAAGGGCTTTTACCGGCTCGTCGATGCCGCCTACGAGCGCCGGGCACTGGCGGTCAGCGGCAACCTGCATCCGTCCGGGTCCGACGAGATGATGCCCAAGACCCTGGCTACCGCCACCGTCGACCGGCTGCTGCACCACGCCCACATCGTCGTGACCTAGGGTGACAGCTTCCGGCTCGCCCAGGCCACCTCCGGGAAGGGGGTGAAGGCGTTGATCTGATCGACACCTCACCCACGGCGGGGAGCTATCTGGCCGCCGTTGGGGAGATTTCCCTGGCCGCCAGTGGGGAGAACCGCAGGCCGCCTACGGGAGAACGAAAAAGAAACCCTCGAGTACATCGCCGGAGACCGTAACAGAGCACTCAGGTTTCTGAATACATAGAGCAACTGTTCGCTACACTGTGCGACCTTCGCGCAGCCCTGCCGATCACCCGGCAGTGGGGAAGGCAGCGTAAAATCCACCCGGTCCCCACGATCGACGCACTGATCGCGGCTACGGCGGGGGTCCACGGCTGGACAGTGGTCACCCGTAACACCAAGGATTTCGAGTATACCGATGTCCGGGTTTTTAACCCCTTCACCGGCTGACCCGGATTCGCGGTGGCTCACTGATTCGGCTCGCCGGCCGTCCAGGTTGCCTATTCCCCGGCCCCCGCCGGCATGGGCAATCATGTCGACCCAGCCAGCCTCGCGAAAACAATGCATGTCGTGCCAGCTGCCCGGGAACGCGAGGCTGGCACAGATCAACCGGCCGGGCAGATCGACGAAGAGTCGGATGTTAACGCCGTGGCGACGGTGCTTGCCGGGCAGCAAATCCTTGCGGTGCCTCCAGCTCAACGTCGGTACCAGCGTTCCGTCGATCAAGCAAACCGTGCCTTCCAGGAGCATCGTCAGGAACTCTTCTTGATCGCCCTCGTCAGGGTAGCCGAACGCGTGGGCGAGGAATTTGACCATGGGCTGGTCATAGTCCCAGGCTGTAGTCCTGCCGATCTCGAAATCTCCGTGAAGGTCCTGGTAGGTGGCATTGCGGCGCAGCCGGCACACCGTCAAGCTCAGGGCTTGGAGAAGCGACAGGATCTTGGGCCGGTGGAACGGGGAGCGGCGGTCGTGCTGCCGGAACCGACGGCCGGCTGCGGCAAGGCCACCCGTCGGTTCCGGAGGCCGGGCCTACCGTCGTTGCGAAACTGCCGGGATGTGCTCCGGCTGGTAGGTGGCGATAATCTTACTGAAGTCGAACGAGTTCTGCTCGACGTAGGTGCATTTAGCCAGGTCCGAGCCGCTGAAATCGGCGCACTCGGGCAGGCGGCCCTGGTTGTAGTCGCGGCTGGCGTCCCAGCCGGAGAGACAGCCGAGATTGTTCGTCCGGGCGAAGTCGACGAGACGACGCATGTGGTCCAATGTGAAGATCTTGCCGTTGATGTGCCGGCCGAACATGGGGCAGGCGCCGATGCGACGCCAGACCTTCTGCTCGTCCCACCCCGGCCAGGCCGCGGCGATCTGCGTGAACATCCCGTTGAGCGCGATCACGCAGCATTCGTAGGCGTCTGGCGGGGAGGTCTGGCCGAACTCCATCAGCATGCCGTTGATCAGGGATGGTTGGATGCCGGCGTCCGCGAGTAGCTGCAGCAGCCGGACCCCGCCGTCGTTGAAGCCGACCAGGCTGCCCGGGGCGCCGTCGACCGGCAGGGTATAGGAGATCTTCAGGCCAGGCTGGGCGGCGAGCACCTGGGAGATGGCTGCGACATGCCGCTCCAGGCCCGGCTGGTTGTGGATGAATCCGCCTTCGAAGTCGAAGTCGAGGTAGGTGGCGCCGTAGTTGGCGAGGATCGCCCGGTAGGTCGCCGCAATGCGGGAGACATCGGTCTCCACGTCCTCGAGGGGAACGTTCGACGCGCCACCGAACGAGAGGATGACCTTTCCGCCGTGGGCGGCGAAGGCGTTCATGTCCTCCTTGCCGAAATCACTGGTGGTGGCCTCACCGAGGCTCGGGTATCCACCCCAGTAGACTTTCTTGTCGCCGCTTGGCTGGGCTACCAAGAAGCCGGTGAAAAACGCGTCAACGCCGGACAGGGAGCCGTATTCGGCGATTTTCGGGTTCGGCCAGGCGGTGTAGTCGACGAAGGGTGCGCGTCGTGCGTCCCAGTCGCCCGGGTCAGGTAGCGGCGCGGTCGTCGTCGCGGAGATCTCCTCGGACAGGTCCGAGCGGTTGCCCGACACATCGATCGCGCGGACCCGCAGGCGGTACTCGGTCAGCGAGTTCAGCCGGGAGACCGTGGCGCCGGGGGTTCTGGTCGGCCACGTGTGGGTCTCCCCGCCGGGCGTGCCGTATTCGATCACGTAGGAGGCGACCGCGACGTTGTCGGTGGACGGGTCCCAGGCCAGCTGCAGGCTGTGCGGGGCCCAGCCGGTGGCACGCAGTTTCTCCGGCACGGTGGGCGGGTCGTTGTCGACCGGCGGGTTCGCGTCCTGACCGTTGACCGTGAAGCCGTTCGGCAGCAGCCCGGGGTCCGTGCCCGCGCCGGGCCCGCCGTTCTGCATCGCAACGGTGAACTCCTGGGAGCTCTGGGCCAGAATAATCTTCCGTTCGGCGACGAACCGGCCCGTGACAGCCTCGACCGGGCGGTCGCTTTCCTCGAACACGAGACCATAGTTGTTGCGGATGATCCGGCCCTCGGCGAACGTAAAGGAAATCTCCGGGTCTACCAAGTCCTCGGTGGAGTAGTTGGACACGACGACCGTGAAGTTGGCCCACCACTCACCTCCGCCCGGAACCCATTCCGCCGACGCGAACACGAGACCTTGCGAATTCGACACTACATTTCCCTTCGGAGGTCCGGGGAACTTCGGATGAGCACCGACGCCAGCCAAAGCTATCTGCCTGCCTGCGGAAACCCCGTTCGACGCGCCCGCCACAGGATTGATCATTGACAGCGAGGGGTCGGTCCCGCATCAGTGCGGGCCGGCCGAAACGTGCGATCTGCCACCCGTAGTAAAGGAATATCTACCCGTGTCCGGCGAGGTCGCAAGGTGCCGGCGAAATCAAGTCATCAACGCATAACCGCCATGCGATGCAGGGTCGGAGACTGGGCAGCGACATTCCACTTCAGGCTCGTGACACGGGGCGGTATCAAGTGGTGGAGGCGACACCCGACGCCCGTCTCGTGTCGGGACCCTCAGCAGGAGTTCGAATCGGGCTGTTGGGGTAGGCCAGAAGCCTGCCCGATCACAATCAAGATTACCGAGCCCTCTGCTCCCAGCACGAGGCGGGCGGTGCACTGATCGCTGGAGACAGCCGCACCCACAGCTGACGGCCGCGTCAACCGTAAAAGTCCAGCTCACAGGCCGAAATCCGGATTTTGGAGCCCCACAGGCGGATCGTGGAGGTGCTTACCCGGTGGCCGGGCTTGAGGAGCTCGCCTTGAAGCCGCTGGTAGCCCCGGTCGGCTTCTCGGTCACGAGCCGCTTGATCAGTGTGGCGATCTCCGGGCTGATCGGTGGCCGGCCCATCCGCTGCGGGTGGGTCCATGTCCGTGTGACCAGACGGACCTCGATGTCCTTCGACGCCGACGAACGACCGAGGAGAAGCACCCAGCCACACACCCGCACGAAGATCAGATAGGGCGGGCGTACGGATATAGTTGACCATCATGCCGGCTGTCGCACTGTCGCATCACCCCAGCTCACGGGCACAAGCCGACTTCTGGCACCCCATACGGACGCCTCGGCGAGCTGCTGGTGGCCGAGGCGGCGGTGGTCATCCCACCGCTGCCTACAGCACGCTCGAGCTTGTTATCCGGCCACCCCGGCACGTCACCCGTAATCCGGACCGGTAGGCAGTCCTGTGAACGCCATGGTCACGGTGTTGACACACTCACCCAGTATCGTCGGCGTCCTGGTCGCCGGCCGTGAGCTGCCCGATCGCGGTGGCGAGCGGGGTGAGTTCGTCGTGAACGATCTGAGCTATCAGGTCACGATCCACGCGGAAGTACTCGTGCACCACGATATTGCGCAGCCCAG
>NZ_CAKJTL010000120.1:0-43613 GCF_917627385.1 Protofrankia sp. CiT1
GCCCACGACTGCGGGCACAACTCCTTCTCCCGATCCCGCTGGTTCAACATTGCCGTCGGGCATGTGTCGCTGCTGCCGCTGATCTATCCTTTCCACGCCTGGCGGCACGCGCACAACATGCACCACACCCACACCAACAACCTGGAGCTGGACACCGACTGGCGGCCCATTCCGGCCGCGCTGTATGATCGGATGCCGCGCTGGGAGAAAATGATCTATCATGGCACCCGCACCTGGGCGTTCTGGGGCGGCACCATCAACTACTGGCGGGTGTCCGGGTTCCGGCCGAGCTTCTTTCCGAAGAAGGAGATGCGCCGCGACGCCCGGCGCTCGATCCTGTTCGTCGCGGCGGTCTGTGCCGGGTACTTCCCGGTGCTCGTCTACTACACCGGGGCGACCGGGTTCCTGCTGTACTTCGTCGGCCCGTGGCTCGCCACGCATGCCTGGTTCAGCGCCACCACGCTGATGCATCACAGCTCCCGTGATGTGCCCTACCTGACATCCGAGCACTGGACCCGCAATGCCAGCCGGCTGCTGCTCACGACGGACTACGCCTACCCGCGATGGCTGCTTTTCCTGACCCACAACATTTCGATCCACACCGCACACCATGTGGCCCCGGTTGTCCCGTTCTATAACCTCACCAAGGCACAGGCCGCTTTGAAGCGCGCCTACCCGGGCATGATCCGGGAACGTGAGGTGAAGATACGGCACCTGTGGCACATCCTCCGTCGCTGCCATTTCTATGACACGGCGTCCGGCTTTTACATGGACTTCTCCCGAGCGCATGTCCCGCCCCAGGAGCGGCGGACGGTCAAGGAGCTTCCGCAGACCGTCGGGGCGGGCTCGTGACACCGGTCGCGATCCGCCGCCTGGGCTACAGCGTGTTGCGGTCGGTAGCACCCGTTCGAGCCGGGCGGCTGGCCGCCGACACCTTCAGCGACACCCGCCCGCTCGGGGTGTACCCCGACGATGTATCGCCGCTGGGTGCTCGCGGCTTTCGGGTGGACGGTGAGCCCCGGGTGCGCGGCGGCTACCTGTGGGGAGAGCAGGGCCCGACTGTCCTGCTCGTGCATGGCTGGGGGGCTGACAGCAGCAGCATGCACGGGCTGATCAGCCCGCTGCGGCAGCGGGGTTTCCGGGTGGCGGCGTTTGACGCCCCGGGGCACGGCGTCTCCGCCGGCTCACAGGCGACGATGACCGAGTTCACCCGGGCAACCGGGACGGTGCTGGACACCCTCGGCGGGGTGCGGGCGGTCATCGCCCACTCGCTGGGCTCGATCGCCGCGGTCGGCGCGCTGGCGCCACGTCCGGCGATGCCCGTCGGCTGCCTCGCCTTCGTCGCCCCGGCCGCCTCGCTGGCGGGTGTCCTTGAACGGTGGTCGGCTGGTCGGCCGGAAATGTCCCGGCCGGTCGTCGACCGTATCTACGCTGAGTTGCACCGGCGTAACGGGGTGCCGGTCAGTCACTGGGACGTGGTGGGGCTGGGGCGGACGTTGGACTGCCCGAAGCTGGCGATCCACGACCCCGGCGACCCGGTGGTCCCGTTCTCCGACGCCGAAGCCATCGCCGCGGGCCTGCGTACCGTACGTCTGGCGGTGGCTCCGGGCCACGGCCACCTCGGCATTCTCATGGCGGCCCGGGTGACGGCCGCCGTCTCGGCCTTTGTGGCCGAGCACGTCCTGCCCAAGCACGTCGTGTCAGCGCACGTTCCGGAGAGTGAGGCATCGGTCGGATGAAGCCGGAAACCATGGTCAGGGGCAAGGCGTGGATGTGCCTGGTCTGCGGCTGGACCTACTACGAGGACCTGGGGCTGCCCGACGAGGGCATCGCGCCGGGCACGGCCTGGGGAGACATCCCCGACTCCTGGACCTGCCCCAACTGCGGGGTCGGCAAGAACGACTTTGTCATGGCCCCACTGTGACTCTGCTGTATGCGGAACCTGCCGTTGTCAGGGCCGGGTCAGGACGTCGCCACCGGCTCGGTGTGGGAGACGAGCGCGCCGCGACCGGTTGGCGAATGCAGACCTGACCCGGCGGGCTCCCCGCAGTGCCGGCACACCAGCACCGGATCCAGGACCTCACCGCAGGTGTGCCGCCAGCGCACCGGCGGGTCACCGGCGTTCAGGTGCTGGTCGCCCCACTTCATCAGGCTGAGCAGCACGTCGGTGAGGTTTTTCCCGGCGGGCGTCAGATGGTATTCATAACGTGGCGGATGATCGCTGTATTGTTCCCGCCGGACAATGCCGACGGCCTCCAGCTTCCGCAGCCGTACGGTCAGGATGTCGCGCGGCGCCCCGGTACTGCGCACAATACCGTCAAACCTGCGCACACCGAGCATGAGCTCTCGGATGGCCAGCAATGTCCAACGTTCGCCAACCAGGTGCAGAGTGTCGGCGATGGAACATGCACGCGGATCCGGCCCTTTCGGCATGGATCTATTGTACGGGCCATCGACAGGGCTGTTCCCGTCATGCCCGCGACGAGACCGGGTGAGCGCCCTGCCAGCCGACGGGCCACCGCCATCCGGATGTCGGATTTTCCTGTTATATACGGTTATGAACCATTATCATTCATTGTGATCAGGTCGGGGAGTGCCCGCGGGGGAGAAGTAGGCACGCGGCCGCACCGGCGGCGATCGCGGCCAAGGTGAACAGCCAGCCGCTGTCGTAGGCGTGTACGGCGACCGCGACACCCTCGCCCCGGGCCGGGGCCAGGGCCGCGACGAGCATCGCGACACCGAGCACGGTGCCGAGTTGGCGGGCCATGGTGACCACCGCCGAACCGGTGGAGAAGCTCTGTGGCGGCAGCGCGGTGACGGCCGCGCTGATCAGGGTGGGCAGGGTCAGGCCCACCCCGACACCGGTGAGCAGCATGCCCGGCAGCATCCCCCGCAGATAGGTGGGGTCAGGCTCGAGCAGCAGCGCCCACCAGGCAATCCCGCAGCCGAAGAGAACACAACCGGCTGCGGCGACAAAGCCCGCACCGATCCGCCGGGCCAGCGGTCCTGCGCCGACGGCCAGTGCCGGCACCATGAGCGGTCCCGGCGCGATCGCGAGGCCGGTACGCAGTGCCGACCAGGTCCAGACCTGCTGGCACCACAGGATGATGGACAACAGCATCGCCGCGAACGCGACGGAGAACAGGAGCGCGGCCAGGGCCGCGCCCCTGAACACGGGCACCCGCAGCAGCGGCAGCGGCAGGATCGGCGCCGGGTGACGTGCCGAGCGGTACACGAACACGACGAGGAGAACCACCCCGGTCACCAGCGAGACGAGCGTCCTTCCCGAGGCCCAGCCCCAGTCCTGGCCGCGGACCAGGCAAAGGGTCAGCACGGCGATCGCCACGATGAAAACACCCGCACCGGGCAGGTCGGGGCGGGCGGCGTTCAGCCGCGCGGGAGTACGCGGCAGGATCCCCGGACCGAGGAGAAGGACGGCGAGGCCGAAGGGAAGGTTGACCAGGAAGACCCATCGCCAGTCCAGTTCGGTCAGCAGGCCACCGACGACCGGGCCGACCGCGGCGGCCAGGCCGCTGATGGCCGTCCAGGCCCGGACCGCGGAGCCCCGCCGCTGCGGCGGGGCGGCCGCGAGCAGGAGCCCCAGCGAAGCGGGGATGAGCATGGCCGCGCCCGCGGCCTGGACGGCCCGAGCGGCGACCAGCGCCCAGACGCTCGGCGCCAGCGCGCACAGCGCCGAGGCCACGGTGAAGACGCCGATACCCCACAGGTAGGCCCGCCGCGGGCTGGTGCGGTCCGCCAGGCTGCCTGCCGGTACCAGCAGCGCGGCAAAGAGCACCGCGTAGGCGTTGAGCACCCAGGACAACGAAGCCAGGGACGATCCGCCGAAGTGTGTGCCGATCCGCGGCAGCGCCACGTTGACGATGAACAGGTCGAGGTTGGACATGGCCACGCCCGCGGCGACGACGGCGAAGACCGGGCCGAGGCGCACGTGAGCCACCGAGCGGCCCGCGGCGGCGGTACCCGTGTCGGTGGGAGACGCGTCGGTGGTGGCGGTGAGCGCTACGGAGACCGGTGGGGATGCGTTGGCGGCCTCGTTGTCCTGAACGCTCACGGATCCCTCACAGGTGAGTTGGCAAACACAACTGATGTGTTGGAGGGTACGGTACCGGCGGTCGGCGTGAGAAGCGACCCCAGGAAGGCTCGGCCCGACGTACGGAGCCAGGAAAACAAAAACAGCCGCTCACTGTCATGGTCATCTGGTCCTGGACGCCTCCGCGTCGAGGAACTGGTTGGCCTGGAGAGTGAACAGCTCGCGGTAAATGCCGGACCGAGTCATCAGCCCGGCGTGCGTACCCTCGTCGACCACCAGGCCGTCGTCGAGGACGTAGATGCGATCGGCGGTGCGGACGCTGGCGAGCCGGTGGGTGATCAGTAGAACCGTCCGCTCCCGTGCCAGCTCGCGAATCAGGTTGAACAAAGCCTGCTCGGCACGGGCGTCGAGGGCCGCGGAGGGCTCGTCCGCAATGAGGAATGGCGCATCCCGATAGACCGCCCGCGCGCAGGCGATCCGCTGCCACTGGCCGCCGGACAGGTCGTGCCCGGCGTTGTACTGGCGCGCCAGGGACGTATCGTAACCATATGGTAACTTTCCGATCACTTCGGCTGCGCCGGTCGCCTCCGCGGGGGGGATGACGCTGTCCGGCCCGTCCGTGGCCAGGCGCCCGATCCGGCCGACGGCTATGTTGAGCCGGGCCGACATCGGCCACTGTGTGTAGCTTTGCGGGATCAAACCGATATTCGACCGGACGCTGTCCGGGTCGACCTCGGCGAGAACGGTGTCATCCCAGCTCACTGTGCCGGAGTCCGGCTCGTACAGGCCTGCGAGGATCTTCGCGAGCGTGGATTTGCCGCTGCCGTTGGCGCCTACGAATGCGACGACCTCGCCCTTGCGCAGCTCCACCGTGACCCCGCGCAGCGCCGGGGTGTCGGTACGGGGGTATGCGTAGGTGACGTTGTCGGCTCTGATCACTGTTGGGTTGGCCGGCGCCAGGCGTGCCCGGGGCCGGGGCACCCGGCGGGTCGCCTCCGCGATCCAGCTCCGGTACTCGCCGAAGTAGAGGAAGTTCTCATAGGCGCTGTTGAGGCTGTTCAAAGCCGAGGACAGGGCGCCCCGGCCGTTACGGATCGCCAACACCGCCGTGCCCGCGGCGGCGAGCGGCATGATGCCCGTGTTGAGCAGCACGATCAGCGTCCCGTAGACAGCGCCCAGCGCGAGCCCTGACACGGCCTCGCCGGTCAGCCGGTACACCGCCTGCCCGCGGCCGACGCGCACCTGCTCGGCCTCGTGCTCGCGGGCCAGGGCGGTGTACTCGTCGAGCAGGAACCGGCCGAGACCGAACGATCGGATCTCCGCGGCGCAGCCGCGTTCCGTCATGTGGTGCCGCAACATGTACTGGCGCCTGACCGGGCGGATGTGACCCAGCCAGGACGCGTGCGCGAGCCTGGCGGAACGTACCGACGCCCAGCCGTCCGGCACGATCGAGATCACCAGCAGCGGTAACAGGACGGGGTGCAGCACGCCGAGGACGCTGCCGGCGGCAGCGATCTGTACCCCCGAGGTAAGCACGTCGACCGTGTTGTCGACAAGTTGACGCCCGCTCGCGGCACCCCGCTCCGCGGCATCGAGATCGTCGACGAACCCGGGGTCGTCAAAGGCCATCACGGAGGTACGGGTGGCCAGCTCGAGCAGCCGGATGAGCGAGACACGGTCGACCCGGGGACCGAAGCGGGTCCGCAGGAAATTGTTGACCATCGACAGTCCGGTCCGGACAATCCCAGCGCCGACGACGAGCGCGAGCGCGGGCAATGCCGCCATCAGCCGCCGCGGGGTCGGCCCCTCCCTGAGCAACGCGCCGAGCGCGCCGGCCACCGCAAGCAGCCCACCAGCCTCCACAATCCCGGACAGCACCCGCAGGGTGACCATGGTGATCAACCCAGCCCGGTCGGACTCCCAGGCCAGCGACCAGGCGAGTCGGAACAGCCCCGGCAGCCGCTTGGCCATTATGAGAAAACCGGTCTGTGCCAGCGTCCGGTCGTGCTTCGACCACGGCCGGGAGGTGGCTTCGTCCTCCCGGCCATAGGTCAGGACGGGGTCGCGTGCCAGCGGCGGGCTGCCGGCAGGTTCCGGGGCTGGTGCGTTCGGCGAGGTGGGCGTACGTGCGGACACGGGCTCTTCCAGGGACGGTGGCGTGTCTCGCTGGGGCAGAACAGGACTGCTGTCGGCAAGGTCTCGATCCACAGTTCCAGCCTCGATGACAGCGAGGGCACGCGTCCCGCCTTCAAAAGATCGATCTTTGTCATCCGTGGTCTCGCGCCGTGGTCTTGTGCCCGAACAAGCCGCACCGCCACGGCGGTCGTGCACGACCGCCGTGGCGGCTCCATGGCCTGTGCCCTACGGATCTCGCCAAAAGAGTCAAGAAGCTCCGGCAATAGGACTGTCCGGTTCGCGCCGCCCGGTCGGCGGCTCGCGTGCCTCAGCCCCGCGACGCCGCGACGGCGTTGGTTACCTCGCGGTGGATGGGTGTGCCGGACGGCGGCAGCCCAGCCATCGTCATACAGGCTCGGCCCAGGATACGCGAATATCGCTGTCGTTCGCATGCGGTTATCCAGCCCCAGCTGGTATCTCGATTACTTCGAGAATTACTTCGAGATTCGCTGGACCGCGGCGGAGCCGTCCGATGCGGGGCTCTTCGCGGGGACTGGCCTGTCAGCCACTCCGTCGTGCGCCGACTGGTTGTGCGCTGACTGGTTGTGTGACGACCTGGCGGGCCTCGGCCCGGCCCGGGCACCGCTGCTCCCTACCGCCTCCCAGCAGGTGAAGCTTCTTCCGGCACGGAACAGAAGGAGCCGAACGGCCTGCGGTCGGCTGCCATCTGGCTCTGCCGCGCGGACATTTTCCTCTTTTAAAGAAATTGTGTCCGCGGTTCAGTGAACCTGTTGGCTGTGTACCAGCGCAACCTCGGGCAACAAACATGGTCGATGGCCTCCGGTTGGCCCCTCCTGCGAAAGCGAGACCTCTGGTGAGTATCTACGACGCTATCGGCGGCGCAACGGCCGTGCAGGCCACGGTCGACGAGTTCTACGTCCGGGTGATGGCCGATCCCAGTCTTGCCCCCTTCTTTGCCAATCGGGACCTGACTCGCGTCAAGGCGCATCAGCGGGCGTTCATCGCCGCGGCGATCGGTGGTCCCGAGATCTACCAGGGGCGGGACATGGCTGCGGTACACGCCGTGTTCGGCGCCACCAACGCACACTTCGACGCGGTGGTGGATCATCTGGTTGCGGCATTGAAAAGCCTCGGCGTCCCGGCGGAAACCACCAGCCAGATCGGAGCCGCCCTTGCCCCGCTGCGTTCCGAGATTGTCTCGGTATCATCGTAGCAACTCATGTCATAAATGACACCGCCGGAGTGATATGGCGGGCGTTGTCAGCGCAGCCTGCGCCGTGCGGCTCATTGCGAAATAAGAGCGCCTGACAATAGGAGTATGGATCAAGGAGCGGGGCTGGGGTGCGTGCATCGCGAGACCGACGAGCCGGGGTACCCGTGCATCGCGCGGCGATGGATGGGGAGTGATGACGTGAGGTGCGCGCCCCAACCCCGCGCTGCCCCAACCCCGCGCTGCCGCGTCCCCTGTTGTTGATCGCTACAGGGTAGCGGTTCTGGGTGCCGGCGGTGATCGCGGTAGACAAGCCAGCGGGGATGCCAGTCGCACCCCCATCCGCCGGGGAGGGCTCAAGGTCAGGCGCCGACCGGCGCGGCTCCGAGGAGATTCAAGATCATTTATTGCCCGCCGGCCTGACGGGACCCTTGCGTCAGCAACGGTGCGAGCCGTGTAGAGTCTGTTTCGTTGCAGGTCCGACAGGGCATGCACGTCCGGGTGGCGGAATGGCAGACGCGCTAGCTTGAGGTGCTAGTGCCCTCTAAGGGCGTGGGGGTTCAAGTCCCCCCTCGGACACGTACACTAGGTCCACGGATGACCTTGGCGTCGCTTCGGCCAAGACGGTCTCCGTCTCATGGTCGTAGGTCAGCCGCAGGCCGAGCTGCCGGTAGACCTCGGCCTTGTCGATCGGGTCCGCGTCGTGCAGGGCCGCGAGCAGCCCACCGAGACCGTTGACCAGCTCTGTGATTTTCTGCCGGGTGAGCCGTCGTCGGGGTGTTACTTGGCTTGGCGCTACCCGTTGCAGTGCGGCGAGAGCGTTCGCCTGTTCGGCTTGGACGTCGGCGATCCAGACCGTGACGAGAGTGGGGTCCGCGCCCGCTTCGAGCGCGGCACGGTGGCGGGCGAGCTTGCGGTCGCAGTCGGCGATGATCGCACGGTTAACGTCGATCTCCGGGCTTATGTGCGGCTGCGTGACGTCCAGCGCGGCCAAGTTCTCCTCGACGCGGGCTGGGGCGAACGCGGTCGCGAGCCAGCCGTCGAGCGCGGGGAGTACGGCGTCCTCGCGGATGTAGACGGCAAGTGGATGGTCGATGCTGTTCGCGACGGCGTACTCCTGTGGGTAGCGGCAGCGGTAGTGGGCACGTCCGTGGTTCCAGTTGCCCTGCATCCGACGTCCACACTGCTGGTGAACCATCAGGCTGCGCAGCACGTACGGGTGGTGGTTACGTGGGCCGAGGCGTTCGGATGTCGGTCCACGGCGGGCGAGTCGTTGTCCAGCGGCGGTGAAAGTGGCTGCGTCGATGATGGCGGGATGGGTCGGACGGTCGGACCAGATCCACTGCTCACGGTTGTTCCAGGTCAGTTTCGTCTCGTAGCCGAGCGCGACGTCATTGACGTCGAGCAGCGTCTCGGCCCGGCGTTGCTTGTTCCATACTTGATGGCCGGTGTAGCGCGGGTTCGTCAGGATCGCCTGCACGGCGCTTTTGGACCACGCCTTCCCGCTACGATGCCGGTTACGGGCCGGGTCGTACGCCGATGGCGACAGAATGCCTTCCCCTGTCAGCGTCTGCGCGATGAGGAAGATACCCATACCGTTCAGGTACAGGGTGAAGATCCGCTCGACTACCGGTGCCGTGACTGGGTCGCGGGCCAGGATATGTAGCCGCTTGCCGTCCGCGGCTTTGGCGGGATTGGGGTGGGGTCCGGCGTCGGCGAGCTGGTAGCCGTAGGGGGGTCGTCCGCCGAGGTAGCGGCCTTCGACTTTGGCTTGGGCGGCCATCGCTGACCGCACCCGGATTTTGATGCGGTTGCGTTCTCCTTTCGACATTCCGCCGAACACGGACATGATGAGGTCGTGGGCTTCTGATGTCGGGTCGACTGGTCCGCCGACTTCGGGTACCCACAGGCCGACGCCGTAATGTTCGAAGACGGGGAAGGTGAGGGAGAACTGGTTGCCGTAGAAGGCCCGGTGTGGCTCCCCGATCACGACCGCGTTGAAACCCCGTGTCGGGTTCCGTAGGTCTTCGAGGAGCTGGCTGGCTTGGTGTCGGCGTTTCCAGGGGATCGAGCGGGATTGGCCGATGTCGAAGTACTCGGCGGTGATTTCGCCGTGGGTGTCGGTCAGGGCCTGGGCGCGGGTGAGCTGCCATGCTCGGGAGGACTCGGGGTCCTGCTGGTCTTCGGTCGATACCCGGCCGTAGAACGCGAATCTCATCGTCAGGCTACTTTCGTGTCAGCGTCGGGCGGCTTGTCGGTTGGCGCGTGTCGTGTTGTGCGGGCGGCTTCCATGTTGTGGAGCAGCCGTAGGAGTGCGGCGGCGAGGGTGGGTGTTATGGCCGGTGGCTGGTCGGGCAGGATCACCGTGATGGCGCGGCGCGTGTGGGGTGTCATGGTCTTTCACCGTTGACCATCGGGGTGATCGGTAGTCTTACGGTAGGTGGAGACGGTTTCTTGATCGAGGCCGGGCCTGCTGGATTCCGCAGCCTCGGCTGAGGTGACGTCGCCCGGGTTCCCGGCGCGTAGGGCCGCGAGCAGGAGCGTGGCCCGGTCGGTGGAGCAGCGGTGCCCGTGCTGGCGGACCCCGCGGGCGAGCGCCGCGCGTGTCAGTGGGCGGCGCTCGCGGGCCAGTTCCGCCGCCACCTCCCGTCCGACCGAAAGGAGATCGGCCGGCAAGCCGGTGGGCATCGAGCTGTCCTCGGTCAGGGGGCCTGGCCGGTCGGACCGGTCGGACCGGTCGTCGGTGGTCTCTGAGCGGGGGATGGTGCCTACCGGCGGTGCTGATGTCGGGCGGGTTGCCTTGAGACCGGCGACGAGACCGAACGCGACAACCGGCCATAGGGCCATTACCGGCACCCAGAAGCCGGGCGGGCCGGTCAGGGTGTGTGAGCCGGCAGCGGTGAGGTTCCCTGCGCCGGACATCGCGACGCCAGCAAGCAGTGTGGTCACCGGCCATCGGACCGGGGAGCCGGTGCGGTGGCGGTGGCGGATCTCGATGACCGAGGCGAGGGCCATCAGTTCGACGGACGCGGCGATCAGCCACGATGCCCAGTCGGGTTGTCCCGCCCAGCGGGCAACGTCGTGGATGTGTACGAACGCGACGAGGAACACCCCGGCGGCCATCACCACCGGCAGTGTGGCTCCGAGGACCGTCTCGGCGGAGACGCCGCGTCGGCGGCCAGCCGGATGTCGCCCGGCGGCCGTCGGTGGTCCGGCACGCGTTTCGTCGTGATCGGGTGATGCCGGGGTGGTCGCCGTGCGGATGTCCAGACCATCGGCGTGATCGGTGTGAGGAGACACAGGTGAGGTCATTGCCGGCTCTTTTCCGGTAAGAATTATGCGGCGAGGTGTCGGGTCTGGGGTGCGGCGATGGCCGAGAGTGCCACGCTCGCGAGATCGGGTGGTATGGCGTTCCCGATCTGGGCGAGCTTGGATGACAGGGGACCCTGCCAGGGATAGTCCTCGGGGAAGGATTGAAGGGTGCCGAACTCGGCGACGGTGAGGTTTCCGGTGTCGCCTTTCCATCGGCCAGTCTTCTGAGCGTCCGCGATGGTGAGACGGGAGGAGGTGCCGCCCCATGCATTACCTCGAGTCGTCACTGTGAACGACGGCCGATCGACGAATCCGCGGCTGATTCCGTCGGCCATGGAGCGCCATGGCCGCACCCCGGGTTGGTCACGTGAGTATCGAGTCCGGTAGCGGCTGTGGGTAGCGGCGGGTGGGTGGACGGGATGGTTGCCGTGGACAGCGAGGAGGAACGCGCGGCGGCGGGTCTGCGGTACCCCGTATTCTTCGGCGGCCAGTATCCCTGTCCATGTCGTGTAGCCGGCACGGCGTAGCTCGAACGCGAATCCCTTCCAGATAGGTAACACGCCGGGAACTTCCTCGCAGGCGATCCATCTCGGCTGTATGCGGCGAGCGAACCGCATTGGCTGGTAGACGAGCTGCCCTCGGGGGTCGTCGATCCCGCCGCCTTTCCCCGCGGTACTGAACGGCTGGCAGGGCGGGGAAGCGATCAGCCCATCGACGCCGGCGTAATCATCCGGACGAACTCCGGCGACGTCGTCTTCGACCGTCACGAAGCCCGCGGCGCGGCGGGTTTCGCAGGTACGGGGGTCCCACTCGATACCGATTTCTTCGAGGCCGAGGCGGGAACAGGCCAGCGACCAGCCACCCGCGCCAGAGAACAGGTCAAGAACTGTCGACATCTCGTTTTCTCCTTGCCGGTTTCTCACATCGGGACGCATAATTTCCAGGAGGACGAACAACAAAGCCCAGCTAAGGACCTCCATGCGGACGGCGGGAGCCGGGGATCGTGGGAGGTGAGGCGGATGTCTCCGGGTGTTGATTCCGTCGCGGCTGGCCCGTTGCAGGGCGTGGAGATGCTACGAAGAGTCACTGTCTGGGTGGTCTTCGCCGGGTCGCGCCGTGAGGGGCAGGACCCGGCGCACGGCGTGGTTTTCCGCCCCGTTCCGCTTCCCGCCGACGAGGTGCTTACGTGCTACGCTGCAGCTCAGCGGCGGTGTTGGCCGCTAGCAGGGGTGCTTTACATAAGCACGAGCGCCGCTTCCGCAAGCACCGTCCCGGCTATGCCGGACGCCGTCCGCGGTCACGTTCTGCCACCGCGGCGGTGATCTGGGTGCGGTCGATGCCGCGCCGGTTGACGACCTTTCCCTCGATCCGACGGTTGATCTGTATCGTTTCGATTCCCAGCGGCTTGAGCGCGACCGCGAGCTGTTCGGCGTTCCACCCGTTGTAGACTTCCGGCCGCAGCGCTGCCAGCCGGGCTGTGATTGTCTCCGACCAGACCTTTCCCTCGGGCATCGGGGTCACGGCAACGATGTCATCCAGTAGTGACACGGACGGCGTGATTTCCTTGTCTGTGTCTCCGGTGGCATAGCCGTCAAGGGTGCCGGCGGCGGTTCGGGCCGCGCGCGCACGGTCGGCGATGTGTTCGGCCGCGACGGCATCGACATAGGCGGTACGGACAATGACCGGGGTGTCGGTTGCGCCGACAAGGTAGCCGATGCCTTTGTCTGTCGGCCGCAGCGTTGTGGCGCGGACACCGTTCTTGTACATCGAGGTGCCCAGCACCATGTCATTTTCTGTCTGGCCCATCACACGCAGGCAGAATCGGATCGAGGCATTCGATGAGACACCCGTGGGCAACGACGCGGCATCCGGTCGCTGGGTGGCCAGCAGCAGGATGACACCGAGTGCGCGGCCGAGCTTGATGACATCGGTCGCCAGCTCTCCCGCCTCCTTGCCGAATGCCGCATGACTGAACAGGTTCTGACATTCATCGATGATCGCTACCAGTGGGTGCAGACCCAAGGCGCGGTGGTTCGCAAGTTGCCGCGTTACTTTCCCGTCTGGGCAGAGGTCCTTGGGTAGGCTTTTCAGCGCGGCGGCTCGGCGAACGATCTCGGCACGCAGGTCCCGTAAGGTCACGAGTGCCGCCTCGATCGCCTGGTCGTCGATCCCGGATGTATACCGGTGCGCGACCTTCCCTGCGGCGTCCAGGTCCGCCGTGCCTTTCAGATTGAACACCCACAGCTCACAGGTCGGGTCCAACGCGGCGGCGAGCATCAACACGCGGACCGCCGACGTCTTTCCCGCCCCGGGTAGCGAGCCGATCAGTATATTGTTTTCCGGTAGGAGAATCGTCACGGGTCGGCCGCGCGGGTCCGAGCCGAACGGCACCGGGGCGAACACATCCACCGCGCCCCGGCGAGCCAGTGGCCATGCGGCCGCGGGAGCCCTCGCCATGTCCTGATCGCCCACCCACAACACGAGCCGCCCCGCGTGGGCGTCCTCGGCGGCTTCGGGCCATACGCAGCCCAGCGGACGACGCAGCCCGGACGCGAGCCGCTCCCGACGGTCCAGGATGTCGGAGACGGTGACGCCGTACGGTAGGTCGACGTCAGCCCGCCAGCCGGGACCGTCGCGAGTGATCGGCGCCGGGAAACTGATCCCGCCACCCTCTCGACGCACCTTGTTGATCTCGGCGATGCCGAGGGACTCGAGGGCGCGGGTCACGATGTCGGCGGTCAACCGGCCTACCCGGGTTGGCACGACCGCCGGGCTGACAAGCGGCCGGTCCGCTGGTGCCCCCATGATGCCCAGGACTCCCAGCGCACCGGCGACGCCGAGCAGGCGTCCCATGACAGGGGCAGCCGACCAGGCACCATCCAGCAGGAAGACGGCGGGCAGCAGGAGGAGGAGCGTTCCGAGTAGGCGGCGTCGCACGCGGCTGTCGTGGATCTGGGACAGCCGCAGGTACAGCGCTCCGTCGGCTTGGAGGACCGCGGCAGCCCGTATCGGCCGCCCCTCGGAGTCACTCAGCCAGCCCACGCCGCGGGCCAGGATGCGGCCCAGGCCGCGGGGAGCGCGCCCAGCGAGCCGGCCCACGTACGCCGGTAGCCGCACCCCGTGGAACGCGACCGTGTGCGTGTAATGGCCGGTCAGCCAGAGCGCCGCCGCGTGAAACGTGGTCCAGGAACGCGCCCACACGGGCAGAATCGGCCGCCGGCTTGCCGTGCGCGCGCGGTCGATGATCGGCGGCCGTGGCGGTTTCGGCGGGTCAACCGGCACCAGCCCGGTGCCGTCCGGCGGATGATGGCCGGGACCGAGTTGGTCGGGATCGAGTTGGTCGGGCGGGGCCGGCACCGTCGGGAGGTTCGACGCGGGGACTGCCGGGCTGCGGTCGGCTGGCAGGTAGCGGGAGATCTCCCTGCTGACTGCTCTCATGTCGGGCACCCATCCGCCAGGTACGGACGTCGGGCTGGACCGGTCGGGGGGCGGACCGACCGCTCCCGACGTCGGGCTGTGTGGTCCGTCCGGCGGGCCGGAAGCTTCGGGCTGTTGATGGGACGCGGGCTCGGTCATGATGGGATTTCCTCTCCAACGTCGACACGATCGGGGTCGGGCAGGGGCCCCGGGGCGCGGTGTCTGTCTGGGCGGTCAGGACCGCGCCCCGGGCCGAGCTACCGGACCAGATGCGGCCCGCTATACATGGACTGCTGGCGCTGGATGTCGGCTGTGCGCCGCGCGTCCTCGAGGTCGCGGCGTTCCTCGGCCAGCCGCAGCAGCGCGAGCACGAGAATGCTGCCGTTTCCCAGCACTACCGCCGCGGATAGCAACACAAGCAACGCGATGTTCATGGAAATCACCCCTTGTGTGGGATCAGAAATGCACGTGGATCGCCGATATGATTTCGCTGATGCGATCGGTAACGTCGTGAGCCGAAGGCAACAGCCCCAACGACGCCAGACAGAAGCCGAGAAGAAGGCACACCACCGGGATCAGGCGACTCACCCGCAGCCGGGGGGCGAGAAACGCTATTCCCAGCAGCACGAGCAACCACATCACCGCTGCGACCGACACGCGGCACATCCTTCCTTGGTCTCGAGGAGAAAACGGGCACATAAGTGCGTCATGCATTTATCCCTTCTGTGTTTTCGGGGTCGACGTCTTCGGATACCTCACCCGTGGAGGTCTCCTCGGGTGAGTCGGTATCGTCGGGTGTGACGGGCACTCCCGCGGCCCGCGCCCAGGTCCGGTGCGCGGCTCTCCAGGCAGCACGGGTGTCGTCCCGGTACGCGCACAGCCGGGCGAGGACCAGGTCGAGCGCCTCGCGTAGCTCGGTGTCATCGAGCGTTTCGGCCCCGTAGAGGCGGTAGAGCACCGAGCTGGCGGTGTAGCTTGCCTGAAGGTCGGTATATGCCTTGTCTGACCGATTCGACAGGTCTTCCAATGTCAGCTGGCCGAAAAAACGCTCGGTAGATGAAGAAAACTCGGGCATGCGACATCTCCTTATCGTGTGGATGACAAGCAGCAGGGCAGGGTTGAAAGACCCGACCAGGAAGGTTCCGGGTTCGGATCGGTCACCGCGCGGTGATCGCGCTGATCGTCAGCGACGCCTCCCGGCAAGGCGCCATACACCCCAGGCCGTGCCGGCGATCAGGAGGAAAGGCAGGAGGTGACTAACCATCCAGCCAACGGCGCTCGCCACGAGAAACAGACCTATGAAGAACAGCAGCCAACGGAAGAAGACGCCCATGGCGCTCCGTTGGTAATATATCCGTGGCACGGCAAATCCTCTCTCGGGTCAACGGTAAGTGCGCCGTCTCCGGTCACAGGCTGGCCCGGACGGGGCGCTCGAAGCGGTAATCCCAGCGCCTTCCCGCTGGGGCCTTTTCCATTGTGCCGAGAAAATGGGGGCCGACACCATGACGCATTCCGCGTCAATTTCCCGGACGTCAGACGCACCGGAAAGACGGCAACGAAAGGGCCGCCAAGCTGGCGACGAAGGGGACACAGGCGCGACGCCTACAGGCTCGCGCCTGTGGCTCCGAGGCTCTCACCTGCGCAAACAATCGAGCGGCGAGCCGACCTATCCAGCGCCCGAAACGGGCGCACCAGCGGAACCGCAAGCCACCCGGCGGATCGACGCATCTGCCGCGGCGGCTTCATACACACCCCGCCTCGGGCCCGGCTCGGACCTCAGACGCGGGCGTCCACACCCCGAGCCGTCCCGCCGGGACACGGGCGCTCATTCAAGCCCGGCGCAAGCTCCGCGTCGCGAGCGGTCGGTCTCCCTGAGAGATACAGGCACCGCGAGCTGCCGCCCGTTCGCCGACCGGCCGGGGCGGGGCCGGCCGGGGCTGCGGTGGTCCTCAACCGGGTCGCTCGCGTTCTCGGAACTAGGCACGTAGCCCCACGCACAACAGACGCCAAATTTCGACAAACGAAGGTTAGCGTGGTCAAGAGGCGGGCAAGACGACTCTCCTGCTCCAAAGTCGGCCCCGCAGACTTGGAGCCACGGCGAAAGGAAGGTGAACAAGACGGGGTCAGCGGGGGCAATGGCGCCCCCCGTCGCAGAACGATGGACACACAGGAACCTCTGCACGTCCCCGAGCTGGTCAGCAGCCTTCGCCGGTCGTTCCGGCATGGCGCTCGGGCCCCGGAGCTGCTGTCGTTCACCCCGGCTCTGATCCACCTGCTCCAGCCAGCCCGTGACGGCGAACCCGCGTCGATCTACGAGCGGGCGGTCAAGACGGAACGGGAGATCAGCGAGGTTGTCGGCACCATGGATGCACCCGGTAAGACCGCGATGGAGATCATGTTGTGTCTTCGTCCGGGGACCACCGGCGCACGGGTGGAGGTGAGGAGGGAGCAGGCGGCTCGGTTGTACGAGGTCACCGCCGACACCTTCCGACGCCGGGAAAGGCATGAGCCAACCCTCGTGCTCACTCTCGCGCTCAAGCTGCTCGAACGAAGGATGGACGGTTGATCAAGATCGCGAGTGCCACCCCGCTACGGGGTGGCACTCGCTCCTTCGTTGCCGATGCCCTTGTGAGCCGCCGGCATATGTCTTGCACTGACCCGGCTCGGAGTGACCGAGTTGTCCGTGTTCACATTCGTTGGGAAACCGATCCGTTATGATCCGCCTGTACCGGTGGGCGGGAGGTGACCAGCTTGGCGGGGCCGGAGACGGCGGCGCACTACGAGCGCCTTGCCGGCAGCTACGACCACAACTGGTCGCACAATGGAGCGTTCCTGGGCTGGATGGCCCACGCGATTGCCAGCTCGCTCGCTTTGAGCGCGGCTGACCGGATCGCCGATGTCGGCTGCGGGACAGGGCTGTTCACCCGCCGTATCCGTGACCTGGTCCGTCCCTCGTCACCCGTCTTGTGCGTCGACCCCTCGGCCGCGATGCTCGCGCAGCTTCCCGCTGATCCCGGTTTACAGCCCCTGCGTGCCTCCGCCGAGGAACTGGCCCGCGGGCGGCCGGCATCGGCCGGACCGACCACTGCGCACGGAAGTCTCGACGCGATCATCGTCAAGGAAGCGATCCACCACGTGGCGGACGTCGACCGCCGATGGGTCATTGCCGGCCTCGCCGACCTACTCGGTGTCCGTGGCAGGCTGCTCGTCGTGATGCTGCCAACTCGGATCGAGTATCCGCTGTTCGACGCGGCGCTCGAGAGGTTCGAGTCCCTCCAGCCCGCCCCCGACGTCATCGCCGATCACATACGACGGGCGGGTCTGTCGGCCAGCGTCACCTACCACGACTTCCCGCTCGAGATTCCCAAGGGCCGCTATCTGGCGATGGTGCGAGACCGTTACATGTCCTTGCTTGCGACGTTCGATGACGTCGAGATCGAGGCCGGACTCGCCGAGATCGACCGCCGACATACCGAGAAGATACTGTCATTCCCGGACCGGTTCGCGTTCGTCCTCGGCGCACGGGAAGGTAACCGTTGACAGAAGCCATTGACGATCGGCTCCGCCGGTTGCAGAGCGAGCTGGAAAGTCACTCCAGGATCGCGCGGCATCTCGGCCTGGATTTCGATCGACCGGTCCGCTCCCTGGGCGACGGCTATCCCGAAAACACCATCGCACTGATCGGAAAGATTTCCGAGCGTCTGCTGAAGCAGGTATGGAGCCATTACGAGGTACCCGGCGACCCTTCCGGCAAGGCCCTGAACGATCTGATCAAAGGTTGTCGGCCGCATATTCGCAGCACCAACGTCATCAACGCTCTCACGGACATCCAGAGGCTCCGGAACAGGTCCACGCACGACGGCTACGACATTGCCGACGAAGACGGTCTTCTCGCGGTACGACGCCTGCTCGACGTCCTCGACTGGTTCACGAACACTGGACTTACCGCGGTCACCGGGGACTCGCCGCAGCTCAGCCCCCTCGTCGAGAAAAAGGCCGAGTTTCTCGCCGGCCTCTACGCAACGCTGGGCTTCCGTGCAGTCAAGCGCTTCGAGCTGTCCGAGAGCACGGTTTACCAATTGTTCGGTCGGCAAGCCGGGCTGCGAGTCGAGTACGTCGAGATCATGCTCAGTCGGAGTCTGGATGAGCTGAGCCAGCTCTTGAGCGCCACGAGTGGCGATCTTCTCCAGACGCAGCTTCCCAAGCGGACACGGTTCCTACTGGTTGAGGATGAGCCCTCCACGGGGGTAACGCCGTTTGCCGACGGCGAGATCCGCATCATCGCCTACGAGCGATTCGTAGAGACAATAGTCGACGTACCCGGCCATCTGGCGGCCCTGCAGCGCGTGTACCCGCCGGTTGTTCCAAGTGCCGAAGTCGCCGAGCCGATGACGATCACAGCCGAACTCATGGAAGCCGACCAGCACACCGGTGAGTTGGATATCAGCGAAACCAGCGATGCCGCGGAGATGCTGCGGAGCCTCGCCAGCACGTCGGCGAACATCCTCGTCATCGGCGGGCCAGGCAGTGGAAAGACGACTCTGCTCAAGCGCCTTGTTGTGGCCCCGGAGGGTTCCCCGACCCATCGCTATCGTTTCTACCTCGATATGAGCCTTAAGCAGCCCGACGAGGAGTTCGGCGATTTCGTAACCCGCATCCTCGCACCATACATGCCGATCTCCCGCCAGCGGGTATTCGACGTGTTCCTTTACCTGATACGCGCAGGATCTGTGCTCTGTGTGCTTGACGCCATCGACGAGGCGGTCCAGAGCACCAGCCTCACAGCGTTCCTTTCCCTGTTTGCGGACGTCGCGCAGGCCCTCTCCGCCGAGTCGACGGTAGTCATGTCGTCCCGATATTCGTTCCTCGCTGACTCTCCGCAGGTCCGGCGGCTGTTGAATAATTCGTCCCTTATCTCGGAGCAGCTCGTACAGCAGCTTCACGCGAACGGCGTCGACCCGCTCGAGCTGCCGCGGTTCGCCGTAGTACATCTGCACGATCTACAGTTGCAGCGGCATCAGCAGACGCTCACCGTCTCGCCTCTCGAGGTGCGACTCGCAGACCAGACCGGGCGCGGCGACACGGTCCTCACCGCTGACTCGGCGGGGCGCCTCGCCGATCTCGTCGCCGCCCGCGTCGGGCAGATCCTCACGTCGAGGAACCTCTCGCATCTTCAGTGGGGCCTCGAACGACTGCTCGGACTCGGTTTCCTGGCAGACAAGACCATCTTCTCGCTGGCCGAAGTCTGCACGGAACTCGGCATCGAGTGCTTCGCCGTCGGGCGGGTGAGCCAGGAGACCTTCCTCCTCGCCCCATTGTTCCGGCCGGCGGGAGCTGACGCCGTGACCCCCGTCCACTCCGTGTTCCAGGAGTACTTCGCTGCCCGACTTCTGCGGACCGCCGAGGGGCGGGCGGCCGCCGCGGCCGCCGGCACGGAACCTTTGCTGACGGAGCAGGTCCGAAGGTTTCTCCACTACCTCGGAACCGAGACACCCCCGGCCGCACCGCTCGTCGTCCCGGCCGGCTTTTACGTGCTCGGCCCCAGTCACCGACTACTTCTCCGCGAGGTGGAGAAGCCGGTGGCCTTCGACGAGTTCCCGGTGACTGTCGGGCGGTACAAGGGATTCCTTGGCGCAGTCGAACGCCAGGGCAGCGGAGCGTGGGACCACCCCGAGACGCCAGTAGGGCACAGCCATGAGCCGTGGTGGGAACGTCTGCGCGCTGCCGACTACTTCACCGACCCTCAGTTCGACGAGTATCCGGCTATCTGCATTAGCTGGTGGAGCGCCTACGCGTTCGCCCGTTTCGAGGGCAAGCGGCTTCCGACCTCCCTCGAGTGGGAAGCCGCAGCCCGGGGAGCCGACGGCCGTCTGTTCCCGTGGGGCGATATGCTCGACCTCGACGCGGTAAACTGCGCCGACGCATGGAGCGGTCGCCCACTGGTGACCTACGAAGTGTGGAAGCAGGAGATCGACGACGGCCGACTCAAGGAGTGCGCGCCGACCAAAGTCACCGACCATCCTCGTAATCAGTCCCCCTGCGACGTCAAGGGGATGTCCGGGAACGTCTGGGAGTGGACCGAGACTGTGTTCGACAACCTCAACTCGGCCGTGATATGCGGCGGCTCGTACGACAATCCGTACCGTGCCGTCCAGGTATCCTCGAAGGCACTCTACGTCCGCCGCGGATGCAGCAACGCCGTCGGATTTCGCTGCGTGCGGGAGGCAGAATGACCGCGCCCACTCGCCGTCCCGAGGCTGCCCAGCGATTCGGCCGTATCGTCGACCGGCAGCCGCTGGGCGGCGGTCCCCACCGTGTCACAGCGACCTACTTCGTTCGCGACGACGAAGACGGTGAGACATACGGTTTCGACTACAGCGACATCGTCACGGAAGGCTTTCGGACGACCGTCGTCGGTGAGCGGGTTCGCTTCGAGATAGACCCCGCCACCCGACGTGCCTGTTTCGTGATCAGGCTGGATCTGCCGGAGGTCGACGAATTCTATCGGTAAGCGCTGACGGACGACACTCCGTCGTCGCCGTCTGCCTGGCACGCGTGACAAAGGCCCCGGATTGGGCAGAAGGCCCGGTGCCGCTTGGGCACCGTGACATTGAGGCGACGGACGCCGCCCGGCGCACTTACTTCAGCCCACCTTGCACTCGTGTCCTCTACGGTGACGGGACACGGCCCAGCCGCTGGCATCGCCTTGCGTCCGTTCAAATCGCCGGCGGCGAAATTTTCGCTGTTGAACTTGTCATCCCCGATCTCGCCGGGCGGTCCGATACAGCATTTGCGATCTTCCATATCAACAGCCACCAAGGCCAGCTACGAGATCTTCTACGAAGTCTCGCCGGACGACGCGGCACCAGCTCGCTCGTGCCCGACCTTGAGGCGGCGCTCCAGCCGTGGGCACTCCTGTTCGCTGGCCGTCCCTACACCGTCGCGTTCCTCAGCTCGACGGAGCGGCAGCTACCGCGACCGCTGGGTGCCAGGCATGTGCGGTCCTGGTCCCGGGCCGAGCAGTGGCTGTGGCTGCTCGCGTCTCGCACGTCTCCCGATGACTACCCGCCTGACCCCGACCGTGCTGACCAATTGCTCGGTGGGACCGTGGTCCTGTCGGGTGACTGGCGCGGCCTGGTCACCAGGGACGGCGCCGCCTTCGTCGGCCTACGTCGCGACCGCGGCGACCGTGATCCCTTCCTGGGCTACGCACAACTCTATGCACATACCACCTACCTCGACGCCATTCTCCTCGGCATGATCCAGCGTTCGCATATCGAGGCGATGGTCGACGAGGCAGCGCGGGCGTTTGACGCGGACGACATGCCCCGCCATCTGCCAAAGCTGGAAGAGCAGGCGGCACGGTTTCGCAGTATCTATTGGCTGCGCGACGCCAGCGCTCACGGATCGGCTAATGATATTCTCACTGCCTATCAATCGCAACACCGGCTACCGGAGCGGTTCGACGCGGTACTAGCCGAGATTGCCGACCTCAACAGGATTGTTCAAACGCAGGAAGGGCAGCGGGTAGCTGCGGCCCTCGGTCTACTCACCGTGGTCGGCCTACCGTTCGGAACGGCTTTCGGCGTTCTGCAGATCATCGGAACGAACTCATTATTCTATCTTATGATGGGCCTACTCGCCGCGAGCGTGACAACTGTGCTGCTTCTCCTCACCCGCCTCGGCAGGCTCCTTATTCGAGAGCTGCGGCGATTGGAATAGAATCTGAATCGGCCCTTGGCGCGGCCTGCTCCCGCCGTCCATCGCTAGCGCAGTTGCGTAACGCGTCAAAGGACGACACGACTAAGATTCGCCGCACTTGTCACCCCGAGTCAGGCGGAAAGGTTAACATGACCACCTGATAGTTGGCGAGATGGGTGTCGACGGTATACCGGCGCGCCGCCGTGGCCGTCGGGAACACTACGAGGACTTCGCCGATCTCCCGGGAATGACCCACGTAGACGGCTACCCCGTAGATCCTCGCCGGACCGGCGGCCTCAATCCCTGACGTCAGTGTGGATGTTAACCGGGCCGTTGCGACATACGCCGACGACGGCCAGTCCGCTTCCGCAGCGACTTCCTTCGATGAGGGATGCGGAGCCGAACCTCGTGTCCCAACAGTCACGGGCAGCCGCGTCTCACGGCCCGGCACGGCGCGCTGGCGGGACGTAGGCGAAGCGAATCGGCACGATCGCCGAGTCCGCGATTCCGGACTCTTCGGCAAAATGGTCTGCGGCGTTCGGTGTCGGAAAGGGCATCGTCACCTCTAACGGCCGATCTGTAGCCCCGTCCAGGCACACGAGAGCCCACAATGTCGCGTGTCGCTTCAACGCGGCATCTTCCGTCTGCGGCGCCACGGGCGGGCTCGGCGGGGGCACAGCAAGCTGCGGCATCTGCCGCAGCAACTCCCGCCCAACCTCACGCCTCGGTACTCCTCCGGACTGCTCGCCCACCACATCCTCTCCGCAACCGCCGGTCCTGATCCTGCTCGACGCGCTATCGTCCCGATACGCACGTGATTCCAATGTCTCCTCGCCTTTCTTTCGCTTCGGACAGTGCCCTTGCATGAATGGGGGTGCAAGAGCATCGCTGGTCATACCTGTGTGAGTCGCGTCGCGCGCCAAAGGCGCACGTGTTCCTTCAGATTCTCGATGAGTGGGCCGGGAGCGCGGTTGCGGGCGCTCACGACGAAGGCGCAGGCGCGGCGCTCAATGTCGGCGAGTTTGCGGGCGCTGGAGACCTCGAGCGCCTCGTTCATGTAGTCGACCGCCGATTCGATCTCGTCGCGGGCTAGCATCGCCCTCGCCGCATTGGTCCGAACGTAGGCTCGATGGCTGACGGCCGGTGCACGGTCGAGGGCGGCAATTCCGCGCTCGGTGTGCAAGAGCGCGGCATGCGGGTTTCCGGCGTCGATGTAGGCCGCCGCCGTGATGGAGTCGAGTTCGGCTGGGTGCAGGCGGTTGGGGTGCCACCCGGGATGCCCCCGCTGTTCGGGCGCGAAGTCACCGACAATCGTCCAGGCATCGTCCAAAGCCTGAGACGTGCCACGCTGGTCGCCGAGCTTCGCCAACGAGGCGGCGATGCATTCGGCCGCGAGTCGGGCGGCGACGGGAGAGCCGGGCGGGGCGACGGCCCATCCGTCCCGCGCGTACACCAGCGCCTGCCGGGGCTGATCCTCGGCAAGTTCAACCGACGACTGCAGGAGCCGGCACCACGCCTGACCAGTCGCGTCCTTGCCGAGCACCGCGTGGTCGTAGGCGGCGATGAGCGTACGTGATGCCTGCCCCGTCCAGCCTGTGTCGAGCTGGGCATTCCCGAGCATCGCGGCGAGGCGACCGGCCGCGGCGTGCATCCGGCGCAGCCCTTCCTCGTCGAGACCGCCTTCGGCAAGGATCGCGTGCGCAATCGGCAAGTCCCGGCGGACGGCCTGTGCAGTGGCCGGCACCGGCGCGTAAGGATACGAGTCGGTGAGCTTCGTAGCGATCTTTTCGAAGTGCTCGAGAACCTCAGGCGGGGCCTTCACACGACCGCCACCAACGAGCAACAGACCCGGAAGAACGAAGCCGCCGAGCACGGCGCGACGTCTCGTGATCTGGGCGCCTGCGGCGCCTGTCTGGGCTCGTCGTTGACAGAGATCGACACACACAAGGGGCAACTACCTCCAATCGAGAAGTCATGCCGTATAGATGGGCGAGCGATCAGCGAGTCCTCGCCAGCGCATCCCCGATCCGTTAAGCCCTCGTCCGTGTTCGGACATACGGGTGAGGGGTGCGACCTTGCCGACGGCGAGGCGTATCAGCCCGTCGACCGCCTGCGAGCACAGCGTCCTACCTGCGTGACGAGTCCGCCAAATCGTTCGAGTACTGATCTTTATGTCAAAAACGAGTACCGGTCGCGTCGCAGGGTCCGCTGCGGGCGGCTATATCGTTAACTCATGCGCGTCGGAGCTGAATGATCGGAGTTGCCCCAATGGCCGTGCCCATGCGCCGCTGCTGCGGCGGTTGCGGGAACCATCTTGCACCCAACAGCTACGATGGGCTTTGTGCGCTTTGCCAACGACGCCAGGCTAGCTTTGCCGCATTGACCGAGCCGCCCGAGCTGCCTCTTGAGTTCTGGACGGCCGATCCGATGTTCGAGGCGCTCGCCACACGACACATGGGAAAAGTCATTCGTACCTACCGTAGTTGTCTCGGGGGCGGCACGAGTGGATCGGGCGCTATTGCGCAGGAGACGGTAGCGCACTGGCTGGGGGTGACTCAGGCCCTTCTTAGTCGAGCTGAAAACGGCGACGCACCAACGGATCTACGAAAGCTTGCCGAGTGGGCGCAAACCCTAAAGATCCCCGACTTTCTGTTGTGGTTCAAACTGCCGGGAAGACACCTCCTACCGGGCACGTGGCCGAACGATGGCGATGTCGCACCGCGAGAACGAGGTTGGGGGCCCGCTGCGAGCGGCCAGGACGAGATGCCGCACCGACAGTTTGAAGGACTGGCGCCGCGTCTCGAGACGTTGCTTGGCCTCGGCTTCATCGCCGATCAGACGGTCTTCTCGCTCTCCGAGGTCTGGACCCAGCTCGGGATTGACACCCTCATCGGCCGACAGGTCGAGCCGGAGGGATTTCTTTTGGCACCGTTCTTGCGACGCAGTGGAAACGGCACGGTAACGGCGACGCACCCGGCATTTCAGGAGTATTTTGCGTCCCGGCTCCTGCGGACTGCTCATGGCCGTGCAGCCGCGTTTGATGTCCACGAAAGCGAGCCCGTCCTGACAGAACAGATCCGGCGACTTCTACAGTACTTCGGTGCCCAGACGCCGGCAGCGCCGCCGCTTGTCCTTCCCGCCGGGATCTATGTCGTCGGCCCGAGTCATCGGCTGCTGCTACGGAAGGTCGAAAACTCGGTCATTTTCGACGAGTTTCCCGTGACGGTCAGCCGGTACAGGCGCTTCCTTGCCGCGGTCGAGCGGCGGGGCTGCGCCGCGTGGGATCACCCGGACACGCCTGCCGGCCACAGCCATGAGCCGTGGCACGAGCGGCTACGGAACCGGGAGTACTTCACCGACCCGCAGTACGATGATCATCCCGTCACGTGCATCAGCTGGTGGAGCGCCTACGCCTTCGCCTGGTTCGAGGGCAAGCGGCTCCCGACGTCGCTCGAGTGGGAGGCTGCCGCTCGGGGCGCCGACGGCCGGCTCTTCCCCTGGGGTGACACGCTCGATCTCACTGCCGTGAACTGCGCCGACGCGTGGAGCTCCCGGCCGCTGGTCACCTACCGAGCCTGGAAAGAGGAGATCGACGGCGGCGGACTGCGCGACAGCGGTCCGACGGCGGTCACGGACCATCCGGCAAACGTCTCGCCGTTCGGCGTGCGCGAGATGTCCGGCAACGTGTGGGAGTGGACAGGCAGCGTGTTCGACGCTGTCAACTCCGCGGTCGTTTGCGGTGGCTCCTACGACAGCCCGTACCGTGCCGTCCAGACCTCCTCGAAGGCGCTCTACGTGCGCCGAGGCTGTAGCAACGCCGTTGGCTTCCGGTGCGTTCGGGATGCTGCGTGAGGTGATCGGCTTCGTCCTTCGAAAACCGCCAGGCGCCAGCGGGGCCACAGTCGACACAAGCGTCCGATCGGTGGGGGAGTCGATCGACAGGAGCTGACCGGCGCTACCCGGTCGCGGCGGCTCGGGCGGCCCGACGTCGAGGAACGGGGGCCTGCCGGGCGGGCTGCCCGGCGCTCGACGGCCGCGGGCTGATCCCGGTCTCTTCGGCGGTGGTATCGCCGGCATGGCGGCGTCCATTCACTGCGAGGGTCTGCTCGTGCGCTCGAGCGGCGGTGCCGCTGAGTCGGGCGATCTGGCCGGTCAGGGATGCCTGTTCGGCGAGCAGGCGGTCACGGTCGGCGGCCAGGCGGATCTGCTCGGCGGTGAACGCGTCGGCGTAGGCCTCGGCACGGGTTGCGCGGTCGCGGGCCGCAGACACGGCGTCCGCCGCTACGTGACGTTCCGAGGCAAGATGTGCGGCATGATCGGCGCGAGCGTCGGCCAGGATCCTGGCATAGTCCCGATGCAGGGCGGTGAGCTGAGCGGTGTGGTCCGCGCGCACCGCTGCGAGCGCCTTTGCGTGGTCGCGTTCGAGCTGGCTGCGCTGCCCGTCGGTCGCAAGCCGCGCGCGCTCCGCCTGCTCACGGATCTGCGCGGCGTCGGTCCGGGCCTCCTCGGCGTCCCGTTCCGCTGCCTGCGCGCGGTCGCGGGCTTCGGCTGCGGCGGTGTCGGCTTGGGCTGCGGCCTCGGCGACAACGGAGGCGTCAGCATCGGCCTGCTCACGGTCCCGGCAGGCCTGGTGGAGTTCGGCTTGAAGGTCGCGGAGTGTGGCGCGCAGCCGGCGGGCCTCATCTTCGGCGGCTTCGGCCCGACCGACCGCGTCGGCAGTCGCGTCGGTGATCTGCCGGGCGATCGCGGCTTCATCGACCGCGCCTGCCCTGCGCGCGACGGTGGAAGCGAGCCCGCCGAGGTCGCCGGCGAACACAGCCAGCCGTTCGGCGACCGCGGCCAGCGGCACATCCGTCAGCCCCAGCCGCGCCAACACGTTGTCCTCGGCAGGCGCGTCGTGTTGATGATGTCCGTTCGGCTGGCCGGCGCGGCGCCGAGCGTACTGCAGACGGGCTCGGTGCCGCATCCGCTCCCGCTCGTCCCCACCGGCATACCGACTGCTCTCTCCCGCTGGTTCTCCGCACCCACACGCGCAGTCGACCACCGGCGCTAGCCACTTCTCGTCCACAGGTGATCCTTTCATCTATGTCGCTGTCTATGGCGGTCGTCTACGTCTACGTAGACCGGGCGGACGCCTGCTTTGGCCTGATTCGCGCCCGCCGACCGGGCACTCGTGCCCGCGATCGGCAGGAAGCGGCCCGCGAGCTGGGGCCCGGCCGCCTGCCGCCCACGTGGTGAACCGACACGCCGGCTCCTGAGCGGCTGATCGGTCCTTGCGCTGCACGCAGGCCGAGCGCCCTGGTTGATAAGGCCCGCCCGGCGGTGATGCCGTTGCGTCCAACGAGGACGGGTCGCCGGGCCGGCGACGGCCGATGCCCCTCGGCTGTGGACGCATCGGCCGTTGCGCGGCTCGGGGGCTACCTGCGTTGTGTCCAGGCGGCGTAGATCGCGTCGGCCGCCGCGATGACTGCCGCAGGGTCGGCGTGGGCAAGTCCGTAGACGAGGAGCTGGCCGTGACGCTGGTACGGGCCGACGGTGAGGATCTTGTGAAGGGCCTGTTCGTAGGCGCTCGAGGGCAGGGGGGTTGGGTCGATCGTTGGCACCCAACCCGACGAGTCACCACCACGGGCCGTCGGGCGGACGGGAACGCCGTCGGCACCGGCGGGGGCCGCCCGGTAGGTGAGGATGACGGTCGCGTCTGCGGGGACTGCCGGCCGATGGTCGAGGTAGACGACGGCCGGGAGGGCGGCAACAACCTCCGTCAGGTCCTCGACGTCCGCACCGGGCCGGATCGCCAACTCGTACAAGTCAGCAGCCGGTCTGAGCAGCGAGACCAGGGGAGGGCGCGCGTTCCACTGCCCCGGCCGCTGGTCGTTCACGGGGTCACCACTCGGCCGATGCGACGCATGAGGCGTCCCTTGTCGGCGGTCTTCGGGATGATGTCGGGCACGGTCATGTCCCTTCTCTGGAGGGATGAGGCCGAGGCTCCGGCGGGTGTGCCATCACCTGCCGGAGCCGCCTACAGACAAAACTCTACAGCGCATCGCTGGAGGGTTGTGGCCCTTTCGGTGGATACCGCGTGGCGCTGTAGGGTCATCCCGTGCCGGACGACGACCCGCTGATCGGCTACCGAGAAATGGCCGAACGCGCAGGCGTCAAGCCATCCACCCTCCGCGGCTACCGCTCCCAAGGCCGCCTCCCGGACCCCGACGACGACACCATCCCCGACCGCCCCCGCTGGCGCCTCTCCACCTTCGAGGCGTGGATGAGATCCCGCCCCGGGCCAGGAACACGAACCGACCTGCACCGCGAGGACGATGCAGGGAGCGGCTCATGACACTCTCGCGGCTGCCAGTAAGGAGGGTCTGGTCGACCGGCGGAACCTCCACCATCGTGTCACTCACGGCGCATCTTTACTCTCGGAGAGTTACACCGTTATTTCGGCTCTTACAAGATTTTCGTAGCGGGTGGTCGCGCTGGTCCGTTGAGCAGGATGCGCTGGCGGAGCAGGGCGAAGCCGGCGCGGCCGTAGGTCTGGCGCTTCAGAAGCTTGATCTTGTTGTTGACGCCTTCGGTGGCGCCGTTACTGTAGGGCAGGTGCAGGCTGGCTGCGACCGCTTGGCGGTCCTTGTTCAGGCCGTGGATGAAGGAGTGCAGGGCGGGCAGGTCGTCGGCCTGGACCGCATCGTTCCAGCTCTGCAGGTCACCGCCGGGTTCGGTGATCAGGCGGGCGAAGGCGGCGACGTGCCCAGCCAGGGCGGTCATCTCGGGGCAGACGGCGGTGAGCTTGTCGCGCAGGGCGCGGTGCTCGTCGCTCAGACGGCCGGACTCGGTCATGATCCAGTAGGTGAGGCGGCGCACCGAGGGGTCCGCCAGCGGCTGCTCGGCGCGGCCCTGGTTCAGGTAGCGGACCAGCAGGTTCGCACTGCCGGTGTAGCCCATCGCGCGGATCTCGGCGAGCAGGGTGGTGGTGGCCACCGGCCCGGCCGCCCTGCGCTGGCGGAGGTGGTCGCGGAATGGGTCCACCAGGCAGCGCCGGTACTGGGGTGGGCGGATCAGCTGGTCCGGGTCGGCGACGCGGGCGTAGCGCGTGACGGTGTTCAGCCCGAGGCCGAGACGTCGGGCGGTCTCACACAGCCCCACGCCGCCGTCCAGCAGTTCGTGGACCGCGGCATGCCGCGCCAGGGTGCGCTCGTTGCGGGAGCCCACCGCGGTCTCCATCGCAGCTGTGCGCCAGCACCTGGCGTGCGCGGCCACCGTCTTCTCCGCTGCGGTGCCCAATCCCCGCCACAGGTGCCAACGATCAGTAACCTGCACCGCGCCCGGCAGGGCGTCGGTGACCGCCTGGGCGTAGGAGGCCGATCCATCCCGGCAGACGATCTCGACCCCGGGATGGGCCCGCAGCCACGCGGCCAGCGTTGCGGCGGTGCGGTCCGGCAACACGTCCACCCGGGCGTGGCTGACCGCGTCGATCAGGATCGTGGCGTAGCGGTACCCGCGCCGCAGCGCGAAGTCATCCACACCGAGCACCTTGGGCACCGGCGGCCGCGGCCGGGGCACGGCCATCAGGCCGTGCAGCAGCGTGGCCCAACTGACCACCTGGTGCAGCGCGAGCAACAGCCGAGCCCCCGCCTTGCCCGCCAGCGCCACCGCCACCGCGTTCACCACCCGCTGCAGAGCCGGGGTCCGGCGCTGGTAGCGCACCGTGAGCCCGGCTACCTGCTCAGCGAAGGTGCTCTTCGAACAGGCCGGGTTCTGGCAGTACAGGCGCCGCACCGACAGGTCGATCACCACCGGCCGGCCACCGACCGCCTCATCGGCGACGTGCCGCACATACCGACTGTGCTCCCAGCCAGAAATCCGACCGCGGCCTGGGCAGGCGACCGCGAGACCCTCGCGGGTCCGCGCCGTGATCCGGATCAGCTCTCCGCCGGCCTCTACTCCCTGGACCTGCACCGCGGCCAGCTGCGGCAGCAGGACCTCCAACTCGATGTCACACAGCACCAGCCTGACCCCACGCCGACGACTCGTCATCTCGTCGGGGCACTCGATCACCAGCTACGAAAATCTTGTAAGAGCCGTTATTTCTACAGGCCCACGCTCAGGGCAAGCCCTACGAGGGTGCCCCGACCAGTTCGTTCCCAAAGGAGGGCGACATCAACAGCCGTAGCGTTGATACGGCCCAGGCTGCGCTTATCTGCGTCGATCTGCCTCTGGCGGTGATCTTCGACCCTGACCTCGCGGCACGGCGCGCCGCCGCGCAGCAGTCGCTCGACGAGGTCCTACGGCTCCGGCCGAGTTCGGGCCGGGCGCGTGCCCTCGACCTTGTGTGCCGACGGGATCATCGGCTCGGGGAAGTGTTTCGCTCACCCGCTGGGCTCATCTTCCGCAGCCACGGGACCTGGGCGGTCCATGAGGCTCACTACCGCCCGGAAGGAGGCATCGAGCAAGAACGGCTGGTACATCGGTCGATGGTGTACGTCGATCTTCTCACCCGGCCCTCCTCGCTCCTCCACTATCGAGACGAGGTACCAGCCAGCTGCCGCTGCGTGAACCTGGTCCATCTGCGGGTCGAGGAGTTGCTTACGGTCGTCCGCATGGGAAGGCGGCGGATCACCTGTGGCGCACCGGCGTGGCCGACGGATGCGGCGAGATAGACTATAGGGCGTCACTCACGCTCGCAGGCTCGCTGCCTGTCTGCCGGACCTGGAGCACCGGCCGTCTCCGAGGAGGAGCGGCCCCTCATGCCCGAAGGTCAATCGACTCGTCGCAACCGTCCAGTACCCGAACCCTCTCCGGCACCCGACTCGTCGGGCGGGCCGTTGCCGCCGTGGCTCAGCAGTGTCATCGCAGTTCTGCTGACGCTGGCGTGCCTTTGGGTATTGTTGTCAAAGCAGTACGACAGCTCTACCCAGAACTGGGCTGCCGGGGTCCTCGGTACAATCCTCGGACAAGTGCTGAGATATGGGACACGCGGATAAGCCGCCGCCACGTTCGACACCAAGTTTTCCAGACCCGGCCATTCTCTCCAAAGCATGGATTCGATCATTATTAGGAGTTCCTTAGTCGCCGCTGGCCTCCTTCACGATGTATTGTGCCCGTTGGTACAGTTCATCGAAGGTAAGAATCTCTATCTCGTGCATCGACCGGCGATAAAGCTCAAAGGTCATCGACATCTCCGGGTTGATTTGGCCGCCCACCATCAATTGCCGAAGGCTTCCGATGACGAGGACCTGACGTGGGCGCACCACTGAGTACTCGATGTCGGTCGGCGTGCCGTCTGGCTTCTGATGCCTACGAATGTTCTCAATGGCGCCACGTACCGCCTTGTAGGCAGTCTTTTGCACCTGCACGACGCCGCCGCTCAGATCCTTCGATACCTGATAGACGTCCGGGTCGCGATACAGACCGTGCAACAGATCTGTCTTATGGTGCTTGATCTCGCAGAAGAGCAGGCTGCTGATATATCCGCGGGTCAGCAGCAGGCCGTCGACCCGCTTACCCGCGCCAGCGAAGAAGCTGGCGCCGGAAGAGATCCGCTCCAATTTCTCGCTGTCCGCTGGGTCGCAGGAGACAAGATGCAGACCGTATCCAAAGATCCACTGGTTGCGTTCGAAGAAAACCTGCCAGACCTTCTCGGGACCGACGTCACCGAGGGACTGCCGCACCAAGGCGAAGTGGTCGTCATCCTCCAATAGCTTGCCGAACTCCTTGAGCTGTCCCTTCCTATCTGCCAAAACCTGAATGTCCTGCTCGGTCAAGCTCCCACCCAGAGCCGTCCGCACCGCTTCTACGACCGTGCCTTTGTTCGCCCCGCGCAGAACCTCGACCAGTTCGGCCTCGCTTCCGGACACCACACGGAAGGTGCCATCGGGTAGCGCTATACCGGTAAAGCTCTGGAGGAAGCCGATCAGCTTCCAAAATCCTTTCCAGCCTTCCGCAGTATCGACCGTAGCCTTCACTGGTCTTGTGGCCGCGGTATCCACAATTTCCTGTTCCACCTTCTTCTTGCCCGGCTTACTCTTGTCCCGCTTCCAGAACATCAGCCGCGGGCTGAAACCATCGTCACGCTTGATGAGCGTAACCCGACACAAGGTCTCCACGCGAGGAAGGTCATCCAGAACGAAGTCGGTGACCAACCGCTCCCGCCCAGTGTCGTAAAAGTAGTAGAACCCCGAGTTGCTGCCGCCCGGCCGGATTTCGAGCTTCGAAACATCCTCGGTGAGAACCTTAAAGGACGTGTTACCGATGTCCAGTTTTGACCAATCTATTGGCATGCTGTCCCCGTATTGCTCCTTAGCAGAGGCAGAATTCCGACGCCGCCCGCTGCTCCCAATTCCACCCTGACCAGTTATGACCTAGTGGTAAATATGGTAACAGATAACCACAATAGCGCCAGAGTAGCCGAGCAGCGTCTATGCTCGGACGCGCCCCAGCGGTAGGGTCTGGCACGGAGTTGGGGAAGGCGTAGCCTGCGGCCAGGCCTCTCACTCCACCGACATCTGGTCCAGCCTTTCAGTGGCATAGTCAATCGCCGTTCGCCAGGAGCTGTGCTGCTGTTCGCCACTCCCGAGCACGAGCATCAGATGTCCCTCGGGCGGGTCGTCGTCCCGCCGGGGGAATTCAATCACCTGGAACGACGTCACAGTGTGTTCGTGCAACGATCGTAACCGTTGAAGTGCCTCCTGCCGTCTTGGCGAAGTCGGTCCCATCGTCGGCGCCGGCCACTGAAGCCACGGCTCAGCTGGAGGCTGCATCACGCGGTGCACAATCGGCAGGACTCTGAGCATGATGTTGTCGAGGTCCTTACCGGCGGCAGATGGCGTCACGAGCAGCGTCACCCTGAGCTGGCACACCAGGGGGAACAGCCAGTGCGCCTTGGTCTTAAACCCTCGAACCTCAGCTTCGACGCGCCGGGCGAACTGCCGGGTCGGCTCACTGTGGGTGGGCAGCCCCGCCAGCGGCAGCGAGATGATGTCGCTCGCGAGGATGCCGCTCTCAAGCAGGTGCTCCCGCACCTGCCGGTACTCCAAAGTTCGGGAGGCCCCCTCCGGGAGCGCCAGCCCGCCCGACCCGAAGGGTCGGAGTGCCGCCGCACCAGCGCAGAGAGCAGACAGCAGATGGGCGTCAGCCACGCCCAACAGCGACTCCTGCGTCTTCGCTCGTCGCAGGTAGCGGGCATGTTCCACCAGCCACGCCTGGATACTGCCGTCCTCGACGGCCACCAGCTCCTGTTGGTCGTCGTCCTCATCGTCGGTGAACCGCGGCCCCTCGAACGGGTCGTCATCATCGCGATCGCCGGAGCGCAGATTCAGGTCGCCGGCCAGCTCCAGATCGACCACCACGTCGCGCAGCGGCATGGCCCGGACCCAGACCCACGGCTGGTGGTCGACACCGAGGTCACGGAGTCCGAAATCGTCACGGCCCCAGCCATGGTGGGTCGAGACGTACAGCAGCTTGACTTGGCGGTCATCGTCGTACAGCGCCGGCCGTCGTCCGTGTGGCTCGCCTGTCTTAGCGGCGCCCAACAGATCCAGGTAGCGCTTCGCCAGCGTCTCGATGCTGGGCGGATTTTTCGTCGAGGTCGAGAAATGCAGCTCCAACGCCACCGGACCGCGGAAAAACCGGCGGCGGCGTGCCGTCATCTCCGTGGCTACCGCCTCGCGGAAGCTGGCGTCGGATCGTCCCCGGCGGCCCTTGGCCCGAGGCTCCTGCTTCACGTCGACATGGATCTCTCTGCGACGCCGCCGCCCGTGCTGGGCCGCCAACCCCCGCCGGGAGGTGAGGAAGTGGCCCGGGTCGTAGGACCTCACGGCTGCTCGGCACGCCCTTCGAGCCCCAGTTGCCAAGCGACCGCCAGGCGGTTGGCGGCGCTCCAGACCGAGTCGGCGCCGTCGTTCGGCGGCTTGCTCTGGTCCGGCGCCAGCGTCACGTGCGCCAGGCTCTCGACCGGCGTCTCCTCCATCAGGAGGTTCAGCGCTTCGATGACTTCGTGCAGGAGGCGCTCCAGCAGCACGTCCATCTCGGCTCGAATGCCCTGCGGCTGGGCCGTGATCCCCCAGCTCGCGTCACCACCGGACGCTCCGGTGGCTGCCAGGAGCGTTGCCTGATCCACACCGGGCATGCTCATGTGGGTCTCCGCTCGGCTCATGCCGGTGCCCCTGGTCCCAATGGCGGTCATGGCCTCGCCGTGGATCGTATTGCGCATCTGCCGCAGGACCGTCAGCGCGGCTTCCGCCGCCGTGCCGGGCGCGACGACCGCCGCCAACGACGGACGCAGGTTCTGGACTTCCTTGATCCAGTCAGGAGCGTGCCACCCTGCCCGCTTCGGCGGCTTCGGGATCTTCAGCGCGGCATGTGCCACGCTGGCCGAAGCGTCGACCGCACCCATGAGCAACAGCGCCGCCTCGTCGAAGGCGGCCAGCGCCTCGTCCGCGGTGTCGTTGTTCTGGGGCTGGTTCAGCGCGATGTGAACCACGTCCCGTGCCCGAAGCGCCCGCTCAATCCGCTGGAGCACCGAGCCGCCGAGATAGAGCACGCGCTCGTCCCCGCCGCCATCCGCATGCTGCACGCACGCGGAGAACCATCGCCATCCGGCCGGAAGCGCCTGCCGGGCGCCCACCCAATACAGAAGGCCCCGGTTCCACCTCACCAAGGCCGGACCGAGCGGCCCGGTGCCATAGACGGCGTATGCCCCCTGCGCCCGGAGGTAGAGGCCGAGCAGGGGAAGGGCCGCCTCTGGAGTGAGGCAGGTGACGCCGTTGGTTCTCCCGCCGAGCGCCTCGAAGACGTACGGCCGATCCGTCACAAACACATCGGCATGGATCGCTTCGGTCGCGCCCACGGCCCGAGCATCCGCCCGCCGGCTGGCGATGGCCTGTTCCCAGCCTCCGTCGCGGTACGACGAGGTTGTCACGTCGCGCGCGGCGAAGGAGACCCCGTTGCCCATGATCCCCGTGTACCTCACACCCTCCCCGTGCTCGTACACCAAAGACGGGTTGTCGCCATCTTCTCCGAGCGTCACCCAGCCGGGAGCTACCTGGGAACCTTCGCTGGCCCGGAAGGCCCCCACCGGCGGACCGGCATCCGCGTGCCGGTAGAACTCAACCAGCGGGTGAGCCAGGAGGCCGGCGAGCTGAGCCCGCCTCGACCGCTCAAGATGCGGCGGGTCCACCAGCAGGTGGTTGTCGATGAGCACCACGAGCTTCCGGTACGGCTGTCGCCCCCGGAAGAGCGACGGGTAGCCCTTCGCTGTCTCGGGCCAGGTGGCTGAGCCGGATGGGGTCAAGCTGCGGAGACGGAGCCGGGGGATCACACGCCGAAGGCTACCGAAGGTGCCAGGGCCACCTCTGCGGGGTCTGCCGACAAAGCCAAGCAGTTTTCGGTGCCGCGTAGCGGCCGCCGCACATTCCACGCGGCGCCCCTCGCCTACGACGGGGACCGTCTGAGCTGCGACCCCGCCACGATGCACGCGAAAAGGCCTTACGGAACTCAGGTCCTTGATCCCACAGGCGATAGGATTTAAGATTAGGTTCTAAGTGGAGACCTCAGTCATGAGTCATGGTTTCACAGAAGATGAATCCGAGGCGCCCTATTTCGCTAAGGGGCTTAGTCCTAAGGCGCTCTCAGACCAGGAGGGTTCCCTGAGGGAGCTAAGTAACGCAGTGCTTAACTCGCTCCTTCGTCTCCGGAAACGCGAGGGAGCTACGGCTTCGGCGCTCATCCAACTCTCACGCTTGAGACCTACTGCCGGCCTGTGGATTCCGCAACTCCGGGACGAGCACGAAGCGACGGAGCTTCGGTCCAAGCTCGAAGACATCGCGGCAAGCCTTGGTGGCGAGGGAGGAGGGATCGCCTATTCAGAAATTGTCCCCTGCGCTCTCGCGCTACTAAAGGGAATCTAAGTAGCTGGACTCCGGCAGGCACGTGACCTGCGCAGATGCATTTTCTCGGGTCCAGTAACCAGGATTCCCATCAGTAGGTGCGTGGGAAAGCGTAACTGTGCTTAATGAACGGAGAAAGAGCCTGATCAGCCGAGAGGGGAAAAGATATACCCCGGCCTATTTCTATGGATGGGAGGACCTCGCCCTGCGCGCCCTAGCGGACGCCGTCGCAAAAGAGATCGCGAAGGGATAGTCTAGCTAGACAATCTGGATTCTCTTACGGGCATCGCGATTTTATTGTCGTTTCACCCATCAGTAGGGTTCTAACTTCATTAACTACTGAGGATGAACCGAGGAAGTTATTGAATGTGATAGCATTCTGGTTTCGCATTCTTTTTACGTTCCGTAAGTGTGTGCGAGCTGCCGGACGCCCGGGTAGGCCAGCGGTATGAGGTATGCCCAGGGCGGCGGGTTGACCGCCGCGGAGCAGGCGAAGCGGGAGCAGCTACGCCTGGAGGCGGCCGAGATGTTCGAGCTGGGAGCCACCCAGGCCGAGGTAGCCGAAGAACTCCGGGTCAGCCGCATGTCGGCCAGCCGCTGGTATCGGGACTGGAAGGCCCGCGGCACGGCCGGGCTGCTGTCGAGGGGGCCGGGCGGGCTGCCGTGCCGGCTCGACGACCGGCAGCTGGCCCGGCTGGAGGCCGCGCTGCGCTGCGGCCCGGCCGCGGACGGCTTCGACGACCAGGTCTGGACCGGCGCCCGCGTCGCCGAGCTGATCGAACGGATGTTTGGGGTGCGCTACACGGCGAGGGGCGCGTCGCTGCTGCTGCACCGGCTGGGCTGGTCGGTGCAGCAGCCCGTCCACCGGGCGGCCGAGCGCGACGAACAGGCCGTCCGGCGCTGGCGGGAGGAGGAATGGCCGACGATCGTCGAGAAGGCGGAGGGCGCCTGGATCTGCTTTGAGGACGAGGCCGCCGCCTGCCTGCGCCCGCCGAAGGGCCGGACCTGGGCGCGGCGCGGGTGCACACCGGTCCTCCCGGTCTGCGGCCGGGGTTCGGGCCGGATGTCGATCGCCGGCATGGTGTGTGCCAAGCCGGGCGAGGCGACCCGGCTGGCCCGCCGGACCCGGGTGCACACCCACCGCACGGGTGAGCGGCGCAGCATGTCCGAGGCCGACTACGCCACACTGATCAGCTCGTTTCACGACGAGGTCGACGCCCCCCTCGTCCTGGTCTGGGACAACCTGAATACCCATACAAGCACGGACATGCAGGTGTTCCTCGACGCCAACGCCGCCTGTGGGTGTGACAGCCTGGCTGACCGTCTACCGGCTGCCCGCCTACGCCCCCGATCTCAACCCGGCGGAAGGGGTCTGGGCCACCCTCCGGCGCGGGATGGCGAACCTGGTGGCCGCCGGGAAGACACACGCGTTCCGGGCGGTCGAAGCCGGGCTCGTCCGGATCGGAGCGAGCCCGACCCTGCTCGACGGCTGCATCGCCGAGACCGGGCTCGTCCCGGCACCGGGGTAGCCACCCGGCCGCGGGTGCCGACGGCGGAGCGTGGCGGCGGGAGGAAGGCCGGCCCCGGTCGCGCCCCGTCCGACGGCCCGAACCCGTCGGATCCCGGCCGAAGGCCGCATCGCACCCGGGACCGGCGACGCTCCGCGGCCCCGGCACCCACACACCCGCCGCCGGGCCTCCACGATCTACCAACACTCCAGCCGAGCTCGAGCGGTCGAGGTCGCAGACGCCATGTCGGCGCGGCCCGCTCAGATCAGACCCCACTCCCCGGAGCACACGAGCGGAGCCTCCACCCGAGCCGGGGCGGTTCAGTCGCCACCTTTGTGATCATTCGGTGGTGACCTCGGTGACCTCGGTGACGGCGGCGCGGGCCTCTTCGCGACCAGGTCGGCTGCGAGCTGCTGATGATCGAGTCGTGTTGGCATGGGCTCGATCGTCTCGTCCATGATCCGTCCTTCCCGCCAAGCCACGCTTGGCGCGATCAGGCAGACCACTTACACCCCAGGTCGGACAGCCCCTGACCAGACAAGGGGTCAAAGGCCTGCCCATCTGGGGTGGCCGCTTGGCGCAGGCCTACCACCTGGGACAGCGGATCCCGCCCGTTATGGATGATCGATTCGAACGACGAGTCGGGTGAGGACGTTGTTGGACAGGTGGTGGCCTGGATGGGGTGCCCAGGAGAATTTCCTGCCGCTCAGATAAAAAGGAGGCGGACCGGCGTTAAGGTCGACACCAAGCAGTTCGCGCAGAATCAGGTATTCCAACATCGATAGGGCGACCGATGCTGTCAATCCGAGCACCGCAAGAAGATCGGACATGCCGGTTGGAGTGGCCGCATATCCGGTACCGCCATATGGGCTCACTTTATCCACGAGAATGGACCCGACAACGAACCATGGTGCAGCAAGAGCGGGAAGGAGAGGGTGGGCGGCGTCCGCTTGGAGCTGGTTGAAGACCGCCATATTAAAAATCAGCATGATCAGGATCAGGCTCGGAATGAACAAGACGAGTACATAGAGGAGCGCATCTGACCGTTCAGGAGAGTCAAGCGGGGTCTGATACACCGATGTCCGCTCCAGGCTACTGAAACCGCGGTTCAGTAAGATCTTGAGGAATGCAAGCAGCGCAATCAGACCCAGGATGCAACCTCCGGGCCCTACGCTCCGCCGCGGCTGGGTGCCTCCGCTGGGCACGGCAGACCTCGAAATCCGCGGGCCGAACCAGAACAGTTGCCAGGCCCATGCCCGGTTGCGGACAGGAGTGCCCCTAACAATGAGCAGTAGGTTGATGACAATCAGAAATCCTGCACTGGCGGCCCCGCCCCATACACCACGCCACGCGGATGCGGTGAGCAGATCTCCGAAGTCACGCATTCCGTAGAGCAGGGTCAGGCCGAAAAAAGTCGCGGCGGCGGCGGCCGTCCGTAACCGGCGGATCAATCGGATGGTTCGGCTCGACGACTCCACGACAGACCGCACCAGAAAGAATGCCGGAATCAAGGAGATCCAGGCGACGGCGAGATTGTCTAACGACATTGGACCGCCTTTTTGATGCGACCGCTACAGGGTACTTATCGGATAATCTGTCGGCGAGAAAAAGAAGGCAGACTGGACCGCTCGCCACCCTCGAGATGTATTCATAATACCACAGGTAGCGGCTATTTTTGGCGCGTCCGTAAATGTGTAAATTGGACAAGAAGGTCGATCGTGCAATTCGACTATTCACGAAGATTGGCATGCTTCCAACCAGCCGCTGATATTATCACTGTCGATCGTAGCGCTGGCCATCAAGAATCAGCACGTCACCCTCAAGCGACCAGGTTACTGTGGCTGACTTGCAGTTCGTACCGGCCGCGAATGTCATGGTAATCTGGTTGCCCGAGACCTTGAATGGGCCGGAGCACTGGTTCACGCTGCCGTCGGGCCAGGGGTGCGTCCAGATCCAGGTCCCGTCCGATTCGAACGAATGCGCATTCAACCCGGAGGTACCCTCCAACCCCCAGTCCCCGACCAGGCCAGCGGGAACACTCCAGTCATCCGACGTCGCCGCGTCCGTGGCCTGCTCCGTACCCGGGGTGGGCGGTGTCAGTCTCTCCGTCCATTCGCTGCCGCCGCATCCAGTGAGAAGGACGCCCACGAGGAGGGCTACCGCCGTCCCGATCAGTCCTGACCTCTTCATCATTACCCCCGGCTACGCCTCGCTGGCACCCATGCCGCCGAATTCATGCTGTCGCAGCGTACGGCTCGGCCGCGAGCGCAGCCAATGGGTAGTACCTATAGGGTTATCGGCGCCGCCGATAACGGAACTATCGAAGAGTCGTCAGGCCCCCGACTCGCCATGAAGTCCCTCGGACAGGGTCGCCAAGGCCTTGCACACCTGAACTGCACCCAGGCAGAAGGCGCCGACTTCCGGGCGCCGGTCGTTCCTGCGGTGCACGGCCACCGCCATGCTGGGTTCAACGCAGAGCAGGAGCACTGACGGCATTTCTGACCGACTTATTCCAACCGAGCGACGAGTTGAGGGGGTACCAACAGCGGCTCCGTTCCCCGCCATTATTTGATAGCCGAATTCTGCGACACTCACGGCGCTGTTGCCCGCGATGCGGGGCAATTCTCCATTGCGATAGCGCGTCAGCAGCCAGTAGTCCATCATCTGGGGTTTTGCGTCGGGTGTACCGTGCACGATTGGGAAGTCGAGGACGTCTTCGACCGGCAGTTGGGTGGACTCGGCAAGCGGATGGTTCGGGCCAATGAAAAGTTCGAGAGGCTCCCGCTCCAGATCATACGAGAGGAAGTGTTCATCTTCTATCGGAAGGCGCGTCAAGATGACATCGAAACGGTCTTGCAACAAATCTTCGGGAGCCTGGAAGTAGGTGGCCTCACGAATCGTCAAAGCGCACTCAGAGAATGCCGCTCGGTAGGCGGCAGCGAAGGCCGAGATGAGATGGCTACACGATCCGGGAACCACGCCCACACGCAACTGGCTCAACCGGCTCGCTCCGATATCGCGGGCCGTCTGCACGGCGGCGCGGGTGGCACGGAGAGCATCCTCGGCGAGAGGCATCATAGCGGTCCCCGCAGGGGTCAGATAAGCTCCTCTGGGATGGCGCTTGAACAGCGGCCCGGTTTCGCGTTCCAGCAGTCGAATCTGTTCACTGAGGGTGGGCTGGGTGACCTTCAGCACCTCCGCGGCACGGGAGAAGCTTCCCCATTCCGCGACAGCGAGAAAATATCTCAGATGCCGCAGTTCCACGTCCATAAGTCCTCCGCGCCACGCTCTTGGTCCGCAACCCGCAGTCAGCCTGGCACGACCTGGTGGTTTATGCCGCTCGTTTCAGCGGTAGGTTGGCTCGCGGACCGTACAGTGGCGGTGATCGGTCCGTGGTGGTGGACGGGGTGGGCATTGACCTCCACGCCGGTGAGGCTACCCGAGGTTCCTCGTCTGACAGCGGGGGGAGCTACTACGTGGTGCACGCACCGGGGCAGACGTGAAAGGGTGGTCTCAACCGGTCAGTGCACCACCCGCATCGTGCTGGGATCCATGGGGTTCCGGCATGAGGCGGACGCCCGGATGATGCACTGACCGCTGGAGACCGCCCGGACTATCGCCGCAGCAGGTATTGACCTGGCTGTGACATCAAGATCTCGCTACTCTAGCGCTTCCGAGTCTGGTCAGGGATGAGATTCGCTCGCGGCTGGCTGCGCAGTCGCCCCAGGGGGATGTGGACGACCCGCCCTGAGAATCTGACGCGCAAGCTCCGCGACCCATGGATGTTCAGAGAACCTGTTCAGCGCTCGTGGAGAACCGTACCGACGAGCCCGACCGGTCGTCACGGCCAAGATCCCGGCCGGACCACCGGGAGACGTTCCCGCTGGCCGAGTAGGTGGGCGTAGTGGCCGAGTCGCCCCTCGGACACAGACACTACACACACCGATGATCTCGGTGCTGCTTCGGCCAGGACGGTCTGTGTTTCGTGGTCGTAGGTCAGGCGCAGGCCAAGTTGTTGGTAGACCTTGGCCTTGTCTTCCGGGTCGGCCTTGCCGAGGACGGTGAGGAGTCCTCCGAGGGCATCGATCAGATCTTTGATCTCCTGGCGAGTCATGCGGCGTCGGGGTGAGCTGGGCTGTCGTGCGCGGTCGAGGGCGGCGACGGCCACGGCGCGCTCGGTTTGGGTCTCAGCGATCCATTGGGTGACGATCGCGGGGTCGGCGCCGGCTTCGAGCGCGGCCCGGTGGCGGGCGAGTTTGTGGTCGCAGTCGACGATCGCTTGTCGCAGTAGGTCGCTCTCGTGGGCGTGGGCGTGGGTGTCGGGTTGGGTGGGGTCGAGGGCGTTGAGGCTGTCGTGGATGCGGTCGGGGGCGAAGGCGCCCGCGAGCCAGGCGTCGAGCACGGGCAGGACGGTGTCCTCGCGCAGGTAGACGGCGAGGGGATGGTTGATGGTGTTGGCCAGTGCGTATTCCTGGGGGCAGCGGTAGTGGGCGTGGCCGTGGCCGTGGCCGTGGTTCCAGTTGCCTTGCATGCGCCGTGTAGCGTGCCAAAACTCGATGCGGGGGCTTGACCTGGGATTTCGCTGTTCGGTCAGGCGGCGTAGTGGTACTCGTTGATGACGCCTCCGAGGAGCTTGCGGCGGCGGATCGGACCGTCGAGGGCTGCGACCGTGGCCAGAGGGTGGTTCGGTGGGCGCTGATCTCGTCCTTGGTGGGGTCGGTGGTCATTGAAATGACGGATGTACTCGTCGAGCACGGCGGCGGCGTGGCGCTCACCGTAGAGGAGGATCCGGTCGGTGCACTCCTGACGGACGGAGCGGATGAACCGTTCCGCGTAGCAGTTCGCCTGCGGCGTGCGCGGTGGGGTTTGCACGACCTGGATTCCTTCGGAGGCGAACACGTCGTCTATGTTCGGAGACGCCGATAACGTCGCCGACAGAGATAAGGTGCGTAAGGTCGGAGACCACCGGAATGTAGCCATACCTGGCGAGGTCTGCAGCTACCTCCAAAACGAAATCGAAGTCATTTCCTTGATGGCTGATGTTCGCGGGCCTCAAGCGGTCCCGTGCGAACTCCCGTATAGAATCGCGGTCCAGAAACTGCCAGGCCAGGGCGTCTCCGAAAAGATGTAGGAGATGGTTGTGATGCTTTGCCTCTTCACTCTGGACTCCTTCGGCCGCTCGGATCTCGTCCGCGAGTCTTTTCTGAAATTCGACGACATCGGCAACGTTGTTGATGTTGTCGAGCATCGTGGCAAAATCCTTGCGAACTGCCTCATAGTTCATATGCTGTCTCTCCGATTTCAGATTCTTACTTCGGTGAACGTTCTTCACCTGGGCCTGTTTGCCTCGGCCGCTCGGGCCAAAGGCGAGGCCAGGCCGCTGATCAAGGTCGGGCGAGAGGGGACGGCCAACTGGTCAGGTATAGACCCTATTGCGAAGTGTGATCCTCGTGGTCGGGCTACAGCGCTGGGGATTGTCGATGGGGGCGTCATCGGTGGCTGCGGCCACATCACGGGGCCAGGCTGGTGGCCAGAACCTCGAGCATGAAGGCGGACCATGTTGCGGGCCGAGGCGGCCGACGCGTGGACATGCGCTCGCGCATTCGCAGACGATGGTGCGCCACGAACGCTAACCCAGATCTTTCGTGCGGCGGCCGGGTGTGATCGCGGGCTGGCCTTCCACCCCTGTTGATGTTGAGTTTTGTCGGTCGGGCTGGGTGCGGCCGTGGCCGGGTGCCCCGTTGTCGCGCGGGGTGGGCGTCCGGTCCACGTCCGGAACGGTGTTCTCCTGGTCGGCGGGTGGGAGGTCGGTGGCCTCGGCTATCCAGGCGCGGGCAGGGCATGCAGCGTCATGGTCGCCTGGACGGCGAGTGGCGCCCAGGGGTGGTGGGCGGCCAGGTGCAGCATGGTCTGGCGGGCGTGTCGGGCCAGTCGTCCTGCCAGCCAGAACAGGCGGTGGCGTAGGCGTTTCGGTTCCCACCGGCGCGCCGGGTGATCGGCGAGGGCGAGCAGCTGGGCCCTAGGCGGTCAGGTCGAGGGCGAGCGCGACGAGGGCGCACCAGATCTGGTTCTGGGCGAAGTCGTGCAGGGGCAGGTTCGTCAGGCCGGTGTTTTTCGCGCCGCGGATGCGGTCCTCGCAGCGGGCGCGGCGGCGGTGGCGTAGTTCCAGGTCAGAACTGATGATCAAGGCTGGTCGTGAAGGCCTCGAACGCCTCACTCCATCCGGCCGGGTCTACGCTGGGGCATGAAGCCATTGGTTGATCTTTGCTTGTCGACACAACTCGCGATCATCGCCGGTGGCTTCTTCATGCCCCGCACCGCCTCAGAGCGCATCAGCCCGGCCGCCCATCGTCGGCCCACGGGTCACAACTGATCACAAAACTCGGGTAGGCGTA
>NZ_CAKJTL010000120.1:44087-46208 GCF_917627385.1 Protofrankia sp. CiT1
CTAGCCTCCCGATCCGAAGATCCTGTCGTCGGTGGCATCGATGATCTGGTCGACGGGTTTATGCGGGATGGCAGAAAACCAGGACTCCCGCTCATGGTCATGAAGGCCGCCGGCGGCTGTTGAAAGCCGAGTTTCCACGTACTGAAAACGCGCTGGCCACGTTGTCGGCCGCTGACCCCATGGGCCTGCTGTAATCACTCCACAATTTCGATCTCCATTGACCTGATCGACTCCGCACCGACACGCCTGTGACCTGGGTCAATATGGTGTCAACCGGCTCGGTGGACCCAATCGATTCGTGCAACATCATCTGCTCCGGCAGTATTTCCCGAAGGGCGCCGACTTATCCTTGCATTCGCAGGCGGATCTTGATAGCGTGGCTTCCCAGTTGAATGGGAAGCCACGGGAGACGTTGAACGTACGTATTCGGAAGTCCCGTGGGTCGTCGGGCGGGAGTGCCTGTGCTGCAGCAGGTTGACTCCAAGATCACACAGGGCTTCCGAATACGTACCGTTGAACGTTGAACTGGCAGACGCCGCTTGAAGTATTCGGCGATCTACTGGCAGCGGACATGTCGCCTTGACCGCTTGATTCCGCTGACGTGGACGAGGTGGATGGTGGGCAGGGTGGGATTATTAGCTGCGGGCCACCAGGCGGGTGTGGTGAATTGGGGGCCGATGATGACGATGTTGATGCCGAGGAGTCGGGTGGCTGCCCCTCTGGCCAGAAACCAGCTTTTCTGGCTACCCTCGGCGAGTGCTCTGAAGGCCGATTCCGATCTTCGGAACACCGAATCCAGGAGGCTTATTCAAAACCCCCAGTGCAGATGGTTCAGATCATTCATCGTCGCAGGTCAGGACTCTGCTAAAAATCTTGATCGGGGAGTTCTGAATAAGACTCCAGCTTTCCGCCATAGAAGTTACGATCTGTCGACAATCGGGCGCGCGCCTCATGTGGCCGAGCACGACGGGCCAAACCAGGGGGCGTAGTGGCGGTCACGGGAAACGATTTTCACATTACTCCTGCCTCCGCCACGGGACTCGTCGGCCACACACTGCCCGCACTGGTCGAACGGACGGTGCTCCAGGACCCGGCTGCCATCGCGGTTCACGACCGGTCCGGTCACGCGGCCGGCTCGGGTGAACGGACCTGGTCGGATCTGTGGGATGAGGGCAACGCGGTGGCCAGGGGGCTGCGCGGGCTCGGCGTCACGTCGGGCGATGTGGTTGCCGTCCAGCTGCCGAACTCCTGGGACTTCCTCGTTGTACACCTTGCGGTGGCGATCGCCGGTGCGGTCTTCCTGCCTCTGCACGGCAGCAACGGTGTTCGTGAGCTCGAAGGGCTCGTGCGTGCCGCCGGGCCGGTCGTTGCCGTGCTGTCGCCGGACGGTGGCAGGCGCCACGGTGTGGACATCGACGGCCTGACACGTAAGCTGCGGGCCGCGTGCCCCTCGTTACGCCACGTCCTTCTCGCACCCGGTTCGCTGATGGACCTCAAGCACGAGTGGGCGGGTGCGCCGCCGGTACGCCTCGATCTGCAACCGCATTCACCGCTGCTACTGGCGCCGACCTCCGGTACGACGTCGCTGCGCCCGAAGATCTGTGTGCACACCCACGACGGGGTGCTGTCCAACGCCCTGGCGATCGTGGGCCGGGGCGGCGTGCTTCCAACGGACCGCATCCTCAGCACCAGCCCGTTCAGCCACATGTTCGGGCTCCTCGCACTGCACCTGGGCCTGGCCGTTGGTGCCCGGCAGGTCATGTTCGGCGGTGGCTGGGACGTGGACCGCTTCCTGCGCCTGACCGACGAGACCGCGCCGACCGTGCTGTTCGCGGTACCGGCACAACTGCGGGACATCCTCGGGCACGTCCCCGACGGGCGGTTGCGGCTGCGCCAGGTGCGTGCGTCGGGGGCCCCCGTACCGGAGCGGCTGGCGCGTGCGGTGTCGAGCCGGACCGGCGCGGCGGTGGCCGTGCAGTGGGGAATGTCCGAGCTCGGTGCGGGCGCGACCACGCTGCCAGGGGAGAGCGCGGGCACGTCGGGGTATGGGATCGGGCTGCCGGTCGAGCACAGCGAGGCCCGTGTGGTCGGACCCGACGAACGCGACTGCGAGCCCGGCCA
>NZ_CAKJTL010000120.1:46421-77816 GCF_917627385.1 Protofrankia sp. CiT1
GATCGGGGAGCTGCGTTTCCGGAGCCCCTTCCAGTTCCGCGGCTACCTCGGTGAACCCGAGCTGACCCAGGCCGCGTTCGCCGGTGATGGGTGGCTGCGCACCGGCGACCTCGCCGCCATCGACGGCGAGGGCCGGCTGACCTTCCACGGGCGGGCCGTGGAACGGATCAATGTCGGCGGGGAGAAGTTCAACGCGCTGGAGATAGAGCACCTGCTCGCCGAGCTGCCGGGGGTGTCGGACCTGGCGGTCATCGGCCTGCCGGATGACCGCCTCGGCGAGTACCCCTGCGTGGTGGTCGCGGTTCACCCCGGCGAGCAGGTGACGCTGGCCGAGGTGACCGAGCTGTTGACCGCCAGTGGCGTGGCCTCCTACAAGATCCCGCTCGGGCTGGTCGTGGTCGAGCGGATGCCGCACACCCCCACCGGCAAGCTCGCGCGAAGGCGGTTGGTCGAGCAGGTTCTCGGCCGCCGACCTCAGGCGAGCGGTGCCGCACTGGCACCACCGGAGCTGTTGTCCCTCGTTCGTGAGCACGCGAGTGCCGTGGCGGACTGCGAGAAGCCCATCTCGCCCGAGCAGAGCTTCCGCGACTACGGGATCAGTTCCGCCGGTGCCGTCCTGCTGAGCAGACGGCTGGCGGAGGCGACCGGCAGGGCACTGGACACCACGTTGGTCTTCGACTGCCCCACCCCGCTGGCCGTCGTATCCCACCTGCTGAGTGCGCGGCACGACCACCGTGAGACCGGGCGGGCACAACCCGCGGACCGGGAGGACCCCGTGGTGATCGTGGGGATGGCGTGCAGGTTCCCCGGCGATGTCCGTTCACCGGAGCAGCTGTGGCAACTGCTGTTGGACGGCGGGGAGGTCGCCACGGAGTTCCCCCACGACCGCGGCTGGGACCTGACCGCGCTCTGCCACCCCGAACCCGGCCACGCCGGGACCTCGCTCACCCGGCTGGGCGGGTTTCTGCACGACGCGGGCGAGTTCGACCCGGCCTTCTTCGGGATGTCACCGCGGGAGGCACTGGCGACCGACACACAGCAGCGGCTCCTGCTGGAGACGTCGTGGAAGGCCCTGGAGGGCGCGGGGATCGACCCGAAGTCGTTACGGGGCAGCCAGACCGGTGTCTTCTCCGGGGTGATGTTCAACGACTACGCGCGGTTGCTCGGCAGCGAGTTCGAGGGTTCCCAGACCACGGGGACCGCGCCGAGCGTGGCCTCCGGGCGGGTGGCTTACACGTTCGGGTTCGAGGGGCCCACGCTCACGGTGGACACGGCCTGTTCGTCCTCGCTCGTGGCGATGCACCTGGCCGTGCAATCCCTGCGTCAGGGCGAGTGCGACCTCGCACTGGCCGGTGGGGCGAGCGTGATGTCCACACCGAGCAGCTTCGTGGAGTTCTCCCGGCAGCGCGGCCTGGCCGCGGACGGCCGGTGCAAGGCCTTCGCCGACTCCGCTGACGGTACCGGGTTCGCCGAGGGCGTCGGAGTGCTCGTGCTGGAACGGTTGTCCGACGCGCGGCGCCGTGACCACCAGGTGCTCGCCGTGGTGCGGGGTTCGGCGATCAACTCCGACGGCGCGTCGAACGGCCTGACCGCGCCGAACGGACCGGCGCAGCAACGGGTGATCCGCCAGGCGCTCGCGAACGCCGGTCTGTCCACAGCGGAGGTCGACGCCGTGGAGGCGCATGGCACGGGGACCACGCTGGGCGACCCGATCGAGGCGCAGGCTTTGCTGGCGACGTATGGGCAGGACCGGGACACTCCGTTGCTGCTGGGCTCGGTCAAGTCGAACCTGGGGCACACGCAGGCAGCGGCGGGCGTCGCCGGCGTCATCAAGATGGTGATGGCCCTGCGAAACGGATTGCTGCCCAGGACCCTGCACGTGACCGAACCGTCGTCCCACGTGGATTGGTCGGCCGGCTCAGTCGAGCTGCTGACCTCAGCGCTCGAGTGGCCGATGGTCGATCGGCCGCGCCGGGCCGGGGTGTCCTCGTTCGGGCTGAGCGGCACTAACGTGCACGTGATCCTGGAGCAGGCCCCTCCGGTGCGGGCACCGGGAAAGCGGCGGTCGAGGCTGCCCGTCGTGCCATGGGTGGTGTCGGCGAGGTCATCGGCCTCGCTGGCGGCGCAGCTGGCGCGAATCCGGTCCCTCGACGGCCCGCCGGTCGACATCGGCTGGTCACTCGCGACCACGCGGTCGGACTTCGAGCACCGAGCGGTGCTGCTGGTCGCCGACGGTGCGGTCACCGAGGTGGCCCGTGGTGTCGCCGAAACAGTGACCGAGGCGGTGTTCGTATTCCCCTGCGAGGACTCGCGGTGGGCAGGCCAGGGCGGGGAACTGCTCACGTCATCGGCGGTGTTCACCGCACGCATGAGCGAGTGCGCGCAGGCGCTGGCACCCTTCACCGACTTCTCACCCCTGGACGTGCTTCGCGGACACGAAGCGGTGTCGCCGGAGCGTGAGCACATCGTCTCGTGGGCGGCGATGGTGGCATTGGCCGAGCTGTGGCGTTCGCTAGGGGCTGAGCCCGCCGCGGTGGTGGGGCACGGGCAGGGCAGGATCGCGGCGGCCACCGTCGCGGGCGCGCTCAGCCTGGCGGACGCCGCCAGGGCGGTGACCTCGGCGGAAGATCATGCCCCGGTCACCCCGGACGCCTGTCGGGTGCCGTACCACCCCGTGGCCGATGCCGAGGAGTACGAGCGCACCCGCCGAGCCCTGGCCGGTGACGGGTACGTCGTCGTCGAGCTGGGCGCGCACGACCGGACACGACTGTTGACCGCACTCGCCCAGGCGCACGTGGCGGGCGTGGCGGTGAACTGGCCCGCCGTCTTCGCCGGCTCGGGCGCGCGGCGAGTGGACCTGCCGACCTATGCCTTCCAGCGCAAGCGGTTCTGGCCGGAACCAGTACCGGCCCCGGTCGGCCCCGATCCGGCGGCCGAGGCCTTCTGGCGCTTGGTCGAGGCCGGTGAGCTCGGGCAGGCGCTGGACCTGGACGCGGCCACGGCAGCACGGGTGGGACGAGCGTTGTCCTCGTGGCGCGATCGGCAGGGGGAACCGAGGCCACCGCGCGACCCGGCCCAGCCCCTTCCCGAACGCCCGTCGGCCGACCTGGCGGCCGTGCTGGACCTCGTGTGCGCCGAGGCGGCGGTGGTGCTGGGGCATGACGGGGGCGCCGTCGTGCCCGCCGGCCGTGCCTTCCGCGACCTCGGGTTCGAGTCGATGACCGCGGTGGAGCTGTGCGAGCGCCTCGCGTCGGTCACCGGCCTGCCGGTGCCCGCCACCCTGCTGTTCGACCACCCGACACCGCGGGCGCTGGCGGAGTACCTGGTGGGTGAACTACGTGGTAGCTACCGTGAGATCGCCACCTCCGCACCCGCTGGCCACACCGACGAGCCGGTCGCGATCCTCGGCATGGCCTGCCGGTTCCCCGGTGACGCCGGAACCCCGGAACAGCTGTGGCAGCTGGTGCTGGACGGCCGGGACGCCATCTCGGAGTTCCCCGCCGACCGGGGCTGGGACCTCAGCCCGGCCACCGGGCTCAAGGAAGGCGGGTTCCTCAGCGACTGCGCCGGGTTCGACCCGCTGTTCTTCGGCATCTCACCCCGCGAGGCGCTGGCCATGGACCCCCAGCAACGCCTGCTGCTGGAGACCGCGTGGGAGGCACTCGAACGGGCGGGCATCGTGCCGGAGTCGTTGCGCGGCAGCCAGACTGGGGTGTTCATCGGCACCTCCGCCCAGGACTACGGTTCGCTGCTGGGCGAGGATATGGCCGGGCACCGGATAACCGGCTCGGCCACCAGCATCGCCTCCGGCCGGATCGCCTACGCGCTGGGGCTGGAAGGCCCCACGCTGACCGTGGACACCGCGTGCTCGTCCTCGCTGGTCGCGCTCCACTTGGCGGTCCGGTCGCTGCGTGCCGGTGAGTGCTCACTGGCCCTGGCCGGCGGCGCGACGGTCCTGGCCACCCCGGAATCGTTCACCGAGTTCGGCCTGCAACCGGGGATGCTGGCGCCGGACGGCCGGTGCAAATCGTTCGCCGCCAGTGCCGACGGCACCGCGTGGAGTGAGGGCGTGGGTACCCTGCTGCTCGCCCGGCTGTCCGACGCGCAGGTGCTGGGGTACCCGGTGCTCGCCGTCGTGCGGGGCTCGGCGATCAACTCCGACGGTGCCAGCAACGGGCTGACCGCGCCGAACGGGCTCGCCCAGCAGCGGGTCATCCGCCAGGCACTCGACGATGCCGGGCTGCGGCCGCAGGAGGTGGACCTGGTCGAGGCACACGGGACCGGCACCCCGCTGGGTGATCCGGTCGAGGCACAGGCGTTGCTGCGGACCTACGGGCAGGACCGGGCACAGCCGCTATGGCTGGGCTCGCTCAAGTCGAACATCGGCCACGCGGTCGCCGCGGCGGGTGTCGCGGGCGTCATCAAGGCCGTCCTGGCGATGCGCAACCGCGTGCTGCCCAAGACCTTGCACGTGCGGGCGGCGAGCCCCCACGTGGCGTGGGAGTCCGGGGCGATCGAGCTGTTGACTGAGCACCGCCCGTGGCCGTCGGCCGGCCGGCCGCGCCGGGCGGCGGTGTCCGCCTTCGGCATGAGCGGGACCAACGCGCACGTGGTGCTCGAAGAGGCGCCGGGGCAACCGGCGGACGGTGCCCCGGCCGGTCCCGCCGCCCCGCCCGTGCCGGTTGTGCTGTCGGCGACCAACGACCAGGCGTTGCGCGCCCAGGCGGGCCTGCTGCGTGCACACCTGGTGGCCCACCCAGAGCTCCGCGTCGCCGACGTCGCGTATTCACTGGCCACCACTCGGACCCGCTTCGCGCACACCGCCGCGGTACTGGCGGCGGACCGGGCCGGCCTGCTCGCCGGGCTGGACTCGCTCCATACCGGCGGCACCCCGGCCACCGTGGCCGAGCCCGACTGGCGGGCGCTCGCCGCCGAGCACCACCTGCGGCGGGTCGAGCTGCCCACCTACGCCTTCCAGCGCCGGCGGTACTGGCCGAAGACCCGCACCGCCGGGCCCGCCGCCGCGCCGGCCGTCCAACCCGCTGCCGCGCCGGCCAGCCACCTCGGCGACCCACCGGGTCTGCGGGGCGAGCACGCCGAGACCATGCTCGACCTCGTCACCGAGCACACCGCGCGCACCCTCGCCCTCGACCCGGCCATGATCGAACCCGGCGCGGGTTTCTTCCAGCTGGGAATGGACTCCCTGCTCGCGCTGCGGCTGCAACGGGATCTGTCCTCGGCACTGGGCTGGGAGCTGCCCGCGACGGCCCTGTTCGACTTCCCGACCGTGGCCGCGCTGGCCGCGCACCTGGCCGAGCGCACGAGGGCGGTCGCCGAGGTGCCGAGCCCGCCCGCCGAGCCGAGCCCGCCCGCCACGCCGCATGCAGACGTGGACACCGAGGAGGACGTGTTGCGCCAGCTGCTCGTGGAGATCGAAGCTGCCCGTGCCCTGCGAGGCCGCCGATGAGCGCGGCGGACAACAAGGCGGTCCTCGGCGCCGCGCTGACCGAGATCCGGGAACTGCGCACTGCGCTGGAGCGGTCGGCCCACCGCGCTGACGAGCCGGTCGCGATCGTGGGCATGGCGTGCCGGCTACCGGACGCGGACAGTCCTGCGGCGTTCTGGGACCTGCTGCGCACCGGCCGGGACGCGACAAGGGACATCCCCGCAGACCGCTGGGACCCGGCCGGCTTCCCGCCGGTCCGACGGGCCGGGCTGCTCGACGAGATCGACACCTTCGACGCCGGGTTCTTCGGCGTGAGCGCACGCGAGGCCACGCGGATGGACCCGCAGCAACGGCTGTTCCTGGAGGTCGCCTGGGAGGCACTGGAGAACGCGGGCCAGGCACCGGACGGGCTCGCGGAGAGCCGCACCGGCGTGTTCCTCGGCGTGACCGGGTCGGAGTACATCCAGGCGATGCTGAAGGAATGCCCCCCCACCGACATCGACGCCTACTGGCTGACCGGGGGGATGACCTCGCCGTTCGCGGCGGGCCGGTTGTCCTACTGGCTGGGCCTGCGCGGCCCCAGCCTGACACTGGACACCGCGTGCTCGGCCTCGCTGGTGGCCGTGCACCTGGCGTGCCAGAGCCTGCGCACCGGCGAGTGCTCGACCGCGTTGGCCGGGGGAGTCAACGTCATGGTCACCTCGGACTGGTTCGTCGCGATGTCGAAGGCGAACATGCTGGCGCCCGACGGCCAGTGCAAGACCTTCAGCGACGCCGCGGACGGGTACGCCCGCGGTGAGGGCTGCGGGGTCGTCGTGCTGAAGCTGCTGTCCGAGGCGACCGCGAACGGGGACCGCGTGCTGGCGGTGATCCGGGGCAGCGCGGTCAACCAGGACGGCCGCAGCGGCGGCATCACCGTCCCCAACGGGCAGGCGCAGCAGGCGGTCATCCGGGACGCGCTGCGCGCCGCCGGGGTGCGCGGGGCACAGGTCGGTTACGTCGAGGCGCACGGGACCGGGACGCCACTGGGCGACCCGATCGAGGTCCACGCGCTGAGCTCGGTCCTGTGCGCCGATCGCGACCCGGACCGCCCGCTGCCGATCGGCACCGTGAAGACCAATATGGGCCACCTGGAGTCCGCGGCCGGGATCGCCGGGCTCATCAAGACCGTGCTCTCGCTGCGGCACCGGCAGCTGCCGCCGCTGCTGCATCTCTCGACGGTCAACCCGAGGATCCCTCTTGGGGAGCTCGGCGTGACGATCCCGACCGAGCTGACCGACTGGGCTCGGCTGGAGGGCACCAGGATCGCCGGGGTCAGCTCCTTCGGGGCCAGTGGCACCAACGCGCACCTGATTCTGGAGGAGAGCTCGGACCCCCCCGCTGCGGGGTCCGCTGCGGGGGGCACACACCTCGTGTCGCTGTCCGCGCGCAGCGACGAGGCCCTGCGGGCACTCATCGCGCGCTACCGTGATCACCTCGACGCCACCGACTCACTCGCCGACGTCGCGCACACCGCCAACAACGGGCGAGCGCGGTTCGGCCACCGTGCGGTCGTGCTCGCCGACAGCACGGAAGCAGCACGGGCCGCACTGGCCGCACACGCCGAGGGCACCCCGCACCAGGACGTGCGCACCGGCGTCGTACCACCCGGCGCGCGGCCGAAGGTGGCGTTCCTGTTCAGCGGCCAGGGTTCGCAGTACCCGGGGATGGGACGCGCGCTGTACCGGTCCCAGCCCTCGTTCCAGGCCGACCTCGACCGCTGTGACGCCATCCTCGGCGGCGAGCTACTGCCGGTGCTGTTCGACGAGCACACCCCGCTGGACCAGACCCGCCACGCCCAGCCCGCCTTGTTCAGCCTGCAGTACGCGCTCGCCAGGCTGTGGCGGCGGTGGGGCGTGGCGCCCGCGGCGCTGCTGGGGCACAGCGTCGGTGAGTACGCCGCCGCGTGTGTGGCAGGGGTGTTCGACCTGGCCGACGGGCTGGCCCTCATCGCCGAGCGGGGCAGGCTCATGCAGGAGCTACCCGAGGGCGGCGGCATGGTCGCGGTGCTCGCCGGCCCCGGGCACGTCGAGCGCGCGCTGGCCCCGTACGAGGGCAGACTGTGCGTCGCGGCGGTCAACGGACCGGACAACGTGGTGGTGTCCGGTCCGAACGCGGTGCTGGACGAGCTGATCAAGGCGCTCAAGGCCGAGGGCGTCCGGAGTGCGCGCCTGCGGGTCTCGCATGCCTTCCACTCGTCCCTGGTGGAGCCGGCGCTTGAGAGGTTCGAGCAGCGTGCCGCGCAGGTGTCCTTCGCTGATCCCCGGATCCCGCTGGTGTCCAACCTGACCGGCCAGGTGGCCGAGGCCGGCACCTTCTCCGCCGGCTACCTCCGCGACCACGCGCGCCAGCCGGTGCGGTTCGCGGCGGGTGTCGAACAGCTGGTGTCCCGAGGGTGCACCGTGTTCCTGGAGATCGGTCCCGCCGCCACGCTGTGCACGCTGGCCGGCAAGATCGTCGAGCCCGGCCGGGTCACCCTGCTGTCGTCACTGAACAGGGACGGCGAGGACGAGCGGACGATGCTCGCGAGCCTGGGCGAGCTGTTCGTGCGCGGCGTCAAGGTCGACTGGCGTGGGGTCGACGAGCATCGGCCGCGCCGCGTCGTCGACCTGCCGACCTACGCCTTCGAACGGCACCGGCACTGGTTCGAGCCCACCACTCGGCCCGTGCTGGCGCCGGTCGTGGCCGGACCGGGCGCACCGGCGAGCGCGACCCTGCTGGGGGAGCGCGTCCCGTCACCGGTTGACGCCGTGCAGTTCCGCTCGCTGCTCTCCGTCGACCGGCACCCCTGCCTCGGCGACTGCGTGTGCGCCGGGGCCGCCGTGGTCAACGCCGGCTGTTACGTCGAGGCGGTGCTGGCGGCGGTCGCCCAGCTGCGCGGGTTCGAGCGCACCCGGATCGAGGATCTGTCGCTGCCCCAGGCGTTCCTGATGCCCGAGGAGGGCGTCCGGACGGCGATGCTGGTCGTCGACCCGGCGGTGGGCGGGCGCACACCGTTCCGCTACTACAGCCAGCCGGAGCCCGACGGGGTGTGGGCACTGCACGCCCAGGGCGCCTTCGCCGCGGAGCCGGGGCAGGCGCCCGCCATCGGCACCGACGGTGTCGAGGACATCAGCCGCCGGTGCACCACAACCCTCTCGGGGGCGGAGTTCTACCGGGCACTGTGGAAACGCAAGATATACCTCGGGTCCTCCGCGCGGTGGATCACCCACCTGCGCTGCGGCAAGGGTGAGGTATTGGCCCGGCTGCGCGCGCCCGAGCCCGGGGAGGCCGACGACTACCTGCTGCACCCCGGCTTCACCGACTCCGTCCTGCAGCTCGTCTTCGCGTGCGTGTACGACACCCTCCCGCTCGCCACGATGCTGATCCTGACCGGGCTGGAGCGGTTCTCCCGCCACGGGCACTGCGACGAACCCCTGCTGTGCCACGCGTTGGTCCGCGCGGAGTCCGGGTCGGCCGTCACCGGCGACCTCCGGGTCCTGACCGAGGACGGGACCTGCCTGCTGGAGCTGACCGGCGTCTCGATGCGCAAGACCAGCCAGGACGCGATCCTGGCGGCCGGCCGGGCACAGCCCGCGCCCACCGCGATCACTGCCGAGGGCTCGGCCCTGCGCGCCGCTTTCCAGACAGGGCAGGACGACGAGGCCGGACGCCGGCTGCACGAACTGCTCCTCGAGCAGGTCGCGGCGGTGCTCGGTGGTACCGGGTCGCGGCCGGCCCCCACCGAACCCTTGCAGAACCTTGGCCTGGACTCGTTGCTCGCGGTGGAGCTGCGGGACGCCGTCGCCGGTGCGCTCGGGATCTCCTTGCCGTTGGCGATGTTCCTGGACAACCCGACCGTGGCCTCGCTGGTGGCCACGGTGCGGCCCCTGTTGCACCCCGGTACGGCCACACCTGTCGAGCGGACCGAGGTGACCGGGCCCGGTGGAATGCATGTGGTCGAGCTGGGCCGCGGCACGCCGATCCTGTTCGTGCACGGCGGTGCGGTCTGCGGCGAACAGGCGTGGTTGACCCAGGCCTCGCTCGCCGACCGGTGGCGGCTGGTCATGCCGAGCAGGCTGAACTACGGGCGCAGTGCCACCAGCGAGCGCGAGGACTTCGAGGTGGACGCCAAGTTGATCGCCGAGCTGCTCGGCGACGGCGCCCACCTGGTGGCCCAGTCCTACGGCACGGTGGGAGCGCTGCTGGCCGCCGCCCAGCGCCCGGACGCGGTCCTCTCGCTCACCCTGATCGAGAGCGCGGCCAGCGGTGTGGCCAGGGGGACACCGGTGGTCGACGAGTTCGAGCAGGCCATGCGCGCCCTGCTGGCACGGCCGCCCGCCGCCGACGACGCACTGTTCCGGGCGATATTCGCCCTCATCGATCCCGGTACGCCTTACCCGGACGTGTTGTCCGGGGGACAACGCACCACCGCCAGCCTCGCCCGGGACCGGGTGCGGTGGCCGTGGGAGGCCGAGCTGCCACTGGACCGGCTGCGCGCGGCAGCCATCCCCACCCTCGTCGTCAGTGGTGGCCAGCGCCCGGTGTTCGAGGCGATCAGCGATGCCCTGGCGGCTCGGCTCGACGGGCGGCGGCTGGTCATCCCCGGCGGCCACGCGACGCAGAACGTCGGCTCGGCGTTCAATGCGGCGCTGGAGGAGTTCCTGACACGAGGAGCGGGAAATGGACCAGCGTGATGTCGACAGCGTCGTCCGGATCAGGTCCATCCTCAACCAGTTCTCCGTCGAGCAGGTGCTCGACGCGGTCTCGGCACACACTCACGGCCCGCTGCTGGGGCGTGTCGACCTCCAGCACTGCACCTTCGACCACTATGGCTTCCTGGTGTTCCCCGAGACGATCTCGGAGGTGGTCTCGGCATTGCGGTGCAATGGTTTCGAGGTGACCCGGCCTGTCCCCAGCGTTGTGGTCAAGTCCCGGTTGTGCCGACGGTACCGGATACCTCCGGAGGACCTCGACGTGCGTATCGTGCGTGGCGCTGTCGACACGGATCTGTTCGGCTGCAGGGAGATCGAGGTCTTCGCCGCGACGGCGGCGCATGGGTGCGCCTTGCCCGAGGGCATGGCCGACCGCGAGCGCCAGTCCATGAACGAGTCACATGTCGCCATCATGGTCGACCGACTTGAGCGCGTGCTGGCGGAACTGCGTCGCCAGCTGCTCGGCTCGGGAGCGCTGGTCGCTGATGGCGCGGGCTACAACCCGCTGGAGAAGGAACAGGAAGGGGGCCGCTCCGTCCTGTACTTCCGGGCTACCGAGCCTCCCCTCGTGCGTTCGTTCCCGCATCGGCTGGAACTGACCTGCGCGGGCGAACACGCGGATGTGATTGCCGAGCACATACACGAGAGCGACCGCGTGTTGGCGACCGATATCCCATGATGAAAAGGTGATCATGAACATCAACGACAAGGGCCAGCCGTTGAGCCAGGTACCACTGCTCGAACTCGCCAACTGCTCGAACTCGCCAACGGGTTCATCAGCTTCAAGACCTTTTCCGCCGCGCTTGAACTGGAGCTGTTCACCAAGCTCGCCGGTGGCACGTCGATGACGGTCAAGGAGTTCGCCGAGGCGGCGGACCTGCAGGGCCGCCCGGCCCGGCTGCTGCTGGCCGCGTGCGCGTCGCTCGGCCTGCTGGAGAAATCCGGTGATGGGTACCGGAACTCCGCGCTCGCCGAGGAGTACCTGGTCATCGGGCGGCCGCACTACTTCGGCGGGTTCGTGCGGTTCTGCGACCGCAAGCTCTACGAGAACTGGCACCGGGTCCTGGACGCGTTGCAAACGAACCGTCCGGTGACCTGGGACCCGGAACAGCAGGAGGGTGCCTTCAGCACCGATAACGCGGTCCTCATGGAAACGTTCTGGGACGCGATGCACTCCCTGGCCGGTGCCACCGCGGGCGCGCTGGACGAGGTGTACGACTTCGGGCCGCACCAACGGGTGCTGGACGTGGGTGGTGGCTCCGGCGGGTTCGTGATCCAGCTGTGCCAGCGCAATCCCGGCCTGACGGCCACCGTGTTCGATCTGCCGCACGTGCGGCAGATCGCCGAGGCGAAGGTCGCCGAAGCCGGGCTGGGCGACCGGATCGACGTCGTCGCGGGAGATTTCCAGGCCGACCCCGCGCTGCCTGCCGACTTTGACGTCGCCCTGCTCACCTCGGTCCTGCACGACCACGACGAGGCGGCCAACCGGCGGCTGCTGGACAAGGCGTTCACCGCGGTGGCACCCGGTGGCGTGGTGCTGGTGTGCGAACTGCTGCTCAACGACGAACGCACCGGACCGCCCGCCGCGGCGCTGATGGGGATGAACATGCTTGTCGGGCTGCCCGGCGGTGAGAACTACGCGGAGTCGGAGTACCGGGGCTGGCTCGAAGACGCCGGCTTCACCGACGTGCCTGTCCTGCGATTCGACGCGGCCGGGGCGAACGGTGCGGTGGTGGGCCGAAAGCCGCTCGCTGGCGAACTCTCATGACACTGGGGTCCGCCCACGAACTCGTCGACGTGCACGCGCACTTCGTGACGGAGTCCTACGTCGCCACCGCACGAGCCGCGGGCCACGAACACCCCAACGGCATGCCCGGCTGGCCCAGGTGGAGCGAGGAGGAACACCTGGGCCTGATGGACCGGGGTGGGATCAGCAAGACCATGCTGTCACTTGTCACGCCCGGCACGCACTTCGGCGACGATCTCGCGGCGCGGCGGCTCACGCGCGAGGTCAACGAGTTCGGCGCTGAGCTGAGCCGTCGGCGACCAGCCCGGTTCGGGCACTTCGCCTCGCTGACCCTGCCCGATGTCGAGGGTGCGCTCGCCGAGGCGGCGTACGCACTCGACGAATTGGGCGCCGACGGGCTCACTGTGTCGACCAACAGCCATGGCCGCTACCTCGGTGACCCGTTGTTCGAGTCTCTGTGGGCCGAACTCGACCGACGGCGGGCGATCGTGTTCGTCCACCCGACCTCGCCGCCCCGGCACGAGGCCATCACGGTCGGCCTGCCACGGCCGGTACTCGAGTTCATCTTCGACTCCGCGCGGGCCGCGGTGAACCTGGTGTTCAACGGTGTCGCGTCCCGCTACCCGGGCATCTCGTGGATCTTCCCCCACGGCGGTGGCGCACTCCCGTTGCTGGCCGCTCGGCTGGACCAGTCGTGTGGGTTCATCGAGGGCCTGGGCGGGCCGCCCGACATCTCGGTTCGCGAGCAGCTCGGCCGGTTCTGGTACGACATCGCCGGTACCCCGTTCCCCGACCAGGTGCCCGCCCTCGCGGGTGCCTTCGGCACGGAGCGGATGCTTTACGGCAGCGACTACTGCTGGTTCCCGGTCCAGGGCGTGCTGACCCAGATCGAGTCCATCGATGCCGCCGCGCCGCCGGACGACCGCGAGACCTGGCGCGAGCTGACCACCCGCAACGCCCGCCGGCTGCTGCCCCGGGCCACCGGCGACCAGCTGTCCTGAGAGGCGGAGGAACCCAGTGGTGACACTGCCCACGACCACATCGGTCCTGATCGTCGGCGGCGGCCCGGTCGGCTTGGCGGCCGCCGCCGAACTGGGCACTCGGGGGATCGACTGCGTGGTGCTCGAACCGCGCCAGGAGGTCTCGTTCCTGCGGCCGAGGGCGAAGACCACCAGTGCCCGCACCATGGAGCACTTCCGCCGGTGGGGGATCGCCGACCGCATCCGGGCCGCGGCGGCACTGCCGGTCGCCTGGTCCCAGCAGGTCGTGGTCGCCACCAGCCTGCTGGGACCCGAGTTCACCCGCTTCGACGACTGCTTCGGCCTCTCGGCGGCGCGCACGGACGTGGTCGCCGAACCCGGCCAGATAGTCCCGCAGCCCGCCGTCGAACGCGTGCTGCGGGAGGTCGTCGCCGAGCTGCCCGACATCACGTTCGCGCTGGGCTGGGCGCTGCGCGGGCTCACCGAGTCCGCCGAGGAGGTCGTGGCGGAGGTGGAGGCCCCGGACGGCACGGTCCACCGGATCAGCGCCCGCTACGTGCTCGGGTGCGACGGCGGCAACAGCACAACCCGGCAGTGCCTCGGCATCCCCATGCAGGGTCCGACCGACGCGCGGCGCACCACGTCGATCGTCTTCCGCGCGCCGGGGCTGGCCCAGCTCGTCCCGCACGGCCCTGCGGTGCAGTACTGGATCTACAACGCCAGGATCAGCGGGGGCATCGGCCGGTTCGACCTGGAGGACACCTGGTGGGCGGGCACGGCGTTGCCGTCACCGGACGCCGATCCCGCCGTGGCGTTGCGGGCACTGCTCGGCCCCGCCACCCCGGCGGACCTCCGCTTGGAGATCCTGTGCACGGACTAAGAGCGACCGGCAATAGGGACGCGGCGTCGCGGGGCTGGGGTGCGCACCTCGCTGCATCGCTCCCCATCCATCGCTGCGCGATGCACGGGTACCCCGGCTCGTCGGTCGACACCCAAGGACCAGGGTGACTCCTCCGCCGCCTTGCGATGTACGCACCCCAGCCCCGCTCCTTGATCCACATCCCTATTGCCGGGCGCTCTAACGCCAGCGATGTTCCATCGATCTTGCGTTGGCGGCGGACCGCGCACAGGCTCGACTGCAGGAGGGGATCGACGATCGTTCGGCGTTCCGCCCAGCCGTCGCCCGTGCCCAGGACACGCCCTCGTCTGATCGTCTCCAGGATCGGCACGTAGCTCTCCGGTCGCGTATCCGATCCTCGTTGGACGTCGAGCTCGATGAACTCCCACTTCTTGAACTGCTGCTCTTCAGGGAGATCACGGTAGTGGACCGGGAACAGCCGCACCCACTGGTGGGGGATGACATCGGTGCGGATGCCCGCGACGCACACCGCCTCGCCGTGCTGCTGGGACACCGTGGGGTACGCCTTCACGGTCACCAACACGCTCATGTGCGTTCTACGGCTGTGCCCGAACCCCGTGTAGGCCACACGAAAAGCGTGACAGCAAAACTGCAATACGTGTCCAGAACAGCACGATTCCCGACATGCGACATGCCGATCCCGCTGTAGTAGGGGTACAGGACTGGCGGAGTCTTGTATTCGAGTGTCGCGAATTCTCTGATCTTCAAGTGTAGATCGTAACTTTCTGTAGGACTCGCAACGGGCGGCCCGCCGCAACGACTTCACGCGGCCAGCCGTCCTCCATGTTGTTGAAGATGCTGGCACCCAGGGATAATCAGTGGCAAGCCGACCCGCACCGCAGGCGCCGCCAGGCGCCGAGGAGGGGAAGCGGCGCAGCAGCTTTGCCCGACTGGAACCCGTAGATCACTACGGAGAGTAACCAGCGGCCCATCGCATCAGATGCGAGATTCCGCATCGGCCTTCAACCCCGCCAAACCTGATGGCCACGGGTCCGTAGTCGATCATTGGAGCCAAATCGGCCTACGCCGGCGGGCATCCTCCAGCAACCCAGGACACCCTATCTACCAACGGAAACGCCACTTTGTGATCATTGCGCATGCCAACTGTCGCGAATTCGCATCGGATGGAATTCGCGTCACTGTTGATCCAGGTGGTGTAGTGGTCGGCGCCGAGGTCGCGGTAGCGGGCGTGCGGGTCGCTGAGCAGATGCCAGATGATCACCAGGATGGGGGACTGTCAACTTTCCGGTGGCGTCAACCGACAATGCATGATCATGCAATGCGTCGGGAAGAGCACGAAAAAGCCAACAACCGCAGGGCCTCGCGGGCAGGCAGGTTACCTGTGGAGGTGAGGGGATGGAACGTGAACCCCGATTGTGCCCGCTACCGGCTGACGTGCCCTGAACGTCACATCGCACGCTGAGTCGGCTCCGAGCCGGATGGTCGGGGGCGGCACGCCGATGACGGGCACCCCAGAGCATGCTATAGCGTTGCTGCTATGGCTTGGGGTACCGTCGAGCTGGAACCGGAGGTCCGAGACTGGTTGGAGCAGCTATCCACGGCCCACTTCGCCACGGCGGCGTTCTCCATCGATCTGCTGGCCGAACAGGGCCCGGTGCTGGGGGAGCCCTACACCCGGCAGTTGGACGGCAAACTGCGGGAGCTGCGGTTCCACGTGGACCGGCAGGCGGTGCGGGTGACCTACTGGCTGGCCCCAGGGCAGCGGGTCGTGTTGTTGGCGGTGTTCGTCAAGACCCGGATGCGCGAGGTGGGCGAGGTCGCCCGGGCCAGGCGTACTCTGGCCCGCTGCCTGGCCGAGCAGCACACTGCCGACGACGAGCTGGACGAGGAGGGTGGGGACGGTGGCTGAGCGGTCGGAGTGGGCGCAGCTGCGGGAACAGCGCATGGCTGAGCCGGGCGCACACGAGGCGTACCAGGCGGCCCGGTTGGCATTCGAGCTCGGCCGTGCCGTCCGGCAGCTACGTCAGCAGCGTGGCTGGAGCCAGACCGAGCTGGCGCACGCGGCTGGTATGACCCAGTCGGCGGTGGCACGGTTCGAAGCCGGGGGCACCGTGCCCACGCTGCCCGTCCTGGACCGGCTCGCCGACGCCCTCGACGCCGACCTCATCGTCCGTGTCACGCCCCGCTCCCACATCGCATAACCGTCCGAACGGACGGCGACCTCTTTGCCGGTCGTGGGATCGTGCCGAGGTGGATGGACAGCAGATGGGGGAGGTGCGGGTTCATCGTCAGACACCCTCTTGACTTGGGAGAATGAGGCCGGATGTGAGGGTGGTTAGCAGGGTTGCGCGAAGGTCGCATACTGTATCGATCAGCTGCTCTATGCATTCAGGAACCTGAGTGCTCCTTGGATTCAGGGGGTCAGTGCACCGTCCGCATCGTGCTGGGAGCAGAGGGCTCGGCAAGTTTGATCGCGATCGGGCAGGCTCCTGACCTGCCCCAACAGCCCGATTCAAATCCCTACTTAGAGCGTCCGGCAATAGGGGTGTGGATCAAGGAGCGGGGCTGGGGTGCGTGCATCGCGAGGCGGAGGAGGGAGCCACCCTGGTGTTGGGTGGCGACTGACGACAACGCGGCGAGGTGCGTGCCCTGGCCCCGCGACGCCGCGTCCCCTATTGCCGGACGCTCTTATGAGTCCCGACGCGGGGCGGGCGGTGCACCGACCGCTGGAGACCGCCCAGCGGCCTACGAGAGCGAACGGCGACGGATCGCGGGCGCTCTCAGCATTTTTCTACTCGGCCGGTAGGGAATGCGGCGCGGGTCCGGCGGCTTGGAGGGTTCATGGCCTTTGAGTTCACTGTCACCTGGGACTACCGCTGCCCGTTCGCCCGCAACGCGCACGAACACATCCTCACCGGGCTGGCCGCCGGCGCCGGCTGGCAGGTCCGCTTCGCCCCGTTCTCCCTCGGGCAGGCCCACGTCGAAGAGGGGCAGCCTGACGTCTGGGACCAGCCTGACCAGGACAGCGGCATCCTGGCCCTGCAGGCTGGGGTCGTTGTCCGCGACGACTACCCCGAGGTGTTCCCGGCCGTGCACCGCGGCCTGTTCGCGCTCCGCCACGACGAGGCCAGGCAGCTGTCCGACCGCGACGAGGTCGCCAAGGTGCTGGCGGACCACGGCGTGCCGGCCGGAAAGGTGCTGACGGCGATTGACTCGGGCGAGGCGCTGGCCAGGGTCCGCGCCGAGCATGAGCAGTACACCAACAGCCACGCCGTGTGGGGTGTGCCGACGTTCATCGCCGACGACCGGGCTGTCTTCGTCCGGCTCATGGACCGTTCCCCCGCCGGGGCCGACCCTGCCGGGTCGATCCGCGCAGTCGAGCGCGTGGTGGATCTGCTGACCGGCTGGAGCGAGCTCAACGAGTTCAAGCACACCACCATTCCCCGCTGACAGCGGCCGGCAGCTGGGGACGGTCGTCCACCACGGCCGCTGGTGTGACGCGGCGACCAGGCGGATACCGGCGATGCGCGTGCTACGGATCACGCCGGCTGGTGCGCCACCGGACCGGTTCGGTGAGGACCGCCTTCGCGCTGGACAGATCGGCCAGGCGGGTGGCGAGGGTGGCTTCGGCCAGGTGCGGGGGTAGGGCCGCGTTGAACTTCAGGCCAGCCAGGGCCTGCTCGTCCACGTGGGGCAGACAGAGCCGATTTTCCAGATCCGGCGTGGCGGCCTTCCACATAGTTGGGGTCAGGTCAGAACGTAGCCGGATGAATGCCTCGTCGGGGTTCTGGCGGGGGTCGGTGAGGTCGCCGAGGGAGGCGGTGAGGGTGCGGTTGGCGAGGTGGCCGGCCCAGGTCCACCAGCGGACGTCGGCCTCCGATTCACGCACGATCATGGTGCCGGCGGGGTGGACGAGGTCGGTGTGCTCCTCGCGGATCTCGGTCAGGCGGGCGGCGGCGCGTTTGGTCATGGCGACCTGGGGATCGGCTCCGAGGAGGACGTCGCGGATGGCTCTGACCATGGTGAAGGACAGCGGAGGGAGGCTGCCGGTCCACCGGGCGCGGCCCCCGCTGCCGGCGGGTTCGACGAAGCAGCGGCGGCGTTTCCAGTCGGTGTAGGTGACACGCCAGCTGCGGCCGGCGAGCAGGAGCAGCCGTGGGCCTTCGACCGGGTCGCAAAGGAGCATCGGGTCGGTGCGGCCGATCTCGGTGCGGCCGGAGAGGACGGTGAACTCGGGTGCCGCGGTGAAGACGGCGGTCAGTTCGGAGAAGTGCCGGTGGCCGAAGCGGCGTTCGGCTTCCGGGCCTATGAACAGCATGCCGCCGTCGGAGTCGAGGAATCCCAAGCGAACGAGGTGAGCGACGATCGGTTCGGCGGACCGGTCGAAGGGCGCGAGGCCGTTCCATTCGTCGGCCCAGAGCCGGTCGCCGACCTTGTTCTCCTGCAGGCAGTAGGCGAGCAGTTGCTGGGCGACGATGTGCCGTGGCTCAGTGGTCGCCGCCGGAAGTTGTTCGGGGGATGCCGGATGACAGACGGATGCATCGTGAGGCGGAGAAGGTCCAGGTAGCGGTGTTCTACCTGGGCCGACGACAACGAGGCGAGGCGCCGTCTGGCGCCGGCAGACCCTGGACGAACTTCCGGCGGCGACCACTCAGGTGGGGCGACGACCGGTTCGACCCAGCCTCGTCCCCACAGCAGCAGCAGGCCGGCGGCCTGGACGAGCGCGTCCTGCGTGAGGGTCAGGAACAGGCAGTTGCGGACGGTTCCTGACCGGCGCCCGGTCCGGCCGAGGCGTTGGAGGAACGACGCGACCGAGCTGGGGGCGTTCAGCTGGATCACGCGGTCGAGGTCGCCGACGTCGATGCCCAGTTCCAGCGTGCTGGTCGCGACGATCACGCAGTCGCGGGCCTGGGTGAACGCCTCTTCGGAGCGGCGCCGCTCGTCGACCGACAGGGACGCGTGCGAGAGGAAAGTGGTCACGCCGCGGGCGCGCAGTTCGCTGCCGAGCTGTTCGACGAGCTGCTTCGAGTCGCAGAAGACGAGCCGTTTCTCGCTCTGGTGCAGCGTGGCGAGTACCTTCGCCGCGTTCGGTACCGAGCCGACGTAGTCAAGCTCGATCTCGCCTGGCGGCGGACCGGCCGCCGACGCGGTCGCGACCGGCACGTCGGGCGCGACCACAAGCCCGGGCCGGCGACCGACGCCGGAGCCCTGGAGCCAGCGGAGCAGGTCGGCCGGGTTACCGACTGTCGCGGACAGGCCCACGACCTGCAGCTCGGGCCGGCCCGCGCCCGAGTCGGCCGCTTCGGCGGCGATGATCCGTCGCAACCGTTCCAGCACGGCCAGCAGGTGCCAGCCCCGGTCGTCCCCCGCGAAGACGTGCACCTCGTCGACGATCACGGTCCGTACGCCGGCGAAGAAGCCACAGCGGCCGGCCGCCGGCCCGTGCCCGCTCGGCGAGCGTGAACAGCACCTCCAGCCCCCGGCCTACAGCTCCTCACGGCATTGACGGGCGAAGCCGGGGCAGCCGTGGCCGGGGCCCGCCAGGATGTTGAGCAGCGCGGTGACGGTGCGGGGTTCGCGTCGGTAACGGGACGTCTGCCGGCGAAGTGCTTCCATGACGGCGTCGGGGTGAAGCTCCAGCTGGCCGAGCAGGAAGTCGTCCTGTGCGTGGACGGTGATACCGAATGCGTCGGTGGACTCGATGGGAAAGTCACGGATGTTCTCTGTCACCAAGACGCCTGCGCGTCCCACGACGGCCGCGGCCAGGACGTGCCGGTCTTTGGGATCGTTGGTCATCGAACCGATGAGACTCTCGTGTCCGGTGACCCTTGCGTCGGGGAAACTGATGTTCATCTGGTCGAGGCGGTGGTCGACGGCCTCGGGCTTCGCACCGACCCTGAGCAGGTTACGGCGAAGCTCCTCCAGGATGTGGTCCGACCACAGGGGGCGGAACGAGCCGGTCTCGGCGATCGAGAGCAGAGTGTCGCACAGGTACGACTTCAGGAGAACGCAGGTGTCGAGGAACACCGCGTCCATGGCGTCGCCTACTCTCCGTCGCTGTCGGCGGGCAGCCGTTCGAAGCCCATGTCCGTCGGCAGGTCGTAGAGCCCGGCGTCCTCCGCGTCCGCGACCATCTGGTCCAGGCCAGCGGCCTGGTGGCGCCGGGCACGTTCGTGATAAGCGAGCACGTCGGCGAGCCGTACCCGCCGGTGCCTTCCCGGCTGTTCGAAAGGAATCTCGCCGGACTCCAGCAGCCGAACGAGGGTGGGCCGGGAGACTCCGAGGATGTCGGCGGCCTCGGTCGTGGACAGCACCATCTGATGCGGAGCGATGGTGATCGCCAACCCTTGGGCCAGCATCTCGACCACTTCGCGAACGACCTCGAAGATCTCGGGAGGCAGGTCGACCCGCTTCCCGTCGGGGCTGATCAGGGCGGCACCTGTTGTTCGGCGGGTGGTCAGCGCGGCGAGCACGCCGCCCAGCCGCTCCCGGTTGTCTGGAGGCAGCAGCGTCCGTTCGACGAGTGGCGTGGTCACAGCCTCAACCTACCATCAAACGAACAAGACGAAAGATCTGCTGTCTCGGCGGCTGCTGGCAACGGGTAGGGCCCGCGCATTGATCGCGGACCGCCAGGAGCCGCTACGACGCGGCCAGGCCGGGCTCGTCGCCCGCGGCGCGGTGCAGGTTGGCCACCCACGAGTCCGGCAGCGGCACCCAGTCGTTGCCGGTCACCAGCTGCACGAGCGCGCCGTCGAGCCGTGGTGGCAGGCTCGGCTCGGTCGTCGGGCAGAGCAGCCACAGCGGCCGGCCGCCGGCCCGTGCCCGCTCGGCGAGCGTGAACAGCACCTCCAGCTCCCGGCCGTCGTACCGGCCGAAGACGCCGGCGTCGTGCAGCAGCAGCGGTGCGGGCTGCCCGCCCGGCCCGGTCCGGCCGGCGGGGGCGTCGACCATTTCGGCAAGTAGCGGCGCGGCGCGTTCCCAGGCGAGCCGCACGTACTCGGCGAGGTTCGCGGCGGCCCGGCTGCCGGGCTCGGCGGTGTCGGCGCGCAGGATCGTCGCCCACGTCGGCTTGGGCCGAGGGTCGACCTCGGCGTGCAGCGCGTCGAGGAACACGGCGGCGACATCGACCAGTTCGGCGGCGAACCGGTGCGGCTTCGCCAGCTCGGCGCGCGCCGTCAGGTAGTGGCTGCGCCGGACCGTGAGGGCCCGGAACCCGCGGGTCTCGCCGGCCGCGGCCAGGCGCTGCTCGGCGGTCGCGGCGGCGACCCGGTCGGGGCCGTCGTCGGTCAGCGCCGAGCGGCCGGTCCAGCCACCCAGGTCGGTGGGCTGGCGGACGACCGGTGTCGGCCGGGAGCCGAGGCCCATCGAGGAGAACAGGCCGTGCGGCGGCGCGTAGCCGCCGCGGGCGTGGTCCCAGTCGAGGGTGAACCCGGCGTCACGCAGCGGGTCGTCGAGCCGCGGATGCGGCGGCAGCTCGGTGTCCAGCCCCGGGAACCGGGCCAGCACCCGCTCGTGGATCGTGTCGACAAGCAGTAGAGGCCGTTCGGCGCGCTCGTCGGACCCGGCGGTCTGTACCGGGATGCCGCCAGGGCGGGCCGAGAGGACGCCGGCCTGGGAGAGCCGCAGCGCCCGGACGAGATCCAGGGCGCGCGGGTAGATCTCCAGGCGGGCGTTGGTCGCGGCGGCGCGGGACGCGGCAGCGGCCAGCCGGACGAGGCGCGGCGCGTCGAGCGCCGGCATCCCGTCCGGGCTGTCCGCGGCGAGCTCGCGCAGCACGGTCGCCGGGCTGGGGAGTTCCTCGGCCCTCGCCAGCCGGTCGGCGACCTTGCCGAGCGCCACCGCGTAGTCGAGCAGCGCCGGCGCGGATGGGGTGGCCGGGCCGTCGGCCTCGGTCACCTCCAAGGCGACCAGCATCCGCTCGTAGTACTTTCGCCGGGCGATCCGCGGCTCGGGGTCCAGGTCGACGGTCTCCAGCGCGGCCCGGACGACCGCCGCCGCCCGCGCCCGCGGTGCGCTCGTCCCCGGGGCGCTGCCCCGGCGGGCGAGCACCGCGGTGACCAGCTCGTCGAAACCCATCACCCGGCCGGCGTCGGCGAGGATCTCGACCAGCTCGTCGTGCACCGAACGGACGGCGGCGTCGGCGTGCCAGGCCTTGCGCCGCGCGATCAGCACATGGGCGATCCGGCCCGGCGTCACCCCGACCCGCCCAGCGACCAGTTGCTGTCCCGGCCAGAGGGGCAGGTCCGGCAGCGTGCCGGCGGCGTCTGGCAGGCCGAGCAGCAGGCGGGTCGCGTCGGCTTCGGTGATGGCCCGCGTAGAACGGGGCAGTAGCCGGTCGGCCACCGCCTCGACCGGCATCCGGGCGTAGTCCGTCGCAGTCGCCGTCGTGGGCTGGGCCGTCGGTGGCGCGTCCGCCGGCGGGCTTTGCGGAGCCGGAGTGAGCGCGCGGCGCCACTGCCGGATCCGGGTCTGTAGTTCCTGGCGGGTCTTACCGGCCAGGCCGGGCAGGCTGATGATGTCCTTCGAGCCGAGGTCGAGCAGGTCGCCGACGGTCGTCGCGTCGAGCCGGTGCGCCGCCGAGACCGCGCGCGGTGACAGGCCGGCCTGCTCGAGCGGCGTGTCCTCGGCCGCCTGGGCCGCGGCCTGGTCCGGGGTCAGCGGCTGCTTGCCGGCGGCCGGGTGGACGCTCGGCACCGGCGGCGTCGAGTCGGCGGCGCGGAAGACGGCGAGCCAGGCGTCGCGCATGTCCTTCAGCGAGCCGAACCGCTTTCCCGCGTCCCGGTCGAGCGCGCGCAGGAAGAAAGAAGAGAGGCCGGCTCGGATCGCCGGGTCGAACGCCTCGGTCGCCACCGTCGGCGGGCCCTCGGTGAACCGCGCCTCGGTGGAGCCGTCGCCCCACAGGGGCAGCTCGCCGGAGGCCATCTCGTGCAGCGTGACCGTCAGGGCGTACCGCTCGGCCTGGTCGTCGTAGGTGGTGCGGGTGCCGGCGCCGAGGAACGGGTCCAGGTAGCGGGGAGTGCCGGCGGCCGTGTCGCGCACGGAGTGGTTGGCCAGCGAGAAGTCGATGAGCACCAGCTGCCAGGTCCGGTTGGGCCGGCGGCGCAGGACGATGTTGTCGGGCTTGAGGTCGCGGTGCGCGACGCCCTCGCCGTCGAGGTAGTCGACGGCGACGAACAGGTCGCCTGCGAAGATCTCCAGTTCGTCGACCGACAGCCGGCCCTCGCGCAGCTTGCGGGCCATGGTCTGCTCGCCCGCGTGGTCGAGGACGAGCACCGTGCGCCCGCCGATGACGAGGGTGTCCTGCCGGGCCAGCCGGATCACCCGCGAGTCGCCGAGGCGGCCCAGCACGTCTGCCTCGTGCTGGAGCCGCGCGGCCCGCTCGTCGGAGAGCGCGACCTTCAGGACCTCGTCGCGGTTCGTCTTCTCGTTGTGCGCGAGGAACGCGCGGCTCGTCGAGCCGGTACCCAGCCGGCTCCTGATCCGCCACTCCCCGCCGACGAGGTCACCGCGCTCGGCCTCCAACGGGTCCAGTTCCGGTGCGGGCTCCTCGGGCAGGTCGACCGTCGGGGTGGTCGCGCTCTCCGGTGCCGCGACGGGCGGCGCCGTGAACTCCCCGACGACGAGCTCCAGCCAGTCGAGGAACTCGCCGACGGTGGCGAAGCGCTCCTCCGGCTTCGCTCGGGTGGCCAGCGCGACCAGGTCGTTCGCAGTCTCGGACAGCGAGTCGACGACCGCGGACGGGTGCAGCCCGCCGGCCTCGGCGAGCCGCGCCTTCAGCATGTTGCGGGTCAGCGCGGGGGCCTCACCGGTCAGGATCAGGTAGGCGAGCGCGCCCAGGCCGAAGACGTCTATGCCGACCGGGTCCGGGTACGGGGCGTCGACCTCGGGGGCGAGGTAGCTCTCCGCGGCCCGTTCCAGCTGCGGCAGGTACCGGTGCGCGGGCTCGATGGCGAGCGCGACCGAGGTCTTCGTCATCGAGCCGGTCAGCTGCCCCGTCGACGCGTCGATGTCGCGGGCCGCTGCCTGCCAGTCGCTGATGACCAGCCGGGGGGAGAGCCAGCGCCGCTCGCTCTCCGCCTGGTCGTCGCCGCGGCGGGTGGACGGCATGACGAGGACGCTGCGGGCCGCGAGCGCCCGGTGGTAGAGGTGGCGGCCGTGCGCGTAGTCGAGCGTCTCGGCAACCTCGCGGATCATGCGCAGCCGGGTGCTGGCGTCGAGCCGGTCGCCGTACCGGGCGAGGTAGTGGTCGAGGCGCATCTCGTCGGGGTGGTGGCGGAAGATCAGCGCCGGGCCGGCCTCATGCTGCTCCAGGCCGTCGACCTGGACGATGCCCTGGTGATCGATCCCGTTGAGGACGAGGAACTCACGCTTGGCTGCCGCCTCCCGGGTGCGGCGCTCGGCCTCGCCCGCTCCCGTCTCCACCAGGTAGATCCGCACGCGGCGGCGCGCGGAGGCCATCTGGGTGTGCCGGGCGTGGTAGTCCTGCCACGTCGGGCCGGACTCGAAGGCCGGGAACTCCAGCTCCCACGCGCCGACACGCCGGTGGCGCCCGCTGCGCGCGATCCCGGCGGACGGGAGCAGCGTCGCGAGCCGCCTGGACGTCTCCGGGCTGATCCGGTGGCGTTCGTCGCGCAGCGGCGCGTCCAGCAGGCCCGACCAGATCGGCGGGAGCGCGCCCGCGGTGCCCGCCCGCACCGGGGCGTCGCCGGTGACGGGCTCCGGACCGAAGATCCCGTGCAGCTGGAAGTCCGGCAGCTCGACCTTCACCATCCTGTTCGAGAGGAAGACCGCCGGCTGGAAGAACGGCATCCGCGGCTTGCCGAGTCCCTGCGCGCGGGCCGCGGTCTCCAGGAGGTGCTTGAGCTCCTTGGACTTCTGGTTCGCGAGGATCAGCGGGTTGTCGAAGATCAGGTCGCCGCCGGACGGCCGGTGCTGGACCCAGTTCGACCCGGAGGCCGTCAGGCGGCCCGCCCAGCTCTTGATCTCGATGAGGTACACCCCGCCGCGGGCGACAACGAGCAGGTCGACCTCGCGCAGGTGCCCGGTCGACGCGACGAAGGTGAAGTTCGACCAGGCCCGGTACGGCTCCGCGTCCGGCAGCAGCCGTTGAACATGCTCCAGCGCCTCCCGCTCATGCGGGAACTGCGACGCCGTGACCGTCGTCCAACGCCTGTCCTGCACCCCGTCTCCCCACTGCTCTCGCCGCCAAGTCCAGCCAAGTTCAGACGATGACCCCCATTGCCCCAGGTGTCGATTCTCTTCAGATCATCCAGGACCGGGTACTTCTCGCTCGGTTGTTTCGAGATCCCCGTCAGGTCCTCCTTGCTCGTCTTGAGCACCTCGCCGGTGAATCGCGCCCAGGTGCGATTCCGGCCGTCGTCGACCGCGTAGGCCCATTCCCAGCCAGCCGTCTCCGTCGAGCCCAGAGCGAGGCTGGGCGGGAACATCCCCGCTGTCACCTGATGGTCACCAGCCGCTGGAGTATCTCCACGCTCCGCGCTGTCGATCGAACTGTATCGACTCGATCACGTGGTACTGCGGTGGGCCTCTGCTGTCTGTCCGGGTACAATCCAGCGCCGTGCCTGTGTCTCGTAAGCGGAAGAAGAAGTCGCGGTCCGGCCGGCGTTCCTCGGGCCGGCCCGAGGTAGCGGCCCCCAGCAGAACAGCGCCGGCCAACCCGTTGCGGGAGCTGTTCGAGCACCGTCGCCAGCTCGACGAGCACCGCACCGCGCTGGCCGCGGACTCCGCCGGACCAATGGTCGATGCGTTGATCACGGCCGCTCCTGGCTGCTCCGACGACGAGCTCGAAGATGGCTTCTGCGCCCGCTTCGGCGCGGCGATGACCCAGTACGAGGGCGGTGAGCTGGAGGACATGGTCAGCCCGGACGACTTCGTCCGAGCCGTGCTGTCCGCGCTCGACGAGCGGCTGCGCGAGCCGGAGGATTCCGGCAGTGACGTCGCGGCGGCGCAAAGGCTGCTGGCCGTCGTCGCCGGTGTGCTGCCGGAGCCGCTGAGTGCCTCCGCGTGGGATCTGGTCGCCGAGCACCTGGACGACGCCGCGGCACAGCGGGCCACCCGCGGGCGTGCCGTGACCGGCCCAGCCCAGTGGGCGCGGAACAGCTATGGCACCCGCTGGGCCGTGGTTGCTCCCTTCACCTGCGCGGAGGGCTCGCGGCGGTGGTACCTGTGGGACGTGGACACCTGCGGATACGAGATCGTCACCGTGCACAGCGGCTTCTACCCTTCCGCCGAGACCGCACTGGCCGAATGGCAGCAGGCTGTCGGCCCCTCCGCAGCCGAGGCCGCCCTGGCCCCGGCGGACGACACCGAGACGCTCGACGCGCTTGTGCCCGGTGAGGTGGAAAGCATCCGGTTTGGCGGAGAAGACCAGGCTCAGTTCGCCGAGTTCTTGCGCAGCCGCCGGCTCGGCCGCACCGTCCGGCAAGCGGCCGGCCGGGCCCGTGGGCGCACGCTCCCACGGCTGAGCGTGGAGACCGCGGCCGAACGGTTCGCCCGTCAGCTGCGGCGGATCGGCCACCAGGACAGGCCGGCCGGCGACGAATCCGACCAGGGTCCCGCCGGTGCCGGTGACCTCGCCGCGGAGATGGCCGAGTCCTGGTCCCCGCGCGGGCACCCCAGCCTGTACCCGTACTGCTCGCCGCACAAGGTCGACGCGGCGGTATCGCACCTGCGCGACTTCTACCAGGACGACTTCGCCACCCAGCTGATCGCGGTACTGCCCGAGTGGATCCGCTTCCTCGCCGAACACACCGGCATGGCAGCCGACCTGACCGACCGCTGCCTCGCCTACGCCTCGGGCGAATCCCGGTTCCCTGGCCCGCGCGACGAACACGGACAGTCCAGCATCATGGCCCGCGTAGCCGAATGACCGCACGCGCAGTACCACAACCCGGTGATGCCGCGCCGGCCCTTGCCGAACCGGAACGGCCGTACCGGCATCACAGTCTCGAACCGCGTCCCCGCCCATGCCCCGGAGCCTCATCGTGAAGGCCCGGCTCCGAGATCCGTCGGCGCCGCGGCAGCAGTCACCGGCTCTGCCCGGCGTGTCCTTCTCCAGGGTCCTCGGTCTGTCGGCAGGTCCACCTTATGATCACCAAAGCTGCGCATTTCCCGGACCTGATCCAGCCCGCGCCTGAAGACCGCCCGGTTCAGCGCGCTCTGGCCGGGGATTATCACCACAGCTGGGAACATTCAGCAGGGCCGCTCCGGCGGCTTGTGGACGGTCGCTGACCGGCTCCGGACCGGCGTCGTGTCCCGGTAGCGGTCGCGGAACGCCTCGGAGGCGGCAGGACCGGCGGTAAACACGAAGTCCTCGCCGTCAACCCGGCGGCCGGTCGTGCGGTCGACCATGATCGGGTCGGCCTCCTCGCCCGTCTGCGCGTCAACCAGGACCATGCTGCGCTGCTCGGCGTCGAGCCGCGAGTTTCCCCACGCGGCCAGCGCGACGAGCACCGGACGCAGCGAACGCCCCAGGTCGGTGAGGACATATTCGTAGCGGGCCGGGCTGGTCTGGTAGGGCCGCCGCTCCAGCAGCCCGTCAGCGACCAGGGTTTTCAGCCGGGCGGTCAGCATGCTCGTGGAGATCCCGAGGTTGGCCTGGAACTGGTCGAAGCGGGTGTAGCCGTCAAAGGCGTCGTGCAGCAGCAGCACCGTCCACCACTCGCCGACGATCCCCGCGGCCCGTGACAGCGGGCATTCCCGGTCTTCCAGCCTGATCCGTGCGGGCACGCGCGCGACACCCCTTCCATTACTGCTAAGTTAGAAGTCACTGGCTTCTAAAACAGAAGTCTACCGGTCGCGGTCGCCACCGGCACCAGCCTCGGTCGGCGACCGTGTTGAGAGGAGCGAGACGACGTGACGATCAACGACGGTCTGGGTGGCCGCAAGGCACTGGTCACCGGCGGCACCAAGGGCACCGGAGCCGCCATCGCGACCAGGCTGCGAGAGGCAGGGGCTACCGTCATGGCGACCGCCCGGTCGATGCCCGACGGCTACGACCACCCGGGGCTGTTCGTCGCGGCCGATCTGAGCACACCCGGCGGCGCCGTGGCTGTGATCGAACGGGTCCGGGACCTGTGGGGCCGGCTGGACATCCTGGTGCATACCCTCGGCGGCTCCCAGGCCCCGTCCGGCGGGTATACCGCGGTGAGTGAGATCGACTGGGCGTTCGAGCTGAACCTGAACCTGCTCGCCGCGGTGCGCCTGGATCGCGGCCTGCTACCCGCCATGACCGCCCAGGGCGCGGGTGTCGTGGTCCATGTGACCTCGATCCAGGCACGGATGCCCCTGTTCGACGCCACTCTGGCCTACGCCGCGGCCAAGGCGGCATTGACCACCTACAGCAAGGGCCTGGCCAACGAGCTGGGCCCACGAGGGGTACGGGTCAACACGGTCGCTCCAGGCTGGATCGACACCGAGGCATCCCAAGCCCTCGTCGCCCGCATCGCAGCGGGGCAGCGGATCAGCGAAGCCGCAGCCCGCCAGCAGATCCTCGACGGGCTCGGTGGCATCCCGATCGGCCGGCCCGCGCGGCCGGTCGAGGTCGCCGAACTGGTCGCCTTCCTCGTCTGCGATCGTGCCGCGTCGATCAACGGTGCCGAGTTCGTCATCGACGGCGGCACCGTCCCCACCACCTGACCCGGCCGCGCGAACGACAGACGAGGCAGGAGCAACGATGCCCACCATCGACATACCCGGGCCGATCCGCCGCTACTTCGAGCTTGCCGCCCACCCTGACCAGGCCGCCTACGTCGATCAGTTCGCCGCCGACGCTCTGGTCGAAGACGAGGGCAGGAACTATCAGGGGATCGACGCAATCCGTTCCTGGCGCGGTGAGGTCCCCCTCGTGACCTACACGATCAAGAGTATGCGCCGCAACGGCCAGGACGCACGGGTCGAGATTGCCGGCGATTTCCCCGGCAGTCCCGTCGAGTTGGCCTTCCACTTCGAGTTCGACCCAGCCGGGAAGCTCCAGCTCCTCACCATCCGTCCCTGACCGGCAGCCGCTTAGAGCGCCCGGCAATAGGGGTGTGGATCGAGGAGTGGGGCTGGGGTGCGTGCATCGCGAGGCGGAGGAGGGAGCCACCCTGGTGTTGGGTGGCGACTGACGACAACGACGCGAGGTGCGTGCCCTGGCCCCGTGACGCCGCTCCCCTATTGCCGGTCGCTCTTAACCTCGGACGCTTGGGAGCACGGCTCAGCCCGTCACTGGAAAACCCGGCGTGACGCGGGCGGGCCTGCGCTTACCGGGGCATTGCCTACCGAGGCATGGAGCGGTGCGCGCCGCGACCACCAGCCCCACGGCACATCCGAGCGGGACCGTGGTCACCTGCGCAAGCCCCATCCCGCTCGGTGCATGTCGATCTCGAAGTCTGCCGGCCGCGGACGGCGCTGGGTGCCCGGCAAGCGGCGGTTCACGTCGTCGAGCGGTCGCCAGCGGGTGCCGGCGGCAGGACGCGGGGAGGGGCGGAGCCGGGTGCGAGCAGCTCGGTGCGCAGCTCGTGGGCGCCGTCGATACGGCTGGCCTCGTAGTAGACCCGGTAGGCACCATCCGGTAGCTCCACGACGCTCACGTAGCGCAGTGCCCCGTCTCCGTCCGGTGAGACGGCGTGGGGGGCCGCGCCGACAGCGTCGAACCGCGTGGGGGCCCCGTCCCGGGAGACGACGGCGGTGGCAAGCCCGGTGCGCTCGTACCAGTTCTCCGCGGCGCTCGCGCGTCCGTCGTAGAAGGCGACCGTGGCCGGCCCGATGGTGAGCACGTCGGTGATGCGGACGCCGCGGGCGTCCCAGTGTCCTGGACGTGGCGCGAGCGCGACGCCGCGCCACGTCCAGGTGACGCCGTCGTCGCTGGTGGCATGACGGCTGTCCATCCGGTCCGTGGCCGCCGGGTCGTCGAGCGGGTGGCAGGACGCCCACAGGTGCCAGCGCCCGGCCTGCCAGCGCACAACGGGGTCCTTGACGGCCATCGACGCGTCGCCCGGCAGCGCGGTGCGCCGCGCGCTGGGCTCGAACCTGTCGGGAAAGTCCGCCTCGAGCAGGTCGACCCACCAGTGCGGGCTGCCCGGCGTCGCGCAGCTCACGTAGAGGCGCCAGCGTCGGTCGGGGGTGCGGACCAGCGCGGGCCGTTCCAGGGACTCGGCACCGAACGGCTTACGGCCGATCCGCGCGATCTCGGTGAACCGTTCCCCGTCGACGGAACTGGCGATCACTACGGCGTAGCCGCGGCCGTCGCCGACCGGACGGCGCAGGCGGTAGGCGAGGTAGTAGGTGCCGTCGACCAGCAGCGCGCTCGGCGCACCGGCCCAGTTGCCCGGGCCGTCGGCCTCCGGGACCGCCACCGTCACCGCGGCTTCGAGGCGGGGGAGCGGGATGGCCGGGGTGGGGCTGAGGGAGGACGCTGTGATCGACACCTGGAAAACTTTAGCGCCCCGGTGAACAACCTCGCCCCAGGTGTGGCCATTTGCCATATGTCCGGTGGTAAAGGTGCTGTTCTCGTATCCTGCGAGAACGGGTGGATCCGCCCGGCTGCACCGTCGTCGCGCTGCACCATCGTCGTGTCTGGAGTGTTTCGCCCGTGGCCTTGCCCAACTTTCTCGTGATCGGAGTGCCGAAGGCCGGGACGACGGCTCTGCACGCCGCCCTCAGCCGCCATCCCGCGCTGTTCCTGCCGTCGGTGAAGGAACCCAAGTTCTTCCTCTCCGAGGGCCCGCCGCCGGCTCGTGGCGGGCCCGGCGACGCACAGACCTATCAGGAGCACGTCTGGCGGCGGGCCGACTACGAGGCGCTGTTCGACCCGGCGCCGCCCGGCGTGCTGCGCGGTGAGTCGACCCCGTTCTACCTGTACGACCTCGACGCGCAGAACCGGATCAAACGTCTGCTGCCGAAGGCGAAGCTGATCGTCCTGCTGCGTAACCCGGTCGATCGCGCACATTCGAACTGGACCCATCTGTGGGCCGCGGGCCTTGAGCCCGAACGCGACTTCGTGACGGCCTGCGCCCTGGAGGCTCAGCGCCGGGAGGCCGGCTGGGCGCAGTTCTGGCACTATGTCTCCCTTGGGCGGTACGGCGCCCAGCTGGCGCACCTGTTCGGCCTTTTCTCCCGGGAACAGGTCCTGGTGCTGCGTTACCGTGAGCTGCGCGATGCCCCGACCGCGACACTCGACACGGTGTGCGACTTCCTCGGCGTGACCACGGGGGCTCTTGGCGCGGTACCGTCCGAGAACGTCACGCCGTTCGTCGCTGACACGACGGTCAACGCTGCCCTGCGCGCGATCCTGCGGACGGGCGGCCAGATCGGCCACCACTTCCCGGCCCCGGTACGCCGGGCGGTCCATATCCCGTTCCTGGCCGCTCTGCAGCGGAAGAAGGGCGGCCGGCCGCCGCTCACCCCCGAACAGCGGGCGGCGGTGCTGCCGTACTTCATCGCGGACATCGCGCTCCTGGAGCAGGTCACAGGCCTTTCGTACGCGGACTGGCTCATCACGGGCCTGGAGCCCGACATCGTCGATGACGGCGCCTGACCACCCTTGTCCCCAGGCCCACGGCGCGGATCTGGTCAAGAGCGCCCGGCAACAGGGCAGGGGACGCGGC
>NZ_CAKJTL010000121.1:0-21711 GCF_917627385.1 Protofrankia sp. CiT1
CGGCCCCACAGCTCCCGGCGCCAGATGACCGGCCGCGGGACGGGCAGCGCCGCGGCCAGCCCCGTCACCCCCGCCTGTCGCGCCGGGTTACCGCGGCCGCCGCCGCGGCGCTGGTCACGGTAACCGGGCTCGGTCTCACCGTGGCCGGCCAGCAGCGGCGCCTGGACAGCGAGCGCCAGCGTGCCGACCGGCTGAGTGCGCTCGCGGCCGCGGCCCTGTCACGTTCGGCGGCCATGCCGCTGGCTGGCGGCGGGAGCCTGGCCGTGGTGGCGGTAGCCGGCAACGCGCTGGTCTCAGCGCGGGACCTGCCGGTGCTCACCGGCGGGCGTGTATACCAGTTCTGGCTTGCCGGCCCGAGCCCTGCCGGCCCGGACGGGGTGCGGTCCGCGGGTATCGCCGACGGCCGCGCGGTCGCCGTCGACCGTCTGCTCACCGGTGTCGGTGACGCCCGTTCCATAGTCGTCACCGCGGAGCCCGCCGGTGGTTCGGCGCGGCCCACCACCCCCATGCTGATCGACGCGCCCATCCGCGCCTGACCAGGCCGCGTTCCCGCGCGGTGAACGTACCGCGACGGGACGCTCGCTCCCTGGCGGGGAGAGATCCTCGCCGCGTGCGCATCACTGCCGCGCGTGCGCATCACTGCGCCGCGGTGAGCGCGCACGCCGCGGCCACGGCCACGGCCGTGGTCAGCCCCGGATGGTCCAGCGCGGGCAGCAGCGCACCCGGCTCCGCCTGCGCGGCCAGGGCGTAGGCGGCGGCCAGCCGGGCCGCGGAGGTGATCGGCATCCGGGTGGTAACGGCCGCGGTGACAAGACCGGGCAGGGCATGCAGCGGGCGCGGTCCGGTAGTGGCGGCCAGCAGCGGCGGTGGGGTCTCCAACCGGGTACGCAGTACCGGCACGCTCCGCGGCGGTGCCGCAAGACCCATGAGATCGATGACAAGGTCCGTCTGGTCGGCAACGGCGTGCAGCGCCTGGATGCCGTACTCCACCGGATCATAGAGAGTGACGTCGCCGATCCCCGCGGCCACCAGGAGACCAGCCAGGTCACCGCCTCGTGCCGGGTCCACAAGCACGATCCGCGCCCGGCCCGGATCGATCGCCCGCCTACGCAGCGCGTTGACGGCCGCGGCGGTGGCGGCCACGGCCAGCCCGTCGTTGACCGCGTCCAGCAGCAGGTGGGACGCGGCGCCGACGGCGGCGCGGGCGGCATCGATGTGGCGGATGTGGGTGTGCACCAGGACGGTCGCGGCAAAGCCCGGAGCGAGCATCCGGATGACGCTCGCGAGATCGTCAGCGCCGCTGGTGGCGACCGGCAGGGGGATGATGTCCAGGCCGGTTGCCCGCTGCAGGTGGACGGCCTGCGACTCCACCGCGGGCAGAGCGGTTTCGGCGGGTAACGGTTCGAAGTCCAGGACGGCGCTGGCGTCGCTGAGCAGCGCGATCCGGCGGGACCGGCCGGTGTACCGGTCGGTGTGGCGAGGATGGGCCGCGAGATGGGTGATGACGCGCCGGTCCGCGTCGGCGTCCAGCAGCGCGACGTCATGACCGGTGGTGACCGCGGCACACACCTGTTGGGCGAGCTTGCCGGCGGAGGCGGTGGAGAAGACGAGGTCCTCGGCGTGCAGCAGATCGGTGCCCAGACCGCGACGCAGCGCGTCGGTCAACCGGGTCAGGGTGCGGGCGCTGTCGGCGTCCAGGACAATGCGGCGCGCACCGGTGGGGTCACCTTCGTCGGTCTGGCAGGTGACGGTGCCCGGCAGGTCCGCGATGACCGACCGGACCACGGCGACCGCATGCGGCGGGACACGGATCTGAATGCTGTAGGCGGGATTGACCCCAGTGGGACTCGGCGTCAGCACGTCCCCTCCACCCGCGGCCGAGACGGCCGAAACACGGCTTGACCAACGTGTCGCGCACAACGTGTCGCGCCGGAATAACCAGGACGTCACGACCGCGTCGCCCATGCGACGCTCCGCTCAGCCTCGCGTGGCTGCGCGAACAGCCCCTTGTGCCCTGCGAGCATAGCCCGGAGCACCGATGCCGAGGAGAGGCCCATGCGGATTGACATCTGGTCCGACCTCATCTGCCCGTGGTGCTGGATCGGTAAGCGCCGATTCGAGCAGGCGCTGATCAGTTTCCCTCAGCGCGACCAGACTGAGGTCGTCCACCATTCTCTCCAGCTCGACCCGGCCATGCCCACCGATCGCGTCGTGCGCCAGACCGACATGCTGGTCGCCACCTACGGCATGACCCTGGCACAGGCACGGGCGAGCCAGCTCGCGCTGGAACGCACCGCGGCCACCGTCGGCCTCGAGTACCACCTGGCCGACAGGACCATCGGCAACACCGCCAGCGCGCATCAGCTCGTGCAGCTGGCCGGCGACCGCGGCGTCCAGGACGCCGTCGTCGAGGGCCTCTACCGGGCACACTTCACCCAGCAGCGATCATTGTTCGATCATGAATGCCTGATCGGGCTTGCCGGCGAGGCCGGCCTGGACCCGGACGAGGCCCACCGCGTGCTCGCCGAGGGCACCTACGCCGACGCGGTGGACGCCGACGCCCGCCAGGCGCGGGCACTCGGTGCCACCGGTGTGCCGTTCTTCGTCATCGACAACAGGTACGGGGTCTCGGGCGCCCAGCCCCCGGAGATCTTCATCGAAGCGCTCTCCCATGCCTGGGCCGATACCCATCCGGCCGAGGAACGAGCTGACGAAGCGATGACCCATCCAGCATAATTTTGTTAACAAAAACAAGAGTGACCGGCAACAGGGGACGCGGCATCACCGAATCCCGTCTCCGGTCGTTCCCCTCCGTTCACCCAGCACCGGCCAGCGCACATAATCCATGGCCCTCGGCGGACCGTCCACGGATGTCTACCAACGTCCGTCGGTGCAGGTCACAGCCTCGGGATGCGGGTTTGATGTTGGCGCGGGTGGCTTCGGGTAGGCATGGTGCCAGTGCTGCGAGCGATGTGACCTGGCGGTCGGGGCTGTCGATGGTGCGCGATCGACAGCGCTGCGTCCAAGACGGTGGTACGGGTGCGCTGTCGCGCGCTGATCGGGTTACGCGAGCGATACCCGAGCCCGCTCGGTCACGTGCCGCTGAGGGCCTTGCGGAGATCCTTCATCAGTAGGAAGAGGTGCATGGGGTCAGTAGGGCCGGCCTCGAACGTCGCCAGCCGGAGGTAGAAGTCACGGGCGACCTCGTTCTCACAATGGATCAGCAGGGCCCGTACACCGATGACCTCACCGGCCACAGCGACGCGGCGCATTGCGTCGACCACCAGCGCCCGGCCGAGCCCGGCACCCTGGACGGACAGGTCCACGCCGAGCCGGGTGAGGATCACCACCGGCTGGTGATAGCGGCCCGCGCCCTGGGTCAGCCGCTGCGGCGCCTGGGCCGGCGCGACCGACCCGGCCGCCAGCGCGTAATAGCCCACCACCCGCTGATGTGCGTCATCGGTTCCGGTGACCACGTACACCCGTGAGGAGCCGGACTGGTGCGCCTGCCATGCGTGCGCGGTCAGCCAGGCTGACTGCGCCGCCGACCCGCAGTCGAACCCGGCCAGCATGTGCGTCGCGGCCAGCGGCTCGACCGGGCCGAACCGGCTGGTCACCGACCGGCCTGACCCGGCTCCGGGTGATCGAGGACGGTGGGCGTGGTCAGCAGTTCCCGCAGCCCCGGCACGTCGGCCGCCGGCCGGTCAAGTGCATGATCGAAAGCCTGCCAGCTCGCCTCGTCCAGGACGAAGACCCGCCGATCGGCCAGGATATCGGCCGCGGCATCGGTCGCCGCCTTCAGCACGAACGCCGACACTGTACTGCCCGCAGCCGAGCTGGCAGCCTCCAGCAGAGCTTTCTGCGCCGGCTCCACCCTCAAATGCATCCGCTCATCCTTCGCGCTAGTCACCCCACGAGTGTACGTACAACGTACACATCACACTAGCGCTCGCTGGCGATCCCCCACGCTCTCGGCCCTGGTCGCTCTGAGGGAGGGATGCCACCAGAACGGCGAAAACCCTGGCGGTATCAAGCGGTGGAGACGACACCCGACGCCCGCCTCGTGCTGGGACCCGAACCTCGAAAATTCGTACGCGGGCCTGGTTGGGCAGGGAGCTGGCGCGGTGACGCGTGAGCGTTCCGTTTCCAGCTCCCTCCCGTCGATTCCGTGCATGCGGTTTTCCCGCACACGGCTCACCGACGTCTTTCACCGCCGGCATTCGGTGATCTCCAGGAACGGTTCGGTCGGGGAGCACGCACGGTCCCATCAAGGCTGAGCAGACCGAAGCGGTCGGGTGAGGCGGGTGCAGGAAGCCATCGAACTCGGCGTTGTCGTAAGCGGTCGTGGACGACGACCCCGAGCATCCGGCCGGGCAGGAACATCCGGAAGCTCGCCGCGTCCCTACGCCCGCCGTGCCGCGGCCGGGTCGACGCGGGTGGTGCGGGGAGTGCCGCCGCCGCGCAGGGCACCGACGAGCCCGGCACCGCGCATCAGCCGCTCCACCATGCAGCGGGCCGCCCGCACGCCTTCACGATTGAGCTGACGCCATACCTTCCGCGCCCCATACACCTCGTAGTTCTCCTTCCATACGCGCTCGATCTCGACGAGGAGCTCGGCGTCGCCTTGACCGCTTGATTCCGCCCCGGTTCAACAGACGAAAGATTGTCTGAAAGACAGGTGGCTGTCCTCACCGCTGGGTGTTCCCGAGCGCGTGCACCAGCCGGGCGTAGCCGTCGTGGGTGAACAGGTCGACCGGCTGCCACGTGCGTAGCCGGTGGGGAATGTCGCAGTCCTCCAGGCGCGCCGGAATCATGAAAACCGTGTCCGGAGGCTGCTCCATGGCCACCTCAAGTGCCCAGGCGATATGCCTGTTGACGGCACCCCGCTCGTACACCGCTCTCGACAGGCACACGACCACGGCGCGGCTTCGCTCGATCGCCTGTCTGATCGTCGCTTCCCGCTCCCGGCCACCGCCAAGATCCTCGGCCGCCAGCCACAGGCCGTCAACGCCATCGGAGCGCAGGCGGGCATGCAGGTTCGCCGCCACCGCGCGATCGGCCTCCGCATGGCACAGGAAGACCACCGAGCGGCCCGGTGCCGGCCGGGACACCGGCCGGTCCGGGAGGTCGAACAGCCACGGGCGGCCGGCGATCTCATAGGGGAAACGAAAAACCGCGGCGGTCTCCGCGACGTCGGTAAGGTCGCACAGGATGCGCTCGGGTTCGTCGAGCGAACCTGGCGGCGACTCCTGCCGGTACGTCGCATCGAGCCACCCACGCCTCAGGGCGGTGATATTCGCCCACGCCGGCCCGAGTTCCGCCGGTGGCGGTCGCCGCGACACCGCCCCGCCGCCCCCGAACGCGCCGTCGCGGACCGGCGGCGAGATGGTCGCCGCGACCAGTTCACCGAAGGCTGGATCCAGCGGACCGGCGGAGGCCACCGAGACCCGGACGCGATACGCGTGGTCGGCGTAGCGACGCAGCGCCTCGGCGTACAACGGCTGTGCCTCGACGGCGAACGCGTCGGCCGGCACCGCGGCCCGGTACAGCGTGCCCGGTATCTCTGTCGCGAGCGCGGTGTACTCCCTGGCGAGCGCGCTGAGCGCATAGTGCAGGATGTCCGCCACCGGGTAGGGTTCGACGAAGAGGCTGATCAGCGTCGGGTACCGCTGCCGCGCCAGCGCGAGCCACACCGCTTCCCAGGAGCTGTCGCCGCCGGCGAACGCGGACACCGCAAAGCAGATCCGGCGCCCGGGAGCCGAGCCCGGGATGCCCGGCCGGCTACCCCAGCTGTGGGTCAGCCGTTTGCGGATCTCGGCCAGCCCGTCCGGGTGGGGTTCCACCGGCGCGAGCCAGCGCTGGATCTCGGCCGCATCGGCGAACGGCCTGGCCGCCACATGAGCCGGTGGCCTCGCCAGGCGCTCCCGCAGCGCGGCCGCCGCGCGCGTGGCCGTGGCGTCGTCGGGAGCGAACACCCGCCCGAGCAGAGCGCAGGACACGCTGCCGGAGCCGGGGTCGCTGAGGTAGCGCAGGTCGAAACAGGGCCGCTCATCGCTCCTTCGCCAGGCGGCAACCCACGCGGTCTCCGCGGTGCGGGCGTCGGCACGCCGCGATGGTTCGCCCAGATCGGTGTACAGGCCAGGGCTGCCCGCGCCGGGCGTGATCGGCGCGAGGCGGACCCCCACCCATGCCCAGCAGCCCTCCGGAGCGGACCGCCGCACAATCCCGTCCCCGCGCTGGCCGTCCAAGGTCACTGGTGGTAGCGAGGTTCGTCACCGATCCGCCAGTCCCGCCCGCCAGGGCCCGCCGCCGGTGGGTACGAAGGCGGCTGCTGGTACGGCGGCGGGCTCTGCACGGTGCCGTCGTACGGCCAGTTCTGCTGGCTGGGCTGACCCTGCCGCTGATCCATGGCCTGGTAAGGAGGCTCAGCCACTGGTGGTCCGCCGAAACCGGCAGGCGGGGCCATGGGAGCCGGCGGCGTCGGGTCGGCGTCGATCCGCGGCAGGCCCTGGGGAAATCCGTACGTGATGGGCACGTCCCGCCCCTCGATCGCGACGTACAGACCCTCCCGGCACGCCGCGTGGACGGCTTCGCGCATGGCCCTGGGCCGTTCGGTACGCAACATGATCGTCTCTGGGTCAAGTCTGCCGATCATACCATTCACCAGATCAACAAGATATTTCCCGATCAGGATGTACCCGCGGCGCGAGCGCCACATCATCCAGCCGAGGTAGAGGCTCGTGCCGTAGCTGAAGACCGACACATAGGCCGAGTAGCTTTCCTCGGTCAGCACGAGCCGGTTGCTGACATGCCCGGCACCGATGCCGGTGGACATGCGCCGGACCGTCCGATAGAGCGGAATCTGCCGATCGCGCAGGGCGCCCGCTATCTTGCTGTAGGTGGACTCCACGCTGTCGGTCCTGTCCTCCAGCAGTACCCGCCACTCAGCAATAGGCTCGGTGAACCGCGATAGCAGCAGGACCGCCCAGAACACGACACCAGCTATGACGGCGCCCACGCCCATGATGCCGACGCCCGATCCAGCACCCCCGCCCACCGTGGCGAACAGCCCGAGAAAAGCGAATACGAGCCAACCGAGAAAAGCCGCGGACAGCGCTCGCGCAAATAACATGACAATCACCTGCACACCGACGCTGTCGTCGAGTGACAGCTCGATCGGATGGTGGCGCAGTGTCTTGTCGAGGTAGGCGCCGTTACCGTCACCGCCGCGCCAACCAGGAATGTGCATCGCTTCCGCGTCGATCACCGTTCTCTCCTCACCGATCGGGCTCACTCGCCGGTACCGGATTCTGGCACGGCCGCTCGGCCCACGATATCCACCAGGCGCCTACCAGCCGGCAATACCCGGCCAACCACGGATTCCACTGAACGGACTCACCCGTGAAAAACCTTCACCGTAGCCCGCTCGGGCCACGACTTCCCCGTATTCCGACGGGTTCGCACCGGCCATCACGACCGATGAATGGCGGAGCTAAAATGGCCGAACGCTCGTCCCGCCTCCCGGTCGCTGTTTCCCGCGGCGGGCGAGAGGACCGTCGCGGCGCCGAACGGGGGTTCACGATGGAGGGCCGGACCGGCCAGCCGGTCGAGCTGTCGCTCACCGACGACGAGCGATGGGAACTGCTGCACGCCTGCGCGCGGGTCGCCGGGACGGCTGCCGCCGCCGGCATGCTGCTGGATCAGGCTGGCTACCCGAGGGAGTACCGGCCCAGCTGGCCGGGTATGACACCCGTCCACTGGTGGTACCAGGTTTTCGCTGAGCTGGATAACGGCGTGATCGCCGATCCATTCCGCCGGCTGCTGCGCGCCGCGCTCCGGGTGTATCCGGCCAGTCCCGCGTTCACCGCGATCGCCGAACACCATGGCGCGGACTATGGTGACCGGCCAGGCGCGGGGGCCAACGGCGCCGGAAATCCGTCGAACACCAGCGGGAGACCATACCCGGTCGGACAACCCGGCCTCCCCGATGGGCGGATCTTTCTCTGTTATTCCACCAGCGACCTGGCCGGCGCGCGCGCCCTGTACGCCCGCCTGCGGACCGACGGCCTCGCCCCCTGGCTCGACGACGAGGATGTTCTTCCCGGCCAGGAATGGGAACCGCTGGTCCGTGCGGTCATCAGGAACTCGGCCGCTGTCCTGGTCTGCCTGACGGCACACGCGATGCACCGGCGGGACTTCATCCACAAGGCGATCCGGATCGCGCTCGACGTGGCAAGCGAACAGCCGGAAGGGACGACCTACATCATTCCAGTGCGGTTGGAGGACTGTGCCGTCCCGGACCGCCTCCGCCCCTGGAGGCCGGTCGACCTCTTCGACGCTCGCGGTTATGAGAGGCTGCTGCGCGCGTTGCGCGGCCCGTCCTGAGCTTCTCTGCCTTGCTTCTTTGCCTTCTTCGCTTTCGAGCAACAGCTCTCCGGGGCCGATTTGCCGCGCCGCGCGGCGCGGCATGCGACACTTGTTTCGCACGGATGTCCGCCTGTTACGCCGGGGTAGGCCTCCCGCGGTGTGGCGGCTCAAGCCGTGCTTTCGCCTGCCTTCCCGGCCGGCGCGGCGGGCCGCGACGCGGACGACCTGGAAGACGCGGCAGACCTGGCAGGTGAAGACCGAAGGGAGTGTGCCGGCCGACATGTCCGCGCCCGAGTCCGACATCGAGTCAGCTCTCACCGACCTCACAAAAATCGATCTCGAAAGTCTGCGTTCCCTCACGGACGAGATCCTGGATGCCGGCATGCGGCGGCTGTTGACCAGGATCGACGACCCCGACAACAGATTCGGCGGATACAGCACCTGATGACGGCCGATCCGCCGCTGCTTGGCACGTCCGGCGGCCCGGCCGTCATCCGCCACCAGCTCGCCGAGCGGGCCTTCGACGCGATTGCCACGGGCATCGGTGACGGCACCTCCGTGCGGGCGCTGTTCGCCACCGAGCGCAGCCAGCGGCGCGTGCTGCTGCGTGCTGTCCTCGACGCCGCGCGCCCGCGTCCCGACGCCCATGGTCCGCTCGTGGCCGTCGACGAGGTGTGGGATCTGCTGGTACGTGCCGAACGGAGTGATCCCGCCGAGACGGCCCGCGTGCTGTACCAGCCACAGACCGGGATATGGGCTACGCACGTGCTGCGGCGGATACGGAATCTGGTGTATGACGACGCTCCGCTGTGGGCCGACGTCGGCTACCTGCACGCGATGGCCGCGGCGGCGGCCATCCGCTGCGGGCTGCGGTTCCGGCTGTGTGTGCCGTTGCGGCAGGGCGCCGCCATGCTGCCGACACTCGGCTATGCCCGCCTGCCCGTCCGGGACGCCTGGGAGACGGTCGAGGTGGCGGTGACCGCGCGGGGTGCCGTCCGGTGCACCAGCCGGTCCGGCACCACCGTCGACATCCGCCGGCCCCTGGATCTGGATACGGATGACAGCGCGGGCTGGACGCCATGCACGGTGCTCCACGCGCGGGCCGGCCGCGGCGCGCTGTCCGTTGTGCTGGACGATATCGATCCCTATCGGCATATCCTGCGACCGAGCAGGCCGGCGCGGCTGACCCCGGCCGCACTCCGCCGCTGGGAGAACACGTTGGCGGATGCCTGGTCATTGCTGGTAACCGAACATCCCGAGCAGGCCCGCGGGCTTTCCACTGGTCTGTCGGTGCTCGTGCCCCTGGCGCGGGCGGAACGCTTCCGCCCGCGCAGCGCCTCCTCCGGCGACGCGTTCGGCAGCCTCCTTCTCTCCGAGCCCGACGACGCGGTCCAGCTCGCCGCGACGCTGGTGCACGAGCTGCAACACGCGAAGCTTGGCGCCCTGATGCATCTGTTCGACCTGTATGAGAATGATTCCCGGAACCTGTTCTACGCGCCCTGGCGCGACGACCCGCGACCGCTGGGCGGTCTGCTCCAGGGCGTCTACGCGTTCTTCGGCGTCACCCGGTTCTGGCGCAGGCAGCGGCAGGTCGCCGCTGGCAGCCGGAGCGTCCTGGCCCATTTCGAGTTCGCGCTCTGGCGCCAGCAGGTCGCCCATACTCTGCGAGGCCTGCTGGCCGCTCCAGAACTGACCGGGCTTGGGCGGCGCTTCCTGGACGGAGTGGCGATCGTCCTCGCCGGCTGGCTGACCGAGCCCGTACCAGGCAATGTCGCCCAGCGGGCCGCCGCCGCTGCCATGAACCATCGCGCCGGCTGGCGGATCCGCCATCTGTGTCCGCCGGCCGACGCGGTCGAGGCGCTGGCGCGGGCGTGGGCAGCGAAGGTGGCCGTGTCGGGCCCGGTGCCGCCGTCAGACATGCGGCCGGACCCGGCAGCGCGCCTGCTGGACACCCGGTCGGCGCTGACCCGGCTGTGGCTGGCCGACCGCGACGCGTTCCGGGAGCTGCAACGCTGCGATGGGGTCGGCCGCCGGGTGTCCGGCGCGACCGCGGCCGACCTCGCCTATGTCAGCGCCGACTACCCGTCCGCCCGGCAGCTGTACCTGTCAGACCTGGCGGACAGCCCTGACCGGCCGGATGCCTGGGTTGGTCTGGGACTCACCGCGCAGGCCGTGGGTCACAAGCTGGTCGCCCAAGCGGTGCTCACCCGTCCCGAACTGGTGCTGGCGGTCTCCCGGGCGGTGGCGGCCAGGACCGGCCGGCGGCCGCACCCATGGGACCTCGCTGACTGGCTCGGCGGCTGCCTGCGCGGGCAGGGCGCCGACGCCCTCTGACCACCTCCGCACGCGGGTGGGGCCCCGGCCGGGCTCCGTTACAACGGCAACGGGTCGATGTCGCAGTTGGACCTGACCCAGCCGGCGGCGGCCCTCGTCGCCGGATGCTCCACGCCGAGGATCTGGTCCATCTGGGTGATGGTCGACGCGTGCAGCCGGCCGGCCTCCTCCGTGCGGCCCAACGCGCGCAGGTCCATCGCCAGGTTCGCGCTGCATACGAGGGTCGCGGGATGCTCTTCGCCGGATGTCTGCTTCGAGCGGGTCAGGATATCGACGTCCCGGTCGTGGGCGGCCTGGAACTCGCCCTGGGCATACAGCTCGCTCGCGAGGTTGACCGCGCACGCGAGGGTCGACGGATGATCGCTTCCAAGGCTGCGGCGGAAGACCTCAAAGCTCTCACGGTCGATCTCGTAGGCCGTCTCCACATCACCGGCCAGCCGGTGGGTGATGGCAAGGTTGACCGCGGCGGCCAGGGTATGCGGATGCTCCTCGCCGAGCACCCGCTGGTAGCGCTCCCGGGTCTGCTCGCACAGCTCCCGCGCTCCGGCGAGGTCACCGTTGTGCCGCAGGTCCATGGACAGGCACAGCGAGGCGGCCAGGGTATCCGGGTGGTCAGGCCCGTACCGGCTTGTCAGGCGGAGCTGGACATCCCGCGACAGTTCCAGTGCGTGGGTATGGTCACCCGCCTTGCGGCGGGCGACAGCCAGGTTACGGGACGCCCGCAGGATCTGCGGGTGGCTCTCCGCGTTGTGCAGCAGCCGGCGGAACCGCTCCAGCAGCTCCTCCTGCCTGGCCCGCGCCCCGAGATAGTCACCCAGTTCACGCTCGTCGATGGTCATGGCGTTCCACGAGATGAGGCTGCGCAGCTCGTCCTCACCGAAAAGCCGGACCCTGCGCTGCCAGGTGTCCTCGTCGAGGTCCCTGGCGCGGGCGAACTCACCGAGCAGCCGCAGGCTCACCCCGACGTTGTGGGCGGCGGTCAGCGTGACCGGGTCGTCGATCCCCAACGTGTGCGACGCGCGCCGGTACACCTCGTCGGAGATCTCCATCGCCGTCCGGAAGTCGCCCTCGACCCGCTTGCCGGCGGCCACCGCGCCGAGTGTCTCCACCGTCTTCTCGTGGTCCGGGCCGAACAGCCGGTTGCAGATGTCCAGCAGCCGGGCATTGACCTCGGCGGCCTCCTGGTAGCGGCCGACGACGAAGAACATCCAGGCCAGCCAGCCAGCGATCTCGATCGTGTGCGGGTCGTCGTCGCCGCGCAGGCGGCGCCAGGCACGGTGGGTCTCCTCCGCGAGCCGGCAGCTGGCCTGGTGGTCCCCCCAGTAGTAGAGGTACTCCGCCTCATCGATGAGCAGTTCCCGCAGCCAGGTGTTGTCGCTGCCGACCGCGTCCGCCGCAAGGACGTGCGGGTAGAGCTCCGCGTACCGGTTCCAGTTCTCCGGGTTGACCGGATCATGTGGATTGCCCCCGGCGAGCAGCGCGTGGGCTCCGTGGCGCATCGTCTCCCGTTCGTCCGGGGTCATGCGCCCGATAAGAACGGCCTGGACCAGGCGGTGCATCTGCAGGGAGTTGGTCCGGTGGTCGATCCGCGCGAGAGCGTACCGGTTGATCTCGCGGATCGCCTGGTTGAGCTTGATCGAATCTCGCAGCGCGGCATCGAGCTCCGGGACGATCAGGATGTTCCCAGCCCCCGCCAGCAGCTGGCGGGAAATAGGCTCCGGCGCGAAGAAGGCACAGACCTGGAGCAGCCGCAGCGCGGCGGGGTTGCTGTTCGCGAGCCGGTCCAACGAGACGTTCCAGGCCGCGGCGACCGGCTTTTCGTAGTCCATCGGCGCGTTGGAATTGAGCAGCTCGCTGAGTTTCTCCTCGAACAGCCGCAGGTACTCCTGGGCTGGCATCCCGGTCTCCGCGCGCCAGGTCGCGGCCTGTTCGATGGCCAGCGGCAGGTCGCCCAGGGCTTCGGCCAGCAGGCCCGCGTCGATGCTGGTGAGGTCGGGCCCACGGCGTTGCAGCAGCTCGATGCTTTCCGTGCGGGCGAACACGTCCACCTCAAGCGGCCGCGCGACATTGGCCCACTGCATGTTCCGCGACGTGACGAGCACCCGGCCGTCACCGCCGGCCGGGAAGAACTCGCGGACGGCTTTCGGGTCCTCGGCGTTGTCGAAGACCAGCAGCCACCGGTTGTACGGCTCACCGGTGCGCAATGCCTCCAGCACATTGGGTATGGCGATGTTCGCCTCCATCCCGACCGGGAGACGGAGCCGCTGCGCGAGGTCGACGAGCGCCGAGCCGATCTGCGCCGTCCATTCCGCCGGGATCCACCAGATGACGTCGTAGTCGGCCTGATGCCGATAGACGTACTCCACCGCCAGCTGTGACTTCCCGACACCGCCCATACCGTGCAGCGCCTCGGGCAGGACGGCGGTCGTCCCTTCATGGAGCCGCTTGTGCAGTTCGGCGAGCAGCTCACGCCGTCCGGTGAAGTGGGGGTTGCGCGGCGGGACGTTCCCCCAGACAGCCGGTGAGCGGCCAGTGCGTTGTCGTTCCACCGCTGACGTCGCGGTGATCGAGGGCACATATCCTCCTTCTTGACGGTCGGCCGTGCTGTCGGCCGGGTGGGCGGGCACGGCGGGGCCGACCGGGAACTGGGATCTCGGCAGCGGAGTTGACGCACCGATACTGTCACTCATAGTCACGTCCTGAACACTATCTGCGATGCTTCCGGTGTTCGAAGCACTCTGGATCCGGGCGGCAAGCGCACGGGAGCGCGCCAGGTAACGGCCTGACAGCGCGCCCAGCACGGTCTTCTCGATCAACAAAAACGGGCGGTTGTCACCCGTGATCACCGGGACCGGAGCTGACTCCGGCTCGTCCAGCATCCGGCCGGTGTCACGCAGAACAGCGACCCGCGAACCGAGAAGATCACTTACCGCCCGCAGCACCCGCGTAGCGTCTGAACGCCGGCCGAAGGCGAGCAGCTCCGCCCGCACGCCGGGGTGGAACTCCAGCGCGATCCGTTCGGGACCGGCAGGGCCGCCACCGGCGGGCACCGGCCGCACCAGCCCGCCCGCGAAGATCTCAGACAGCTGCGGGCGGCCCGCGCCTGGCACCATGTCCCGCACCATGCGCAGCACAGCCCAGGTCAGGGGGGCCGCGGCCAGGTGGGTGGCCAACTCGAAAGCCTCCTGGGAGGCCACCGCCCGAAACCGTTGCACACACTCCGTGGCGGATTCCGCCGGGCTGCCGCCCCAGGAGTAGGCGGCGCGTTCCGACGGCTGGCTACGCGGTCCGGTGAGCACGGCCGTCAGCTCGGTCCACGGCTGCCGGCCCGACAGGAAGCCAGCCCAGGGAGCGAGCCGGCGGGCGTGGGCCTCGAGAACCGGCACCGGGACAGCCACCGCCAGGTCGGCCGTGCCGAAACCGGACAACGGAGCACCCCACGGATCGCGGAACGCCCACCGCGGGGCGGCGGCGATCGGGGCACCGCCTGGCATCGACATCCGTACCCGCTGGGGACGGAGCCCGGTCAGCTGCCACAGCCGCCTGGGCACAAGATTCAGCAGCGCCACGGGGAGCCGCCGCGCCCAGGACCACAGCAGCGGGGACATCGCGTCTGTCCACCACGCTCGGCCAAGCGCATCGGTCAGTACCCACAGGATCCGCCGGCCGGTCGGCTCGAGGAGCTCGGCGGCCGCGTGTGCCGCACCGCCTGGCCAGCCGGTCCGCAGGCAGAGATCTTCCGGTCGGTCCGTGTCGGTGTTGAGGAAGCGAAGCTGGACGTCACGGAACGCGCCGTGTCGCTCAAGCAGCGTGACGATACCGGGGATGGTGTCCAGCCAGGGAGTCATCGACGGGCTGCCGTCAACGATGAGGACGATCTCGAACCGGCGCTCCCGGGCCGGCCGGTAGACCGGTAACCCCAGGAGGCCCTGCGCAAGCCGCTCCGCGGTGGCCTCCTCATCCAGGACGTCCGCGCACGCCGATGCCATCGTCTGCCGCAACGGCCGCAACGCGGCCCGCACGGCCCAGGGGTCCCCGCCTGCCACGAGGCTGGGACGGGTTCCTGCCGGCGGGGCGGGAAGCGCTCCGGACGGGAGGAAGGCGGGGCCGGCGGCAGCTATCGCGGCGTCACCGTTGGCGGCGTCACAGTCGGCGGCGCCACCATCACCATCGGCGTCCTCGCCATCACCGACGGGCAGCTCGGCCCAGCCGGGCTGGCCAGCCGGGGCGCTGCGCTCCGGCGCGACGGCCTCCAGCCCGGTGGCGGACCCGTGCCGAGGCTGGCGGTTCCCTCCCATCTGCGGCCCGGCCTGGCCGGCCTGGCCCAGCCCGGATGCGTCTGTTTCCTGCGCAGAGGCGTCCCCAGCCGGCGAACCGTCATCCGGTTGTGTGCTCCCGTCACTGATTTCGCCGCTGCTCCCGCCGCTGGTCGCGAGAGCACGCGCAGACCCGGGTACCGGCTGGTCCAGGTAGCGCCACAGCCAGACAGCCTCCGCAATCTCCCGGGGCGTGGGCGCGGCGGCGGGCCGCCGCCGCGCCGGCCGCCGGGCGGCCGGGGGCTGCCCCGCCTCATCCGTCATCGCATGTCCGGAAACTGCATGCCTGGGAATCGCATATCCGCAGACGGCGCCGGGGCCAGCTGATGCCAAACTGCCTCAAGCAGGTCGTTCCATACCGCCTCGTCCCCATCGGCGGCGCCGGCGGCCACCAGATGGGCCGCGTTCAACAACTGGTCGGCCGCCAGTCCGCCGACCTGCTGGCGGCGTTGCTCGAACCGGGCGATAAGCTCCCGGTGCCCGGGCGCGTCAGCCGGGAAATGGGCGGCGATCAGGGTGGCGAGCTGCCGTGCGTCCGGGTCGGGGATATCGAGCCGGGCACAGCGCCGCAGGAACGCCGCGGAGAACTCGCGCTCCCCGTTACTTGTGATCACAATAAGCGGGAAAGCGTGGCAACGGACGATTCCCTCGCGTACCACGGCCGTGCCGCCGGGATCGGCCGTGTGCACCTCGGCCTCGGGGTCCTGGTGGCGCATCCTGGCCAGCTCGGGAATGGCGAACTCGCCGTCCTCGAAAATGTTCAGCAGGTCGTTCGGCAGGTCGAAATCGCCTTTGTCCATCTCGTCGATGAGCAGTACCCGAGGGAGCTCATGCGGCAACAGCGCGGTCCCCAGCGGACCGAGCTGGATGAAATCCCCGATCGGCGGTAAGGCCACACCGCCACGGCCCGAGGCGCCGCTGGCATGGTCGTCCCCTCGTGGCCGGCCATGCCAGCGCAGGCTCGGCACGAAACGGAACGGAGACATGGCCTGCGCACGGCCGATGGCGTCATAGTCGTAGAGCCCGGCGCGCAGCGTGGTACGGCTGGTGACCGGCCAGCGCAGCACTCGCCCGAGCTGGAGCTCGCGAGCGATGAGATAGGCAAGGCTGGACTTACCGACCCCCGGGCGCCCGGTGACCAGCAAGGGGCGCCGCAGGTAGATCGCCGCGTTCACGACCGAGATCTGGGCCGTGTCGAGCAGCCGGGACGGCGTGGTCCCCAGCCGCCGCAGAGCCTCTGGCCCCTCAGCCGACGGAGGCGGCAGCACCGGCCCGCCCTGGAAAATCCGCCACGGCGGCGGTGCCGGCCATCGCCGGTCCCGCTCCGCGGGCTCGATCGGATCGCCCGTTCCCTGGAACAGCCACCATCCCGGCCGGGATGGCGTATCAGGCGAGTCCGCCTGCCCAGCTGCCGGGTCGACGCTCATGGACGGCCCTCCCCTTGTGATACACCGAGAGGGGCGGGCGAGCCTCTCTCGGGCTGCCTTTCTGGATCATCCCACAGAAGCGCGAGATTGCGTCCCACATGTTTGTCGCCGGCTCCGCCGGCGCCACCGCCCGGTTCCAGCAGCGCGTCGATCCGTAATCGGCGGACCCGACCGGGAAGATCGCTCATGTCGCCGTCATCGACCAGCAGCCGCAAGGTGTCCTCATGTTCGCTGCCCAGCCGCCGGGACCGATGCCACAGGACCACCGGCAGGCCCGCCCGCAGCGCCATCAGCGCCTCCCCCATCCCGGTTCCCCCGGTGACTTCGGGTGGTTCACTGAGCACGAGCGCGACCAGCTTTTCATCGGACGCCAGCGTGGCCTCCAGCCGGAGCAGGTGGTCCGAGCCGTCCGGCCGGCTCCAGTACACACCGGCCCGGCCGGGTCCGTGATGCAGCTGCCGCCAACGCCGATGCCACACCCGGTGCCAGTCTGGCCTGCGTAACCGCTCCAGGCTGCGCAGGGCGACGGGATAGTCCAACGCCAGTGGTTTGGCCGGGCCTGGGTCCGCTTCCCGCTGCCACCAGTCGACAGGGTCGTTCAGCAGCCCGAACGGCAGGATGAACTCGATCGCGACCACTGGGGTGTGGCTGGCGAGCCCGGTCTCCAGCCCGCGCACGACAGCCTCCACATAACCTTCGAGCTCGCCCCGGGAAAGGAGCTGCCGCCCGCCGGGCTCGATCCGGCCATCCCATTGGCGCCACCACGACCCCACGTAGGACTCCGCGTCGCCGTCCGCCGGATCAAACTGGATCATCAGATGAACCTGCGGTGCGTGATGTGGCCGTGGAATGCGCTCCAACCGGACCGCGTCGAGGGCCGCGGTGAGCTTCAGCTCGTACGCTCGGCTGCTGTTCCAGCGGTCCACTTTCTGCGCGGTTGATGGCGTCAACTCGTCATGAACATGTTCGAGGAAGAACATATAGGGCGGCAGCCTGGACCAGGCCGCATTACGGCCGGCAATGTGGAGCAATGTGTGCCAGGCAGTCATACAGTGGCGCGGCGGCTCCAGCATCCGGTTACCGGTCGCCAGCCGGTAGGGCTTCACAATGGCGCCGGACGAGATGGCGTCCAGTTCCGCCCGCAGCAGCGCCCACAGCTCGCTCGAGGCCGCTGCCGCGACCTCTCCGGCCTCCCACTCGTCCCGCAGCCGCAGCAACATCATCACGATGGCGGCAGCCGGTTGCAGCCGGATCACCACGTCGACCAGCGTGGTGATATTCGACCGCCGCGCGCAGGCTGTGACAAGCGCGAAGAACCACTGCATGGCGGTCGGGTAGTCGGCGACCTGGACCGGGCAGCCTGCCCGTCCGAGCAGGTCAAGGAGAAGCTGCCGGCTCCCCGCCGGGCTCAGTTCCGGGCATTCCACCAGAACCCGTACAATTCTGCCCTCGATGTCGAACCGCGGAGCCAGCTCCCGATCGGCCACGACCCCCCCGCACGATCGCCATCAGTCGGACTTCCGCATGGAAAATATGCACATTCGGCGCATATCTGTCACTGAGATGACACTTTCGTAACAGTACGCGGAAAAGTATGCACACTCAGCACCGCCCAAGCTAAGAGCGACCGGCAATAGGGACGCGGCGTCGCGGGGCTGGGGCACGCACCTCACCGCGTTGTCGTCGGTCGCCACCCAACACCAGGGTGACTCCCTCCGCCGCCTTGCGATGTACGCACCCCAGCCCCTCTCCTTGATCCACACCCCTATTGCCGGTCGCTCTAACGCTCTGTCCAATACCGGACGCTCCCTGTTGATCGGGCTACCAGCCGGTGAAGACGGGATTGGCGGGAAAAAGCCGGGCCGCCGCCGCGAGAACGCGCCGCCGGCCGTCGATCAGGACTCCGGCGGCAAGCAGGACGTCGACCTCGGTCCAGAACTCCCGCGAGGTCAGTGCTACGGACCAGACCGGTTGCCGGTCGGCGGGCAGGCCGGCGGCGGCGAGGATTTGCCGGGCGGCGTGCGCCTGGTGGAAGACGCTTGCCAGCTCGGATACCTCCGCGCCGGTGAACCTCTCTGGACGGGGCTGGGGCGGTGCCGGCTGTCGGGCGGCGGCCGGCTCGCCGACGGCGTCCGCATCGCCCCCCGACAGCCGGCGCAGCACCCCCGCGGCCGGACTGTCCGGCTCGAGCTGGCTGACCTCCGCCGCGAGTGCCGCGATACCCGCCGGTTGCCGGGCGCAGGCGTCGACAAGCCCGATGAACCACTGCCGGCTGGTCCCGTAGTCGGCTACCTGCAGCCGGCGCCCCAGCCTGCGTTCCACGAGGTAGGCGAGCAGCAGCCGGCTCCGCTCAGGCGCCAGGTTGAGCACGGAGTCGAGGGCGTCGACCGCCTGTTCCGCGAGATCGGGGGGGAACGGCGGACCGCAACCGTCATCCGCCAGCCCGTCCACATACGTCACCTGATACCCCATCCAGCGCGGCCGTAGCGCGGAATGGGAATCGGCCGCGTCAGGCGGTACGCGACGGCCAGCCCGACCTCGCGGGGCTCAGCGAGCGGATCCCGCTACCACATCCCGGCTGATACCACTCTATTCAATGCGCACCGGGCCGGCGATCGGTACGGGAACAGCGGGCACGGGAAACTGACACACGAACCCAGCCGATGATCAGGCAAGCTGGTCACGAATGCTTCGGACCCCAGCGCGAAGGTGGATCAGGATTGTGACGACGTCGGTTCATCGCAGGATCGCCGAGGAACTCGGCGTGCGTGAGGGTCAGGTGACCGCGGCCGTGGACCTGCTCGATGGCGGGGCCACCGTGCCGTTCATCGCCCGCTACCGCAAGGAAGCAACCGGGACACTCGACGACACGCAGCTGCGCACCCTTGAGGAGCGGTTGCGTTACCTGCGTGAGCTGGAGGAACGGCGCACCGCGATCCTCGAGTCGATCCGCTCACAGGGCAAGTTGGACGATGCCCTCGAGACACAGATCATGGCTGCCGACTCGAAGGCGCGGCTGGAGGACATCTACCTGCCTTACAAGCCCAAACGCCGTACCAAGGCACAGATCGCCCGGGAGGCGGGCCTCGAACCGCTGGCCGAGGCGCTGCTGGGTGATCCGGCGCTCGACCCGCAGGCGGCCGCGGCCGCCTTCGTCGACGCCGAGCGTGGGGTCGACGATGCCGCCGCCGCGCTGGACGGCGCCCGCGCGATCCTGGTCGAACGGTTCACCGAGGACGCCGACCTGATCGGGACGCTGCGCGAGCGGATGTGGGCGCGCGGCCGGCTCACCTCCCGGGTGCGCGACGGCAAGCAGGACGCCGGTGCCAAGTTCGCCGACTACTTCGACTTCGCCGAGCCTTTCACCACGCTGCCCTCGCACCGGATCCTCGCGCTGTTCCGCGGTGAGAAGGAGGAGATCCTCGATCTCACCCTGGAACCAGACGGGGAGGCTGCCGAGGAGGCCGCGCCGCGGGAGGCCCCGGCGCCGAGCGGCTACGAGCTGGCGATCGCCGACCGCTTCGCCGTCGCCGACCTGGGCCGTCCGGCCGACCGCTGGCTGGTGGACACGGTCCGTTGGGCTTGGCGCACGCGCATCCTCGTCCATCTCGACATCGATCTGCGGATGCGCCTGTGGCAGGCGGCCGAGGACACCGCGGTGGGAGTGTTCGCCGTCAACCTGCGTGACCTCCTGCTCGCGGCGCCCGCCGGCGCCCAGGTGACCATGGGGCTCGACCCGGGCCTGCGGACCGGCGTGAAGGTCGCGGTGGTCGACGCGACCGGCCAAGTGGTCGCCACCGAGACGATCTACCCACACGAGCCGCGGCGGCGCTGGGACGAGTCGATCGCCGTGCTCGCCCGCCTCGCCGCCCAGCACGGCGTCAAGCTGATCGCGATCGGCAATGGCACCGCGTCCCGGGAGACCGACAAGCTCGCCAGCGAGCTGGCCAGGCTGCATCCCGAACTGGCGCTCACCCCGGTCATCGTGTCGGAGGCCGGGGCCTCGGTCTACTCAGCCTCGGCCTACGCCTCCCGCGAGCTGCCCGAGCTGGACGTCTCGCTGCGTGGCGCGGTGTCGATCGCGCGCCGCCTGCAGGATCCGCTGGCGGAACTCGTCAAGATCGATCCAAAATCAATCGGGGTCGGCCAGTACCAGCACGACCTGTCCGAGATCAAACTATCCCGCTCGCTCGACGCGGTCGTCGAGGACGCGGTGAACGCCGTCGGGGTCGACGTCAACACCGCCTCGGCCCCGCTGCTGACACGCGTGTCCGGGATCGGCGACAGCCTCGCGGAGAACATCGTGCGCCACCGTGACGCCAACGGCCCGTTCCGCTCACGCCGGGCGCTCACCGAGGTCCCTCGGCTCGGCCCGAAAGCGTTCGAGCAGTGCGCCGGCTTCCTGCGCATCCGGGACGGGGACGACCCCCTTGACGCCTCCAGCGTGCACCCGGAGGCCTATCCGGTGGTGCGCCGCATCCTGGCGTCGACCGGCAGCGAGATCACGACGCTGATCGGCAGCACCGCCGCGCTGCGTGCGCTGCGGCCCGCGGACTTCGTCGACGAGACCTTCGGCCTGCCGACCGTCACCGACATCGTGGCGGAACTGGAGAAGCCAGGCCGCGACCCGCGCCCGGCGTTTCGGACCGCCACCTTCGCCGAGGGCGTCGACACTCTTGCCGACCTCACCCCGGGCATGGTGCTGGAGGGTGTGGTCACCAACGTCGCGGCATTCGGCGCCTTCATCGACGTCGGTGTGCACCAGGACGGCCTCGTGCACGTCTCGGCGATGTCGAGGACCTTTGTCGCCGACCCTCGCGACGTGGTGAAGCCCGGTGACATCGTGCGGGTGAAGGTGCTCGACATCGACATCCCCCGCAAACGCATCTCGCTGACCCTGCGTCTCGACGACGATGCCAGCCGCGGCGGCTCACCCCGTGGCAACCCGTCTCGCGGCGAGCAGCCACGAAAGACCGCACAGCCGCGGGGAACACAGCCGCGGGGAACACAGCCGCGGGGAACAGCGCAGCCCCGCGCCGCGCAGCCCCGCCCCCGCCGTGGGGAGCCGAGCGCGCCCACTGGCGCCCTCGCCGACGCGCTGCGCCGGGCCGGCCTCGTCGACGAGTTCGGCAACAGCGTCGCCAACAAGGTCACCGCCCCGAAGCGCACCAACCGCCGCGGCGGCTGATCTCCGGCAGCGCTCCTGGACCGCGGCCTTCCCGGCCGAAGAGTGCGCGACCGCTGGTCCTGTCGCGCGCTCAGAGCGT